>JANLQJ010000416.1:0-10088 GCA_031367715.1 Hyphomicrobiaceae bacterium | reverse complement strand
CCTTCTTTTCTTTCCTGCCCCTCGGCGCCCACCGGGGGGGGGGGTGCCCGGGGTTGCCCCCCCGGGGCGCACCCGGCGCCGCCCCACCCCCCCCCCCCCCCCCGACTGCCCAACTCTTGCGCTGAAACGCGCTGCGAGGGGCCGTCTCCTCTCCCCCGGAAAACGGGGGAGAGGAAGCTCCTGCCTTTGGCGCCGGAAACATCGATGGCCGACGTGCTGACACAACAGGCGACAGGGTGGGCCGCAACACGCACGCCCATCCGCCGGCGCAGCCCGTTCATGCGCGCGGCCTTCCCGTATTTCCTGGTCGCGCCGGCCGTCGTCTATCTGCTCGGTATTACGCTCTACCCTGGCATATTCGCCATCTGGCGCAGTTTCTACAACGGCCGCTTCCAGCTCGAATGGGCCGGCATCGACAACTACGCGCATCTGTTCACCGATCCCGATTTCTGGGCCAGCCTGTGGAACACCGCGCTGCTCGGCTCGATCACGCTGGCGCTGCAGTTCGTCATCGCCATGGGGCTGGCGGCGCTGGTCTACCGCGACCCGCTGGTGCGCGCCTGGCGCATCGTCTTCCTGCTGCCGATGCTGTTCATGCCGTCTGCCGTGTCGTTCATCTGGAAGCTGCTGTTCAACGACGGCCGGGTGGTCGCCGACCTGTTGATGCGCGCCGGTCTGATCACGGACAATATCGACTGGATGAGCAACATCATCCTGGCCCGCCTCATGCTGGTCACCGTCGATGTCTGGGAATGGACACCGTTCCTGTTCATCATTTTCGTCGCCGCGCTGCAGGGCCAGGACAAGGAGATCGAGGAGGCCGCCCGGCTCGACGGCGCTTCCTGGCCAAAGATCTTCTTCAACATTTCGCTGCCCCTCATGCAGCCGATCATCGTCGTTGCGCTCATCCTGCGCGGCATCGACATCGTCAACATGTTCGCGCCCGTGCACATCATCACGCAGGGCACGCCGGGCGGGGCGACCGAGACCATGAGCTACTTCGTCTACCGCACCAGCTTCCGCCAGTTCGATTTCGGCTATGCGTCCGCTGCTTCCGTGGTGCTGCTGATCCTGATCACAGTTACCGCGCAGTTGCTGGTGAAAAAGCACTTCCGCTCGGGGAGGGACTGAAATGGTGAATAGTGAATTGTGAGGTGGTGAATGGCGGGTCCGAATCAAATCGTAGACTACAAAGATCTCGACGTTTGGAAGTTTGCCATGGATCTTTCCGAACGATGCTATCTATTGACGAAACAGTACCCCAAGGATGAGGTTTATGGCCTGACGTCACAAATTCGTCGCGCGTCCGTCTCAGTAGCTGCAAATATCGCTGAAGGGTACGGGCGCGATCAAACAGGTCAGTTCATACAGTTTCTACGGATTGCCCAAGGCTCCGCTAAGGAGTTGGAGACGCTACTACTCGTCGCGGATAGGGTTAAAATGCCGAACGAAGTCAGCGGCGGCGATCCAAGGCCGCTTTGCCAAACCGTCTGCAAGATGCTGCGCAGCTTGATCCGTTCGCTGGAAGCGAAAAGGTCCAGGTAGGTCAATTCACCATTCACCATTCACCATTCACCATTCACACAATGACAAAGTACCCATCCTCGATCCTGCGCAACGCCATCCTCTCGGCCTGGGGATTGTTCTGTCTCGCCCCGATTCTCTATTTCTTGACCATCGCCTTCCGGCCGCGCAATGAAATCATCACGCCGCATCCGATCTATTGGCCCACCATCACCATCGAGACCTGGGCCAAGATCTGGGAGGACTGGCCGATCGCGCGCTATTTCCTCAACTCCAGCGAGGCCATCGCCGGCAGCGTGTTCATCTGCCTGCTGCTCGGCATTCCCGCAGCCTATTCGCTCGCGCGCTACAATTACAAGTACCGCGAAGACATCGGCTTCTATATCCTCTCGACCAAGATGATGGCGCCAGCGGTGGTGGCAATCCCGATGTTCTTTTTATTCAAGAACCTGCATATGCTCGACACAATCTGGGCGCTGATGCTGGTCTATGCGGCCATGAACCTCTCCATCGTGACCTGGATCATCCGCAGCTACATGCTGGACATCCCGCACGAGATCGAGGATGCGGCGCGTACCGACGGCGCTTCCGACCTGCGCATCCTGTGGTCCATTATCACGCCGATGTGCCTGCCCGGCATCATCACGGCGGGCGTCATCGCGGCCATCTTCGCAATGAACGAATATCTCTTGACGCTGATCATCGCCACGCGCGAGGCCTATCCGCTGTCGGTGGCGCTGGCCAACTTTTCGGGCGGCTCGGACGGAATCATCTACAACGCCATCGCGCTGGTCGGCTTCCTGGCGTTCATCCCCGTGCTGCTGCTGGTGATCCTGATCCAGGACCACCTGTCGCGCGGCCTTACCATGGGCGCGGTGAAGGGATGAGGTGGGAACTGAAAATCGGGACTCGGGACTCGGGACTCGGATTGTCCGTTATTGCGAAGATATTTTCGATCTGCGCCGGTCAGGCCTTCCCGAGTCCCGATTCACGATTCCCGATTCCCGTCTTTCTCCATTCGGATCCCCACCATGGCTGAAATCACTCTGCGCGGCGTCACCAAATCCTGGGGCAACATCATCGGCGTCGACAAGGTCGACCTTGTGGTGCGCGACAAGGAATTCATGGTTTTCCTCGGCCCGTCCGGCTGCGGCAAGACCACCACCATGCGCATGGTCGCCGGCCTCGAAGAGGCCACCTCCGGCGACATCCTGATCGACGGCGAAAGCATGATCGATGTCGACCCGCGCGACCGCGACGTCGCCATGGTGTTCCAGAGCTATGCGCTCTATCCGAACATGTCGATCTACGAGAACATCCGCTTTCCGCTGCGCATGCGCGGCGTCCCCCAGCCCGACCAGGATGGCCTCGTCCGCAAGGCCGCCGCCATGGTGGAGCTGGGCGATCTGCTCGACCGCAAGCCCAAGGCCCTGTCGGGTGGCCAGCGCCAACGCGCCGCGCTCGCCCGCGCCATCGTGCGCCAGCCGCGCGTCTTCCTGATGGACGAGCCGCTCTCGAACCTGGACGCCAAGCTGCGCCTGACCATGCGTGTACAGCTCAAACATATTCAGCGCCAGCTGCAGACCACGACCATCTATGTCACCCACGACCAGGTGGAAGCCACCACGCTCGCCGACCGCATCGTGGTCATGAACGGCGGCCGCATCCAGCAGATCGGCACGCCCGACGAGATCTACAACAGCCCGAACAATGTGTTCGTGGCCGGCTTCATCGGCACGCCGCCGATGAACCTGATCGAGGGACGGGTGGAGAACGGGCGGTTTGTGGCGCCGGGCATCGAGCTGGCGCTGAGCGCGGCGACGCTGGCCAAAAGCCTGCCGGAAAAGCTCATCCTCGGCGTGCGCCCCGAGGATGCCGATATCGCCGCCGCCGATCCCGGGCAGATCAAGAGCACGGTGTTCGCCGTCGAACCGATGGGCGACCACACGCTGGTGACCACGCAGATCGGTACCGAGTTCTTCACTGCCAAAGTCGACCGCGATTACCGTCAGGCCCTTGAGTCCCCGCTCTCACTCCGCGTGCGTCCGGACCGCGTGCACCTGTTCGCTGCCGGATCGGGCGACCGGCTGCAGCGCGGGGTTTAGTGGCGGCGAGCAAATGTACTGCCCCAAAGGGTGGCGCAACGTCTACCTTCTCCCTTTGGGAGAAGGTGGCGCGCAGCGACGGATGAGGGGGTTGGTGGTGCGTGTGTGGCACGCCGGTACGACAACCTCCGGCCGCAATCCCCTCATCCGCCCTTCGGGCACCTTCTCCCGAAGGGAGAAGGAGATGAAGCCGCAGCTCCTGTTCAACATTGAGACCTGCAACAATTAGGTACTTTGGCAGGACTGCCCACACGCCTCCCGGAATCTGACGCGCCTTTTTGCGCGGCAGATATCCGGGACCTTTACCTGGTGAGGCCGAGGCACAACTGGTGCCGCACTCGTGGAAACAGGGCGAGCGGTTGGCGCTGTGCTCCGCCCCTGGCGGGTAAAGGTTCCGGATATTCGGCGCGCAAGAAAGAAAGGCGCGCCGAATTCCGGGATGCGTGGTTGAGTGATGCCGCCTCGCCCTACGGCCGTGCAGACTTCGCCAGCCGCACCAGGTTCACGAACTCCGCCCGATAGCCGAACGGATCGTCGCCCTTGGCGCCTTGCGCCAGCGCGATGACGTCGTCGTAGCCATAGGCGCCGAGATAAGGCGAGCCGCGCAGCAGCTGCCCGTAGGCAGCGACGGCGGTGGCGAAACGGACCTCGGCGGATGGCGTCTGCTCCAGCGCCGGGGTCAGCGGTAGGCTGATCAGCTTGGAGACGTCTTCCTTCGGCAGCTTGTAGCGCAGCTTCAGGAAGCCGTATTCTCCATCGGCTCCAGCCTTGGCCGGCGCATCCGCCGTCTTGGCCCCATACCGCAACGCATCTGCCGCCGGCACCGCGCCCGCCGGTGTGATTTCGTACAGCGCCGTCACGGTGTGGCCCGAACCGATGTCGCCGGCGTCGACCTTGTCGTTGTTGAAGTCCTCGCGCTTGAGGGCTCGGGTCTCGTAGCCGATCAGCCGGTATTCGCTCACCCTTGCCGGGTTCCACTCGACCTGGATTTTCACGTCCTTGGCGATGGTGAACAGCGTCGAGGACGCCTCCTCCACCAGCACCTTGCGCGCCTCGTTCAGCGTATCGACATAGGCCGCCGTGCCGTTGCCGTTCTGCGCCAGCGCCTGCATCAGCGTGTCGTTGTAGTTGTCCTGGCCGACACCGAGGATCGACAGGAAGATGCCCGATTGGCGTTTCCGTTCGATCAAGCCTTTCAGCGCTTCGGTGTCAGCGAGGCCGACGTTGAAATCACCATCCGTTGCCAGAATGATGCGGTTGACGCCGGTCTTGTCGAAATGCGCCTCGGCCATGCGGTAGGCATCCTCGATGCCCTCGGCCCCGGCTGTCGAGCCGCCGGCCCCGAGCGCGTCGATGGCAGCGATTATTTTGCTCTTATCGGAAATTCGCGTCGGCTCCAGCGCCACGCCCGCGCCAGACGCGTAGGTGACGATGCCGACGGTATCGTCCGGCTGCAGCTGATCGACCAGCAGGCGCAGCGCGTTCTTGACCAGCGGCAGGCGGTCGGCCGGCTGCATCGATCCGGACACGTCCATCAGGAACACGAGATTGGCGCGCGGCCGCTCAATGGATTGGATGGCGTAACCCTTGATGCCGATGTGGACGAGCTTGTGCGCCGGATTCCAGGGCGCGGGCAGAATGGTGGCGGTCGGCTGGAACGGGACATCGCGCGTTTCCGGCTTTGGATAGCTGTAGGGGAAGTAGTTGATCAGCTCTTCCACGCGCACGGCGTCGGACTGCGGCAGCTGGCCGGTGTTCAGCATGCGCCGGGTGAAGGCGTAGGACGCGGTGTCGACGTCGATCGAGAAGGTCGAGACCGGCTCGGCGACGACTGGGCGGACCGGATTGTCGGTCAAGCCGGGGTGGCGCTCGCGGCTGTCGACCTGCGGCTGCGCGGGTAACGAGTCCTGGGCGATATAGGCCTCAGCCTTTTCCATGGGCTGCGCGCGCAGCGTCCCCGCCAAATGGCCCACGTCAGTCTTGGCAGGCGGGAGGCCCGGCACCTGCGCCGCATCGCTCATCGTCATGCCCCCGGTGATGCCAGCCGACTGGTCGTCCGATGCTGCCGGGCTTGCCGGCGCGACAGCTAACGGCGGCGGCGGTGCATCGACCAGCATCCCCGTCTTGTCTGTTTCTGCTGGTTGCCTGACGGCCCCGGCCGCGCCGCCTTCGGCTTCCTTCTTCTTGGCAACGGTTGCGACCTTCGCCGGGAGCGTTGCGTCGGGCTTGGCTAACTCGGGGACGCTCTCGGGGCGCACGCCATTTGAAACCGGCGCCTTGGCTGTGGGTCCTGACTCTCCATCAACAATGACGAGCCTCGGGCCGTCGTTTCGATGGAGCAGCGTAACAGCCAATGGCACCGCAACCATCAGTGCGGCAATGCTGGCGGCGGTTGCGAAATTGGGTCGGGTCATGCGCATGAAAAATCTCCGGATCTCGTTGCGAGGTACGGAGATAGGACGGACGGGGACGGAACTTTCTTGGGTGGCCGGCGCAGGATTTTTCTGCGCCCCATCGAACGCGGCGAGCGCAGCCTCCATGGCCCACGCCCGCGCCCCGGGCCGCGACGCCGGTACCGGTAGATCCTTCAGATGCTCGAGCTCATCCATCATTCAGCCTGTGGCCGTGAGTTTGATCTTCAGACGCTTGCGCGCCTCGTGCAGATGCCAGGACACCGTTTTTTCCGAACAGCCGAGCAGCGCCGCCGCCGCCTGGTGCGACAGATCCTCGCCATAGACGAGCAGCACCGCATCGCGCTGCTGGTCTGGCAGGGCGCGGACGGCGGCCCAGAGCTCGCGGCCATCAGCGGGATCGGTGGGTGTGTCCATCGCGTCGCCATCGACCAACGCCTGCATATCTGACGGTGCAAAAGGAAGAATCCTTTGCCGCGTGCGCAGTCGGTCGGTCGCAGTCGTGAAAGCGATACGGTAGACCCAGGTCGAAAAAGCCGCCTCTCCCCGGAAACTCCGGATGGCCGTCGCCAGTTTCACGACGACGTCTTGGGCGATGTCTTCGGCCTCGGTCCGCGTGCCGGTCCAGCGCCAGGCGAGCCGGAAGAAGCGGTCATAGTGCCGCTCGACCAGCGCGGCAAAGGCTTGCCGGTCGCCGCCCGCCGCAGCCCGCGCCAGTCCCTCGTCGCCGCCATCCGCCACGCGCATCCGCCCCATGAGTCAGCCGCCTGCTTCAGGCGACATACCAGGTTAGACAGGCAAGTTGGCGATTCCTTGGGTGGGGTGGATTTTCGGCGCGTTCATCTGTTCGCGGCAGGAGCGGGCGTCCGGCTGCAGCGCGGGGCGTGATCGACAAGCAGTGGTGCAAATGCTAAGATCCTCGACGATTGGGTAACCAAGTCCTATCGGCGTGTTCTGGCAGTCACCGCAAATGCTGCCTGCTGCAATAACCGATGATTACTGGCGCCAGATGACTGAAGACCTTGCATTGACGATAAGAGATGTGCTCCGCGAAATCCGCTATGCGGCCCGCCGCGAAGTCCGTTGCATTGATCGCAGGCAGGCAGAACTTCGGTCGTATCTGCTTGGCACCAGCAAACCAGCCTATGACAGGCGGCCTGGGCGGCTGTATGAGTTGTCCAGCGCCCTCGCCGCTCCCGTCGGCCGTACCGCCGAGCGTCTGCTGCAATCGCGCGACGTCATGCTGTTGGATGACAGCTTTCTTGTTCCGATCTCGATCTCGCTTGCTGCACTTGCCCGGGACGAGACGAGCACGCTGTTCGCCGAGTCCTACTATCGGGGCGGCCACCACAGCCTCGACAAGCTGGGCGTCAACAATGTCTATATGTCCGAGCAGACGATTCTCAAGGCCGCCCGGCCAATTGCCCGCAAACACGCCGATTGGCTGGAACAGGCTTTAACCGGAAAGACCGCGCCCGGCGATTTCGATAGGCAATTGCAGATTGTGGCCGAGGCAACATGCGCGGTTATCGAAGCGCTGCCCATCAAACGGGTAGACCTCACGTCAAGTGATCCGACCGCGCTGGCCTTGGCGCTGGCCGATTTGAACGCTCATTGCTTCCTCTCGGTGGGCATCGCAACCGCTGTCGTGTCGGCATCGGCTCTGCCTCACGGTGCCCGTGCTGCCGACATCATCGAGTCAGCTGATTTGGTCGCTGCAGCCCGGGACGACCGGTTCGCCGCCGCCTTGAAGGCACCGGATCCTGCCGCCAGCCTTGCCCGCGAGCTGGCGGCGGTCGTGCCGTATCTACCATGACTGCAGGCATTTTGTTACGGTGTCGCCGCCGGTCACACTTCGGTGCAGTTGTTCGTGCTATAATGATGGCTTAATATCGATCACGATCTTAAATCAATGAGCATATGTGAGGAGCAGGACATGGAACTGCCATTCACCAATCAGCTTTCGGTTTCCGGCGATGTGCGGCATCAAGTGCGCCAACTTGGTTGGTTCCGCAATTCGTTCAATCGTTGCGCTGGCGGCGTCACCAAAGATTGGGGGATCGCCTATACCGTGCATGACGAAAAACTGGCGAAGGCCTTTCTTGACTGGGCTAACGCCTTCAGCGAGCAACGCAAATACGCCGAGCTCTCGCGCAAGGATTTCGCTAATTTCGCCGCCGGGCTGTTGCTGAAGGAGCTCATCCGGAACAAGGTATGTGCCGTTGGCGACGCTTCGTCGCTTAGCATCCCTGCCGAAGCCAATGGGCGCGTTACTGAAATAATCAAGTTCTGGCCAGAGGGGTTTCTCTATACGAGCTTCTGCCTCAGCGTCCTCAACGCAGTGATGGTACAGGACTTCAACTCGGTGTTGGAGTTGAAGCCGACTGTCGAGGACCTTGGCACCTGGTGGTCGTTCCGCGAAAACGTGACTGAGGACGCTTCACTCGCCGTGGGCTTTCTTGATACCTTTATCGGGGTCGAACCGAATTGGGTGCAGCCGAATTTCGCCCTGGCGCGCCCGGGCTTGCAACGCGCTGCCATCACTCGCCGGGGGTGAACGTACGACCGCTCTTTGGGAGCAGCACACAGGACGTAACGGCGTCAACAGCGGCGAGACGGCGCAGCCCGCCACCCATCAGGTCTTCGCCAACCCCGCCGTCCGAATCTATCCGTGAAGGACGTCAGACTAGCATCCGCACCGGGCTTTCGATGTACCCCTTGAAAGCGTTCAGCAACGCGGCGCCGATCGCGCCGTCGACCACGCGGTGATCGCAGCTGAGCGTACACGTCATCATGGTAGCAACCTCTTGCTTGCGGTTGACCACGATGGTGCGGTCGTCAGCGGCGCCGACGGCCAGAATGGTCGCCTGCGGAGGATTGATCACGGCGTCGAAATGCTTGATGCCGAACATGCCGAGATTGGAGATCGACGTGGTGCCGCCCTGATACTCGCGCGGCGCCAGTTTTTTGGCGCGCGCGCGGGCGGCGAGGTCTTTCATCTCGTTGGAGAGTTCCGAGAGCGATTTCAAATCCGCATGGCGCAGGATCGGGGTCAGCAGCCCGCCCTCGACCGCGACGGCCACGCCGACATCGACGCGCTTGTGGCGCATCATGCCCTGCGAGGTCCAGGTCGCGTTCGCCATTGGCACGTCGCGCAAGGCCAAAGCCATCGCCTTGATGACAAAGTCGTTCACGGACAGTTTGTAAGCGCCTGTACCCTGCTTCGGCGCCCGCACATTTAGCTCCTCGCGAGCTGCCAGCAGCTTTTCGAGGTTGCAATCGATGGTGAGATAGAAATGCGGCACCGTGGCCTTGCTCTCGACCAGCCGTTTGGCGATGGTTTTGCGCATGGAGTCATGCGGGGCCATGTCATAGGAGTCAGGCTCATAGAGCGCAAACACCCGCTCGTCCGCCATGGCTTCGGGGGGCGCAGATATCGCGACCGACGTCGTCGCGGCCGCCGGTTTAGGCGCAGGCTGAGCAGTCTCCAGGTCCGCCCGGTTGATGCGGCCGTTCGGTCCCGAACCGGTTAGCGAGCCAAGCTCGATGCCGCGCTCGCGCGCCAGCCGCCGGGCCAGCGGAGTTGCGCGCAGGCCATTGGCCGCGCCGTTGGTCCGCGGGCTGATGTCTTTCTTGTTCGCAGGCGCTGCCGTCGGCGCACCGACCGCTGCGGCAGGTTTGGCACTCGCCGCGACCTCGACTTTTTCTCCCGGCGCGTAGATCCAGCCCAACACCTGCCCGACCGCAATCTCCTCGCCGATGGTAGCGTTCACCACACGCAACGTGCCAGAGGCCGGCGCCTCTATCTCCATCGCGGCTTTGCTTGTCTCCAGGTCGAACAGCAGCGCGCCTTTCACGATGGCGTCGCCGTCCTTGACGTACCACTTGGCGATCTTGCCGCTCGCCATGTCCATGTCGACGCGCGGGAGAATGATTTCGGTCGGCATGGCTTTATAGTTTCCTATTGCCAGTGGTTGAACACCGGCGACTATTGCGTAGGGGCGCGTCATGTATAGCCACAAAGGCAGCGCCCCGGGCCGGGCGCGGG
>JANLQJ010000407.1:0-17821 GCA_031367715.1 Hyphomicrobiaceae bacterium | reverse complement strand
GGTGGCAACTCGACCGGAGCGGGCGGCAGCTCGACCGGCGCGGGCGGCAACTCGACCGGAGCGGGCGGCAACTCGACCGGAGCGGGCGGCAACTCGACCGGAGCCGGCGGCAGCTCGACCGGAGCCGGCGGCAGCTCGACCGGCGTGGGCGGCAACTCGACCGGCGCGGGCGGCAGCTCGACCGGAGCCGGCGGCAGCTCGACCGGAGCGGGCGGCACGTCAACGTGCGTCGTCGTTTCGCCGGTGTGATGATCTTCTGTCTTGGTGCAGACGACGCCCGTGTGATGATCCTCAGTGCGGGTCGTAGTCTTGCCGCTGTGATGATCTTCGTGCCGGTGCGACGTCACACCGTGCTCTTTGTCTTCAGTGGTCGTGTCGACGTCGCCAGATTTCGAATCCTCATGACGGTGCGAGACGCGCCCCGACTTGTGATCCTCGGTCGTCGTATCGACCGTGCCAGCCTTGTGGTCTTCGTGCCGGTGAGACACCAGGCCGCTTTTTTTGTCTTCGGTCTTGACGTCGACAGTACCATGCTTGCTGTCTTCGGTCTTGGTGCAGACAACACCGGATTTCTTGTCCTCGGTCGTGCTGACCGTCACGCCGGACTTCTCGTCCTCGTGCTTGGTGCTGACGATTCCGCTCTTCTTGTCTTCGGTCCTGGTCTCGGTCGTGCCGGACTTGCCGTCCTCGCGCGTGGTCGTGACGACACTGTGTTTGTGGTCCTCGGTCGTCGTCTCTGTCATGCCGGACGACTTGTCCTCGCGGCAGATGCTGGTGACGTCGGCGCTTTTATCCGTGGTGGTCGTGGTGATCGTGTGGGACTTGGTATCCTCGACCTTGCTGCTGACGACCTCGTGCTTCTTGTCCTCGGTCGTCGTGGAGGTCACGCCGGCCTTGGTGTCGGCAACCTTGGTGCAGGTGATACCGTGCTTGGAGTCCTCGGTCTTGACCGTCACGATACCGTGCTTGCTGTCGGTCGTGGTGGTCGTGACAATGCCGCTGTCCTTGTCGACGGTCTTGACCGTGCTGATGCCCTTTTCGGCATCGGACTTGTCCATCGACTTAGCGTGACTGGTGTGAACTTGGGCCTGCGCCGATATGGAGCTTGTGGCAGTGCCAGCGTCGGTGAACACCACCGATACCTTGCCCGTCACCGGGTCAACGCTGGTGGCGACATGGTTCTTGCCATCGGGGTTCAGGATCTTGAGGCTGTTGAACATCTGGCTGCCGGGTTGGAACGAGACCACCGTTTCGTTGCCGTCCGCATCCACTGAGACCAGCGTCAGTGGCTTGCCGTCGGCGACATTGCCAACGTCGCCCTTGCTGTTCTCGAGCTTGAAGCTGCCATCCTTGAGCAGCGCGTCCCAGTTCGCATCGCCCTTGGCTACGCCGGCCGGCACGAAGAAGAAGCCGAGCCGCTCGCCCTTGGCCAGGCCGACATCGAAGGCGCCCGCGTCGGCCGCACCGACGATCTTGACGCCGGTGATGTTGCCGGCCGCATCGTAGGAGTACATGCCCACGACATCGCTATGCGCATCGGCGTCCGAGGAGGAGATCTCGACATGTGCCGTCGTGCTCTCAGCCACCTTGAACTGGCTGAATCCGAACGGCATGCCGCCGCCGCCATGAATGAGGTCGTCGCCGGTGCCGCCGGTGATAAAGTCATCACTGCCGCCTCCCGACAAGCTCACGCCGCCATTGGCACCCGTCAGGGTGTCATTGCCGGCCTGGCCGAACACAGCATCGCCAGCGCCACCGGCGCTGAGCGTGTTGTCCTTGCCGTTGCCTACAATCTTCGCCACTCTTCGCTCCTGTTACTTGTCTACAGCCTCAACATGGGCAGCGATTGGTTCGCCTTGTTGCCCCGCTCAGGTGACTTTTTGAGATGTCCCCTGACATTCTTTGTCGTTGGAAACATTGCCTACCAGGCGATGCCTTCGTAACCTTCCTCGCGCGGCCGGCCACGAAACAGCCGCGCCAGGTCCAGCACCGCTACGCCCTTGCCGCGCATGGTCACGGCCCGGCGGAACTCCTCGGTGGCGTGACTGACGACCAGAACGTCGGAGCCTTCGAGCAGCTCGTTCAGGTTCTCGGTGCGGACAATCTCGAAGCGCTCAAGCAGCCTGCCGAGGCGCGGCTGCGTGCGCTTGAGATAGTCCAACTGGCCGCGCATGTGCGGAGTCAACTTGACGTTGCCGTCGTAGGCCCGGATGGCGGTACCCTGAGCATCGAGCGCGGCCATTAGATCGACGGTCGGGCTCTCGCGCAGATCGTCCGTTCCCGTCTTGAATGTCATGCCGAGGAAGCCGACCCGCTTGTCCTTGAACGGGGCCAGCAGCTCGATGGCGCGCGCCACATGCTCCTGGTTCGAGGGGATCAGACTGTCGATCAGCGGCAGCTTGACGCCGAGACCCTTGGCCAGGTGGCTGACCGCGCGCACTTCCTTAGGCAGGCACGAGCCGCCAAAGGCAAAGCCGGGCTTGAGGTAGTAGGCTGAAATGTTGAGCTTCTGGTCCTTGACGAAAATGTCCATGACATCGTGACTGTCGATGTGCATGGCCTTGCACAGCCGGCCGATCTCGTTGGCAAACGCAACCTTGGTGGCGTGCCAGACATTGTCCGCATACTTCACCATCTCGGCCGCATCGATCGAGGTGAAGATGGCGTTCTGGTCGATGGCGGTATAGATGCCCTCGACCATGCTGCGGGCGCGCATGTCGGAAGCGCCGATGACGGTCTTGGGCGGGGCGAAGAAGTCGGAAACCGCAACGCCCTCGCGCAGGAACTCGGGATTGAAGCAGACACCGAAATCCTCGCCGAGTTTCTTGCCAGAGGCTGCTTCCAGTTCGGGCACCACGACGCTCATGGTGGTTCCCGGCGGGATCGAGCAGCGCATCACGACGACGTGGTAGTCGTCCTTTGCCGCGAGAGCGCGACCAATGGTGCGGCTGGCGTCGCGCACATAGCTCATGTCGCAGCTGCCGTCGGCTGCCGTTGGCGTGCCGACCGAGACGAAGGTGACATCGGTGCGCAGCACGGCGCCGATCAGGCTGTGGGTGGCCGAGATCAGGCCGCGGCCGACGCCCTCATGCAAGAGATCTTCGAGACGGTTCTCGACGATCGGGGAAACGCCGCGATTGATGCTATCGACGCGCACTTCGGACGTATCGACGCCGATCATGCGGAAACCGAGATGGGAGAGGCAGGCCATCGACACCGCGCCGACATAACCCAGACCAACCACGCTAATGGCCGGACGCACGGCGACTTCACGACCTTGTACAGCCGAATTCTGATCCAGCGCACGCAGATACCGAACTGATGGCAACACTTGAGTCACAACAAAAACCTCCCGCAACAAACTTCGTTCCCCAACGGGACGCTGCTGTTTTTGTGCCCCGATTTCCTGTCGGGAGCCTCAGCAGACAATCCACGAACGATGCAGGTTTACACAAAAGGTCTAGAGGTTGCGTGAAGTCGACGACGAAAATTTGCCTACATTTTTATTGAAAAAGTATTGCCTTCACTGTGCTCCAGCTTGGAACACTGAGTGTCTGGGTATAAACGATGGTGGTCAAGATCAGGCAGGCGACCGACAGCACCGTCAGATACATGGCCATCCACTCGCGGAATTTCGCCAGCAAGCTGGTGTCGGCAAAACCGGCCTTCTGATTGCCGCGGTTGGCCCATTTCTGCTTTGACAGGCGCCACAAGATGAAGACCTTGACGGCGGCGTTCAGCAACTGGTTGACGTAGAGAATCCAGATATAATTCAAGTCGACGCGCCGTGCATAGGTGAACAACAGCATCGACAACATGAAGCGCGTGACGGTCAGATAGATGAAATAGGATGCAAGATAATAGGGTCCAACAACCGTGCCGGCTACCAGCGCCAGCGTCGGGCTCACCAGCATGGTCCACATGGCGATGCGTTGATCGAGCAGACACCACCAGATGAAGAACGGCATGGCGGCCGGACCGAGCTTGATGGCGCGCAAGCCGTTGCGCAGCATGTTGCCCGACCAGCGGCGGAAGTTCTCGACCATGCGAGTGTAGGGCGAACCCTTGATAACCTCGATGGTGTAGCCCGAAGCGTCCGGCACATACATCATCTTGGCATTGTGCTTGAGCAGATAGTACCAGGTGCTCTTGTCGTCGCCCGACAGGAAGCGGAACGTGCCCCACAGCCAGTGATCGAGGTAGTCGGCTTCCATCAAGCGGATGAATTCGTTCTTGCGCACATGCTCGGCGCGAAAACAGCTCATGCGCCCGGTAAGCGTCAGCACACGTCCGGACAAGGCATGCGACTGCATGGCGAGATGCCGCTGGGCGAACCGCATGTTCAGCCACGACTGCATCCACCATGGCCCCCGGACCTGCACGGCCTCGTGCGTGGTCATGGCCTGCAGCTCCGGATCGGAGGCGAACAGCGGCAGACACTTCTTGAGCGCACCCGGCGCGATAACGAAGTCGCCATCCATGAACACGACCAGATCGTCATCGCGCATCTGGCTGCGCGACATGGCGCGCAAAATGAGTGAAATCGCCATGCGCTTGCCAGGGATATTCTGGCGCACGATATGCAGCATGATGTCGAGATCGGAGGCCACCAGCCGCAGCTGCTCCTCGATCAGTCTCTCGTCGTAGATATCACCTGAACCGAGCCAAATGGTGCCGGCGACGCCCGCCTCGCGGATCTGGGTGACGATGCCGCGGATGACATGCTCGGTGATCTCACGATCCTCGCGGAACGTGGTCATCATGAAGTGCATATGGCGCGGCCGCCAGCCGGTGTCCCACATCTCGCGCGCTGCCTTGGCCAGCCGCGGATAAACGACATAGCCATAGATGCGGGCGCGCACGGCATGGGTAAACCACCAGCTGTAGCGCCAGATGCCAAGGATGCCGATCACATAGGTGATCTCCTGGATGTCCGGGTCCCACAGCCGGTTCGGCAGCTGCACCAAGCCAACAAAGCAGAGCCCGAGCAACAGGCCGATCTGCAGCAGAACTTCCAGCGACCATTTCTCGCGGAACGGCACCGGCTTGGTCGGGTCGTCGTAGACCGGAAGACCTTTGCTCACGGCCATGTCTCAGACCCCGCGCAGCAGATTGGCTCGGCGCGGTGCCGGGCTGGCTGGCTGTGTTGGGCCGTCGCTGATCGGCGTATCGGTCAGCGAGGGACGCAAGGCTGTGGGTGGCGCATCAACGACGGAATCTTGCGAGGGGCGCAGCACTGGCGGCAGGGCGCGCTCGGCGAGCGCGGGCGCCGGCAGCTTCTTTCGCGGCCGTACCTGGGTGAACGAGCGATTTTCGGAGGGCGTACCCGCGGCGCCGCCGAAGGTCGGCAGCATGTTGAACGCTGCGTTGATCTCCTTGACGATCTCGTTGGTCGAACGCGACTTGAAGATCACCACCACCGGCGTGCCGGAGCGGAAGGTCTTTACCCCCAGCGCCACATCATTGGTGGCAAATTGCAGCGTCACCTGGGCCGAGCGATCACGCGTGTTGCGGAAATTGAAGCGCGCTTGCATCTCGTCCGCGAACCCACTGGTGCGGTCGATACTGGTGACCGTGGCCATCAAGGTGGCGTCGAACGCGGGCACATAAACAGTCGCGGGATCGCCAATGCCGACATGCAGAACTTCATCCTGGGTGAGGTAAGCCGTAACCATGCGCGAGCGCGGCTGCTCCAGCACGGCAATGACATCGCCGCGGTTGACTGAGGCGTGATCGACGCGCGGCAGTTCCAGTACCAGACCGTCGAACGGCGCAATCACCGCCAGCCGTAGCCGGTGCTCCATCAGGATCTGCTTGCGCTGTCCAGCGAGCTTGAGCTCGACCTCCTGCAGCTTCACTTCGGCTTCCATCTTGGCGCGCTCGCCCAGGAACTGGTTGCCGGTGAAGTAGCGCGAGCCGGTGGTGCGAGCCGCCAACGTACTTTGCGAGGAAAGTTCTGCGCTCTGGCCCTGCACGGCGCTGCTGGTGGCGATGGCGTCGCGTTCCATCACGTCGAGCTGGGCCTTGGTGGCATAGCCCTTCTGATAGAGTCCTTGCGTGCGCTTGTGGGCCGCATCGGCATTTGCCGCCGCCGCCTTCATGGCATCCAGCCGCGATTGCGCCTGCTCGATGTTTTTCTGCTCGACAGTCGATAGGTCCTCAAGCTGGCTCAACGCATCGGCGAGCATGTGCCGCGAGGCTTCGAGCTTGGCCTGGCGGTCGCGGATCTCGAGGTCGGCGAGGTCGATGTCGCGCTCCAGCTGGTTGTCAGCAACCTGCAGCACCACGGCACCGGCCTTGACGACATCGCCAGGCTTGTAGTTCGTCCACATCACATGGCCGTCATTAGGGGCCTGTACAGTCACTAGCGGTGCCGAGATGACTGCGCTATCGACCTCCAGGCGGAACACGTTGGTGTAGCCCAGCATGGCGATATAGCTGAACACGAACAATCCGAGTACGCTATAGAGGCCGGTGTAGAAGATGGTCTTGATCGGCCAGCGCGACACTGGCACGGCAGCGCCTGGATTGACGTCGGGCGCGGTTGAAACCGGTGTGATCGGCAGGTCGATGCGCTGGATGGTGTCGGCAACATCCGACATCGAGCCGCGCACCAGCTCCTCAATGAAGTGGCGCATCAACTCGAGTTCGCGCTCGCCCAATTGGGTGTAGCGCAACGCGAACATGCCGGCGGCCGGATCGTTGCGCACCACCTCGCCGGTGGCGGCAAAGGCGACGTCGAAGCCCTGGAACGGCATGGACAGTTTGAGCGCGACAATGGCGCCGGGCGCGGGCACAGCTCCGCCAAAGCCTTCCAGGCGCAAACCGCCCAGGCTCCAGTCAGCCGCTCGCATGGTCTCTCCGCCATAGCTCACGAACATAGGTGCCGTGACGCGATGGTGGCGACGCTGGTCGGGTCGTTCTCTTCTTACTTTGACCGACATGACCGAAAAAACGCGATCTACTCAACAACTGCCCTAGACCCCACGGTTACGCGCGCGCGCACGCGCACCCTGGCCGTGGAGCCAAGTTGAACCTCCTTGATATGCGCCTATGTCGTGAATAAACGCTTAGATTTGCTGAGAATTGTTGCTTTTACAGCATTGAGTTGGTCAGGGTATCCGCGTGGTTTTCCCGGGACGGCGCTACTGTTAGCGCTTTGGCAGAGTTTGTGGCCCCGGCCGCCATAGCCGGAACAGCATCGGCAAGGTGGCCGCGATGCCTAGAAACCGGATTAGCTGGTGCACGGTCACATAGGCGGCATCGAGCTTCAAGGTGAGAGCGAGCACGGCGATGGAGTCGAGCCCGCCCGGCGCAAAAGCCAGCAACACCTGCAATACGGGAAGCTGCAGCAACTCGGCGGTGGCAAGGCCGGCAAGTATCGCCGTGAGGAAGGTGACGGTGGTGCTGGCGAGGGCTGGGGCGAGCATGGCGATGAGCGCTCTTGGTTCGCTGCCGCCAAAGCGTGCACCGACATTGATGCCGATCAGCACAATGGCGGGGACGAGCAGCCAGGCGGGAACGGCCGCGCTGGTCAGGCCCGCGACATGCGCCACGCAACTGACGATCAGCCCACCCATCATAAATGCCACCGGTGCATTGATGCGCTGCAGCAGCATCCCGGCGAAGAGGCCAGCGGCGAGCAGCGACAGCCATTCCAACGGCCACCCGGCTGCGGACGTCGCACCTGCCCCTGCTGCCAGCCGCGCCGCCGAGCCGAACAGCAACGGTACCAGGAGCACGATTGCCATCAGCCGCACCGATTGCGCAATCGCGATACGGCGGACATCCAGCCCTTCATGCACGGCGATGGCGAGGGTGTAACTGAGCGCGCCCGGCACGGCGGCGAGAAAGGCCTCGCGCCGTTCCCAGCCGAACAGGCGTGTCAGGGTGAACTGCGCCGAGCCGATGATCAGCGGCACCGTCGCCAGCAGCATCAACAGCGACAGCGGCCAGCGGGCAACTGCCGCGATCGATGCGGGGCTGATGGAACCGCCGAGCGAGACGCCGAGCACGAGCAATGCGGCTTCGCCGAGCAGCCAAGGAGCTTTCGGCGTCGCACCGGCGAGCGCCAGCGTGGCAGCAACGACAGCGGCCCCAGTTAGCCAAGGGGCTGGTGCGCCGAGCAGCCAGAACAGGGTGGCCCCGGCAAAGCAGGCGAGGACTTTGGCGAGTTGGTTCATGCCGCGTGTATGGCACAAGCGGCCTTCCTCATCGCCGCGTTTTGACGGGGGAGGGCCGGGCGAGGGTCAACACGACGTCATGTCGCACTTCGTCACCCAGTCCAGCCAAATTCGATCAGTTTGTCGATACGCAAAGAAAAGGGCCCCGAAAAGGGGGGCCCTCGTCCACAGACGTTCAACGGTTGCGATTGACGTTGAATTTCAGGCTCAGGCAGCTTCGGAATTGTCTTCAGGGTTGCGCAGCACATAGCCGCGGCCCCAGACGGTCTCGATGTAATGCTGGCCGCCGGTGGCCAGGGCGAGCTTTTTGCGCAGCTTGCAGATGAAGACGTCGATGATCTTCAATTCCGGCTCGTCCATGCCGCCATAGAGATGATTGAGGAACATCTCCTTGGTCAGGGTCGTGCCCTTGCGCAAGCTGAGCAGCTCGAGCATCTGATATTCTTTGCCGGTCAGATGGACGCGCGCGCCTTGCACCTCGACGGTCTTGGTGTCGAGGTTGACGGTCAGCTCGCCGGTCTGGATTACCGACTGGGCATGGCCCTTGGAACGGCGCACGATGGCGTGGATGCGGGCGACCAGCTCATCCTTGTGGAACGGCTTGGTCATGTAGTCGTCGGCTCCGACGCCCAGACCCTTGACCTTGTCCTCGATGCCGGCGAGACCCGAAAGAATCAGGATCGGAGTCTGCACCTTGCTGACGCGGAGTGTCTTCAGGACCTCGTAGCCGCTCATATCGGGCAGGCCGAGATCGAGTAGAATGATGTCGTAGTCGTAGAGTTTGCCGAGATCGACACCCTCTTCGCCGAGATCGGTCGTGTACACATTGAACCCTTCGGACTGCAGCATCAACTCGATGCTTTGCGCGGTTGCGCTCTCGTCCTCAATGAGCAGGACCCTCATGCTCTCTTCCTTATGTTCGCTGCCCCAGCTTGCCCCGCCGGCCGATCTGTGCGTGGGCTCTGCACAAATCAGCCAGATTAACTCTTCATGACCAAAGTTAAGCCGCAATAGTTAACAAAACCGAAATGTTACCGAGCCGTTTCACTTTTTTGCCGGGCAGCGTACGCCATTTCAGTGCACGACATTGCCGTCGCGGCTTGCCGCGGAGGCAACAAGCCAAACGCAATGCCAACCAATGGACCGCGGGAGGCGTCGCACACCACGCGCAGCCGCGCCCACCCGCTGACGGATGATCCGACGACGGCTGGCATGATCTTGCCATGCCGGAACAAGCGTCCCAGCTGACGGTGCATCATATTGTCCTTGGAGCCCCCCGGCCCGCAGAATCACCTGGCACGGTCCAGTCCCGCCACAGCCTTTTGAGCCGCTGCGGTCAAGATCCAAGACGAATCATCCTGTGGATAAAGAACTAACAGATTTACGGGTTGCGCCAAAGGCCCGGCGCGCAAAAATGGCATCGATGAGGCAACTTTCGGGTCTCAGCAGCGCGCTCCAGCGACTTTACGTTGGTTTACCGGCACTTAAGCCGTCGCTGCTATAGTTCACCATGGCGGTTTGCCTCGGATGAGCCTACGAGGTTGGCATGTCATTTGCAGCTCAGGATCGCATCACCTGCAGGCATTCGAAGTTGTATGGGGTATCGAATCATGAAGTCACGTGAAGCCCTGATCCGGGCCGCCACCTTCGATCTGGCCGAAAAGCGCCGCAAGGTCGGCGATATAGATGGCATGATTGCCGAATTCCGCCGCATGGCGCAGGATCTCGAGCAGCAGATCGAGGCCGAGCATGTGCGCACTGGCGTGCGCGATGTAACGCACTTTGCCTACTCCTCGTTCGCCAAGGCAGCGCGCAAGCGTTGTGAAAATCTGGTGGTGACGATTGCCGATCTGCAGGGCAAGCGCGAGGCAGCCACGCTCGATGCCGCCAGCGCCGAGGATGAATTGAAGCGTGTACAACTTGCCGCCGACCGCGCCAACGAGGAGCGCCCGTCCGCCGGACGCCGCGCCTCGCGCAACCGATCGCTTGGCATGATCACACCGTCGCGCAGCGTCTAGCATATGCCAATCTGACTAGGCCGACGGACAATTGATTCTAAGGGCGACCGCTGGTCGCCCCATCGCCGTTCGTATCTCATACATTCCGTGCAGCGGAAGATTTGACCGGCGTTGGCATCTTGAATCTAGCATGGCGTCGATCCCAGTTGATGGCGTAGGACGACTGGTACGTTTCCCTTTCAGACCTTGCCATGTCGAAACCACGGCGACCCGCCGGTCCCCCTACGCCATGTTGTCTCGTCGTCCCATCACCAAAGTGAGCCCGAAGGAACACGGCCACCCGGCCTCGGATTTTTGGAACACGTCAAAAATGAGTCGGCGAGTCTCACACCACAAATATGAAATCGCTGGCTGTCACGTCGGCGGCGACCACGTGCTGCAGCAGAATGCTCTCGAACGTGCCATTGGTGTGGGCATATTTGACCAGCGCGCCAGCAGCCGTATTGGCCACCGTGAGCTGGTCGAATGAGCCAAGAAACGCCACCAGCTTGACGTCGAGATGATCGGTACCGAGCTTGAAGTCGGCAATCGTGTCCTTGCCGAAGCCGGTAGCGAAATAGAACCTGTTGCTGCCCGTCCCGCCCGTCATGGTGTCGTTGCCGGCGCCGCCAGTCAGCTTGTCATTGTCGTTGCCGCCGTTGAGGACATCGTCGCCCAATGCCCCGATCAGCTGATCGGTACCGGCGCCGCCAAAGATCCGGTCGTTATCGACGCCGCCATCCAGCTGGTCATTGCCAGTGCCGCCGTAGAGCAGGTCGTTGCCCTGATCGCCGGTTAGCCAGTCATTGCCGAGATCGCCGTTCATCGAATCGTTGCCGCGTCCGCCGAACAGCCGGTCGACGCCGATGCCACCGAACAGCACGTCGTTGCCGTCATTGCCGAGCAGCTTGTCGTCGCCGGTATCGCCGCGCAGCACGTCGTTGTCGGCGCCGCCGTCGAGCGTGTCATAGCCAATGCCACCGAACAGGGTGTCGGCGCCGGCATCGCCGTTCATCACGTCGTCGCCGCTATCGCCAGTGCCGATATCGTTCCCGGCGCCGCCATAGAGCTTGTCGTTGCCGTCCTCGCCATGCAGCGCATCGTTGCCGACGCCGCCCGAAAGCTGATCGGCGCCGAGCCCGCCATAGAGCGTGTCATTGCCCGCGTCCCCCAGCAGCCGGTCGAGATCTTCGCCACCCGCGAGCACATCGTCGCCGGCGCCGCCGAACAGCAGGTCGTTGCCGCCAAGGCCTTCGATGCTGTCGCCGTCGATACCGCCCTTCAGATTGAAGTCGGCGTTATTGGTACCGGTGAGATGCGCCATGGTGGTCCCGCGAGATAGAGAGACCACCACTTTGAGGCAAATTGGCTTCCGCGAGATAAAGAGCGCGAAGCTCGCGCGTGGGTAAGGCAAGGAAATTCAGCGCCAGAATAAATAGAACGTGAAGCTGGCGCCCAGAATGATCAGCGCCAGCCGCAACAGGCGTTGCGGTGCCCGCTTGGCAATGATGCCGCCCACATAGGCGCCGGCCAGCGCGCCCGCCATCAGGGCCAACGCCTGGGGCCAAGCGACCGGGCCGCTGAAGCCGTAGATGGCTGTAGCGACCGACGCGGCCAAACCGATCACCGCATTCTTGACGGCGTTGGCCTTGTGGATGTCGTCATAACCAAAGATGGCAAGAACGCCCAACAGCATCATTCCGACGCCGGCACCGAAATATCCGGCATAGATCGAGAGCAGAAAGATCAGTCCCTGGCAGGCGACACTGTTGGCCTGCAGCGGCACGCGCCGGCGCGCGGCGACCAGCCCGCGCACCGCCGGACCCATGGCAAACATTGCCGTCGCCACGCCCATAAGATAGGGCACGGCCCGTGCAAACGCCGTCTCACCGGTCCATAGCAGCAGCACGGCGCCAGTGGCGCCGCCCGCCACCCCGGAGATCAGGCTGGGTACCAGGCCGCGGCCAATCGCCATCAACTCGCCGCGATAGGACGTCGCCAGCGCCATCGGCGGCGCAAAGATCAGGGCGACGAAATTGGTGGTGTTGGCAACCAGTGGCGTCAGGCCGACGAAGATCAAGGTCGGGAAGATGACGAAAGAAGCGCCGCCAGCCACTGTGGTGAGAATACCGCCGACGAAGCCGGCGCTGAGCAGCAGCAAGGATTGCAGGATGGTCACGGCGGAGGCCTTTGCATCGGCGTGGAGAAGTGGTCGCCGCGGATCGACCATGACACGCCAGCGGCGCTGTTGCGATTGGCCGCCGCGTCGCGGCAGGCGGGCGGCAGCACGCGCAACCATGGAAAGTCGAACGGCGAGCTGCAATTGCCGCAACCGAGGTCTTGCAAGGCGTACACAGACAGATTAAGAAAATATTTCTTGATGTATCGTGCTAGATGCTAGAGACAGTTGCTAGCAATTTATATGAGTGCAGGAGTTGGTAGGATGCGTACCTGGTGTGTCGTCAGCCAGAAGGGGGGCAGCGGCAAGACCACGCTGCTTTTGCATGTATCTGTGGTCGCCATGGCGGCCAAGCTCACCGTGTCGGTGATCGATCTCGACCCGCAGCGGTCGGCCGAGCAGTGGGCTGAGCTGCGTGAGCAATTGCTCGGAGTGGTCGAGCCGGCGGTGGTCCACGGCACCCCGTCCGGGTTGGACGGCATGCTGACGGCGGCCCGCAAGACCGGCACCGATCTGGTCCTGATCGATACGCCGCCAGCCGTCGACAAAAGCATGATTTTTGCCGCCGCTGCCGCCGACGTGGTGATTGTGCCGACGCGCTCAGGCGTGCTCGACAGGTTCGCGCTCAAAGAGACGCTCGACTATCTCAAGCGCATCGGCGTGCTTTGGAAAACCGTTGTCGTGCTCAACGCGCCGCGCAACAATGCCAGCGACAGGGTCGAAATCGAGAGCATTGTCGGCAGAGAGTTCCGGGTGGCCTTGCTGAACCTGGCGCTGGAGGACGATCCTCAGCTGTCGGATGCTCTTGGCCGCGGCCAAGGCATCACCGAAGACGCTCCACGCCGCAAACCGGCCAAGGCGGTCAAGGCCCTGTACGAGCAGCTGTGTGCCTTCGAGGCCAAATTGTCGAAAACCACATCACGGGTGTCGGCATGAGCAAGTCACCAGCCAAACACAAGCCGCCGCCAGCTCCAAGTGCGCTCGATCGCAGGGCAGCGATGCGCGCCCAATCGGGCGTCGGGTCGCGCAAGGCAGAATTGGCCGCGGCAGCGCTTGACTACCCAATTGCCAAGGGTCGGCAGGCGCTCAAAGGCGTCTCAGTCTACATGCATCCGTTGGCCAAGGAGGTCCTCGACAAGATCGCGCGCGAGCACAAACGGTCACGGCAGGACCTATGTCTAGAGGCCCTGAACCTGCTGTTTCGCCACTATGGCGAGAAGCCGATTGCCTAACAGCTTACTCAGGACGGGTCGCGGAGAAGTCTCGATGGTCGACAAGATCTCACTGTGTGATGACGGCGTGTTGCGCGTCGACGACGGATATGCGCGTCGCGATGCCATCCGGGCTGCCGCGCAACGTCCCCGACCGGCAAAGCACAAAATCGTCGACGCCGCCGGTGCCAGCCAGAGCAGCGGTGGCGAACGTGAGGTTCAGGCCGAACCGACGGTGTTCATTTCCTACGCGCGCCACGACATCGAGACCGTCCGTTGTCTTGTCGATCGATGCCGAAGCGCCGGTATCAAGGTGACCTGGGATCAGGACTTTGCCGGTGGTGAGGATTTTGTCAGCGCGATAAAAAAAGCCATCGACGCCGCACGGTGTGTCATCGTCGTCTGGTCGGCCAAATCGGTCCTGTCGCGCTATGTGTGCGATGAGGCGGCGCGCGCGTTGCACCAAAACAAGCTGATCACGACCCACCTGCCGGATTTCGATTTCCAAGATGTTCCGATCGGGTTCGGACGGTTAAATGCCGTACCGATCGATGACGAGGGACGGGTTCGAATTTCCCTGGCGCACCATGGCGTGAAGTTTCGAGTATGAGCGGCAAAATGGCATGATAGCGTCAGCTGCCGACTGTGAACACGTCCGTCTCGGCATCTTCGCCGGGACCAAGCCGCAGCTCGGCTTCGGCGCCGCGCATGAAGCGGGGGCCCTCCAACACCGCATGCACGGCGTCCCAAATGGCGTGCGCGTCGGGCCCGGTCAGGGTCATTTCGCCACTCTTGCCGTCGATCGCCATCACGTGCCCCTCGTAGTCGCCGACGCCGGCTTCGTCGAGGGCCTCGCCGATGTTCTGTTCGAGTTCATAAAGCGGCTCGAAATCGTCACCGCGATACTTGAATCGGATGATCAGTGAGTGCTGGCTCATGGGGCTTGATCCGGACTGGGAGATGGCATGCGTGGCCATGGTGCCGCGCAAAACTGCGTGCCGGTCTAGCCGTTAGAAAAAGCCAAAGCAACGATGATTGTAAATCGGGGACAGTATACTAATTTCCAACTCAACGGCTTCGACAGATGGCGGCTTCAGTCAGGAAATTAGTTCATTGAGCCACTTGCAATATTCTGACAGGTCTCCGAGGTGTCGAGGCTTGGTCGGCGCGGCCATGGTTTTTGGTCACTTGCGTCGGGCCATTGGCGGCACGTTTTGGGTTGAAGGCGCCGCCAGTGAGGCTTTCGAGTTGACGCAGCGGGCACAAGAGTGCTTCTGGCGGACACTAGGTATTGGTTGTGGCAGGGCTTGGGGGCGGCGGCGAGGCGTCAGTTGACCAGCCGGAACAGCTGCTCGACGGTCGGCGCCAGGATGCCGGACATCAGATGACCGAACCCCTCGGCATGGCCGCGCACGGGCGCGAAGCTGCCGCCATGGCTTTCCGTCAAGGCGCTGTTGACCCTCTCGGCGCCTCGACTTTTCTTCATTTCGGACGAACAATTCAGCGCCCTGCTGCAATGATGCAAGTGGCCCGATAGTCGGCTCTGACTCCATTGTCTCAGCCCCGGATTCGCAAACCACCCAAATGCTTTACCGGATTGCAACGATACCCTGTCGCCCCACCCCCACCCCCACCCCCAGCGCCACCTCCTGCTCCAGCTCCCTCAGCAGCTTGACCTTGAACGCCGCCGCGAAGTCCGGCATCTTGTTGACATGCATGACGAAACTGCCTGACCCGGTCTGCACATTGTCCTTGTACCACTCGAACACCTGCGGCCAGTCCTTGTCGATGCTCAGGCCGTTGACAGTCACGCCGGCCGCAAGCGCCAGTTTTTTCGCGTCGGCCATGAACAGCACCTGGCTGGTAAAGAAGGTGATCGGCTCCATGCCGTCGCCCGAAACGTCGATGACTTGCCGGCGCGCCTCGAACGGAGCGGCTGCCAGCAGATGCAGGCTGGCCGCGACCCCTTCGCCAACGGCGGTGCCGCCACTCACCCGGCGCGGAAACAGCGCGACTTCGGCGGCAAACAAATCGGCGGCGGCGGCCGAATCGATCAGCCGCCAGCCGGTCGTGTCGCGGCCCTGGTGCGCGTCAGCCCACACCAGCATGGCGATGGCGATGCTGCCGGTCGGCAGGTTGGAGATGGCATTCTGGACGTCCTTGCTGTGCAGCGCAGCAGCGATGCCGTTCAGCTCCAGCCGCCATTCCCAGTCCTCGATGCTGTCGGAGGCATCGACGGCGAGCACCAGTTTGACGGCGACGTGCTGGGCGGCCTGGGCGCTCGATGCGGTTCCAGCAGCCAGCCACAGGCCGAACAGCGACAACACAAACAATGCCCGCCGTGTCATCGCATTTCCCTCTTCGACATCAAGGCTGAGTTGACCATGAGGTCCGACCCTTCCAGCGAAGGTCTGCCCTCTAGACTAGCGCGCCACCGGCACTCCTGTCGCGGCAAAAGCCGCCCGCTGCCGCTCGGCGACTTGCGCCAACTCGAAATCCTTGATGGTCTCGCTGAACAGCTGGCACCAGTTCTCCTTGGCGTCCAGATGCAGGAACACGCCGCCGAGACCTATTGCTGCACGGTCCATGAACACGAATTCGCGCGGCACCTTCACGGGGCCCTTTTCCTTCAGGCCCTTGTGCACCGTGAAGGCCTCGCGGCGGCCATATTCGCCAGGGGATACATCCTCGGCGATGCGCCGCTCACGATCATCCAGCAGCGGACCGTAGATGAATTTGGCCCAGATGTTCAAGATGTCGATCAGCTCGTTGGAGAGTCCGGCAAAGCCCCAGCTCTCATAGGCATGCACCACCAGCGCCCGATCATCCGTCTTCAACCCATTATAGAGATCGATGACGCCTTGCACGAATTTCGGTGGAAACGTCCGTATGCAGCCATAGTCGAGCAAGTTCAAGCCGTGCGGTTTACCGCTGTCGTCCGAATACACCGTATAATTGCCCAGATGCGGATCGCCGTGGATGACACCGTAGTGCGAGAACGGATACCACCAGGCCCGAAACATGGCGCGGGCGATCTGGTTGCGGTCCTCCTGCGGGGCGGCCTTGTAGTCGAGCAGTTTCTTGCCTTCCAGCCACTGCATGGTCAGCAGGCGTCCCGTCGACAGCTCCGGCCGCACCGTCGGCACACGGACCAGCGGATCGTTCTGGAAGATCAGCCGATACAGCGCCATGTGGCGCGCTTCCAGCGTGTAGTCGAGTTCCTCCTTCAGCCGCTCGGAAACCTCGGCGAGAATCTCGGAGGTATCGACCGCCGGGCTCATGCGGCGGTGAATGGCGAAGATGACGCCGAGCTGGGAAACGTCCGCGTCCACCGCGGACTGCATATCAGGATATTGAAGTTTTGCAGCCAAGCTCGCGCCGTCATGCGACACCGCGCGGTGCACCTGACCTAGCGAGGCCGAGGCCGCCGAGAGGTGCTCGAACTTGGCGAACTTGCTCTCCCAGTCCGGCCCCAGCTCGGCCGCCATGCGCCGGCGCACAAAGGCCCAACCCATCGGCGGCGCCTGGCTCTGCAGCTGTTGCAATTCGGCCGCATATTCGGCCGGCAGCGCCTCGGGGATGGTCGAGAGCAGCTGCGCCACCTTCATGATCGGGCCCTTGAGCCCGCCGAGCGCGGCGGCCAGTTCCCCGGCGGTCTTGGCGTCGTCGCGGTCGAGGCCGAACAGGCGCGCTCCGGCCGCGCGGGCGGCAAGGCCGCCGACCGAGGTGCCGACCTGGGCATAGCGGCTGAGGCGGCCGAGGAGCGAGGAGTCTTCGTTGTTGGTGCTCATGGGGGAGATGTAGTGCCTGACGGGGGCTGCGCCAAGCGCCACCTACTTCCGCTGCGCAGTTGTCCGGCCCCTCCGTTCAGATCGAGCGGAGCAATACTGGACTTCTGTCTTGCTATCCATCAGATTGCGGATGGGTTAGTTTTGCGGGGGAGTGGGGTATGACGACGTTGATCCAGCAGGTCATTGAACAGTTCTTCCAGATCGCCGTATGGCCCTTTGTCGCAACCGGCTTTGTGTTGTTGGTCTACATGCCGGTTGTGCCGTTCTGGCGAAGATTGGAAGCATACCGATTAGTCAACGAAGCTCTGCGAGCTGTTGCTCGGGAGGAGCGAGATGGGCGTTCCTCCGAAGGACCGGGGTTTTGGCTGAAGCCGCCGATCAGTCGACCTCCAAACTATGTCACGGCGATGCTCGCAAGCATTCCGATCTTGATGGTGGGTACGTTGAAGGGCGGTGTTGG
>JANLQJ010000463.1:0-4984 GCA_031367715.1 Hyphomicrobiaceae bacterium | reverse complement strand
AGCCGGTGCACCGGCGTACGGTCGCTCGCCAGTACCAGCTACGTGCCAGACCCCTCCGGCTTCATGTCGACCGGCATCAACGAGGCGCTCGCCTATATCGACCAGCATCTGACCGAACCCTTTTCCGAAGGCGACCTAGCCGCGATCGCGAAACTCAGCCCAAGCGCGTTTTCGCGCAGCTTCAAGCGCCACACTGGCATGGCGCTGGTTCAGTATGTGAACCGCCTGAGGATCAATCTCGCCTGTCAAATGCTGATGAGCGAGGCAAGGTCCGCGATTACCGAGATCTGCTTCGCGGTTGGCTTCAACAATTTATCGAATTTCAATCGCCAGTTCCTGGCGCAGAAGGGCATGCCGCCCTCTCGCTTCGGGGCCTTGCTGGCGGAAAACGCAAGAGCGGTTGAAGCCGCCTGAATTGGGAGGAGGAGCAGGACCCGGGAATATTTGCGGCTCAAATCTGACGATGTTTCTGCAACGGAGAAAGTAAGATGAACGCACTAGCATTGAAGTCCGCCGGCGCAGCCGCGTTGGCTCTGGCATTGCTCGGTGGCACCGCCATCACAAGCTATGCCGCCGACATGAACGCCACCGTCGCCTTCCTGATGCCCGACCAGGGATCGACACGCTATGAGGAGCATGACTCGCCGGGCTTCATCGCCGAAATGAAGAAGCTTTGCGCCGGCTGCAAGGTAATTTACCAGAACGCCGATGCCGACGCGACCAAGCAGCAGCAGCAGTTCAACTCGGTGATCACGCAAGGGGCCAAGGTCATTGTCCTTGACCCGGTCGACTCGACCGCTGCCGCTTCGCTGGTCAAGATCGCCCATGACGCCGGCGTCAAGGTCGTGGCCTATGACCGCCCGATCCCAACTGGCAAGGCCGACTTCTATGTCTCGTTCAACAACGAGGGCATCGGCAAGGCCATCGCCGACTCGCTCGTGGCGCACCTGAACAAGATGGGCATGAAAGCCGCCGATGGCAGCGGCCTGCTCCAGATTAATGGTTCGCCCACCGACGCGGCCGCCGGCCTGATCAAGAAGGGCGTTCACTCCAGCCTCGACACCTCGGGCTTCCCGATCCTCAGCGAATTCGATACCCCCGATTGGGCGCCGCCGAAGGCTCAGGAATGGGCCAGTGGCCAGATCACGCGCTTCGGCAAGAAGATCATGGGCGTTGTCGCCGCCAATGACGGCACCGGCGGTGGCGCAATTGCCGCCTTCAAGGCCGCTGGCGTCAACCCCGTCCCGACCGTGACCGGCAACGACGCCACCACGGCGGCGCTGCAGCTCATCATCTCGGGCGACCAGTACAACACCATCTCCAAGCCCAGCGAAATCGTCGCTGCCGCTGCTGCCAACGTCGCTGTGACGTTGCTGAAGGGCGAAGTGCCCAAGGCTGAAATGTCCCTGTACGACACGCCTTCGCAGCTGTTCGTTCCCGCCGTCGTGACGGCCGAGAACATCAAGGCTGAGGTTTTCGATAAGGGCATCGCCAAGGCCGCCGATATCTGCACCGGCGCCTATGCCGAGGGTTGCGCCAAGCTCGGCATCAAGTAATCTTGTCGAGACAATGACCCGGCCAGCCGCCATGAGTGGCGGCTGGACACTTTTACCTGGACGGCTAAGTTTCCTAGTAAAGCAAGGTTTGCCGCGCATGACCGATGTCAGCCACCACCTGTCTCCTCCCGGCGAGCTGGTGCTCGGCTTGCGCGGCATTTCCAAGAATTTCGGCGCCGTATCGGCTTTGACCGATATCGATCTCGACGTGCACGCCGGCGAGGTGGTTGCCTTGGTGGGCGACAATGGCGCGGGCAAGTCGACCCTGGTGAAGATTCTGGCCGGCGTTTATCAGCCGAGTTCGGGAACCATCGCGTTTCACGGCAAGCCAGTGACGATGTCTGATCCGGGCGCGGCCTTGTCGCTTGGCATCGCGACGGTGTTTCAGGACTTGGCATTGTGCGAAAACCTCGACGTCGTCGCCAATATTTTTCTGGGCAAGGAACTCAACCCGCTTCAGCTTGACGAAGTGTCGATGGAGATCAAAGCCTGGACGCTTCTGAACGAATTGTCCGCCCGCATCCCAAGCGTGCGCGAGGTTGTGGCGTCGCTGTCAGGTGGACAGCGCCAAACGGTCGCCATCGCCCGCTCACTGCTGCTCGATCCAAAAGTCATCCTGCTCGACGAGCCCACGGCGGCCCTGGGCGTGGCGCAGACCGCCGAAGTGCTCGACCTGATCGAGCGCGTGCGCGACCGCGGGCTAGGCGTGGTCATGATCAGCCACAACATGGAGGACGTGCGCGCGGTCGCCGACCGGATCGTGGTGCTGCGGCTGGGACGCAACGGTGGCCAGTTCACTCCTGATGCCCCCAACACCGAACTCATCAGCGCCATCACGGGCGCCTCCAACAATTCGGTTTCGCGCCGGGCCGGGCGGCGGACGCAGCAGGCGAGCGCGCAAGGGGAACAGCGTTGAGCGGCGAAGCCAAAGACAATGCGCCGCTGGACCGTGGCGATGTGCGCGTCACGCATGCGACCGGCATCGGCGGCGCGATCCGCGCTTTCATCAACCGGGTCCGTTCCGGCGATCTCGGATCGTTACCAGTAGTGGTCGGCCTACTGATCATCTGGACGGTGTTTTCCACGCTCAATCCAGTGTTCCTGGCGAGCAACAATCTCGTCAACCTGTTGTTCGACTGTTCGACCACCGGCGTCATCGCGCTCGGCATCGTTTGCATCCTGATGGTGGGCGAGATCGACCTGTCGGTCGGATCAGTCAGTGGTTTCGGCTCGGCCTTGATCGGCGTGCTCTGGGTCAATCACGGCTGGCCCGTATGGCTCGCCATCCCGTTCGCCGTGGCTGTAGGCGGCTTCATCGGGCTGATTTACGCAACCTTGTTCAATCGCCTGGGAATGCCCAGTTTCGTATCGACGCTGTCCGGCCTGCTCGCGATTCTGGGCGCGCAACTTTACATCCTGGGACGCACCGGTTCCATCAACCTGCCCTACGGTTCGGCCGTCGTGAACTTCGGCCAGACCCTGGTGATGCCGCAGGTGGTTTCTTACGCCCTCGCGGCCCTTCCCGGCATCGCGCTGTTGGTGGCGGGCCACCGGGCCGATGCCCGCCGCCGGGCGGCAAATCTCTCTGGCAAGTCCACTGGTGGCTTGATCCTGCGCGCGGCGATCCTGACGCTTGTGCTCGAGTTCATCGCCTTCTACCTCAATCAGGATCGCGGCGTACCTTGGATGTTCGGCCTGTTCGCCGGCCTCGTCGTGGCCATGAACTATGCCCTGACGCGCACCCAATGGGGCCGCTCGATGACAGCGGTTGGTGGCAACCGTGAAGCGGCGCGGCGCTCGGGCATCAATGTCGCGCGCATTTACACCAGTGCTTTCGTGCTGTGCTCCATGTTCGCCGCGCTCGGCGGCGTGATGGCCGCGTCCCGCCTCGCCTCGGCCAGCCAGCAGGCCGGAACGGGCGACGTCAATCTCAACGCGATCGCCGCGGCCGTGATTGGCGGCACAAGCCTGTTCGGCGGCCGCGGCAGTGCCTATGCCGCCCTGCTCGGCATCATCGTCATCCAGTCGATTTCCAACGGTCTGACACTGCTCGATCTGTCCTCGTCGCTTCGCTACATGATCACCGGTGGCGTCCTGGCCGTCGCCGTGATCGTCGATTCGCTCGCTCGCCGCTCCCGCGTCAATCACGGCCGCGCCTGATCGCGCCACACCTGGAGACACCCCGATGCCCAAGACCATGACAGCCATCGTATGCCACGGCCCCAAGGACTACCGTGTCGAGCAGATCGCCCGTCCCGTCGCCGGCCCCAAGGAACTCGTGATCCGGATTGGTGCCTGCGGAATATGTGCCTCGGACCGCAAGTGCTGGTCGGGCGCGGGCATGTTCTGGAACGATCCATGGGTAAAGGCACCAGTCGTGGCCGGACACGAATTTTTCGGCTATGTGCACGAAATGGGCGCCGGAGCTGGCGATCACTTCGGCGTCGAAGCGGGCGATATGGTCATTGCCGAGCAGATTGTGCCTTGCGAAACCTGCCGTTACTGCCGGACCGGCAAATACTGGATGTGCGAGAAGCACGATATTTTCGGCTTTCAGCGCGGCGTCGCCGATGGCGGCATGGCCGAGTTCATGCGCATCCCCGCCAATGCGCTGGTGCACAAGATCCCGTCCAACATGCCGATCGAAGACGCCTCGATCATCGAGCCGCTGGCTTGCGGGATCCACACCGTCAACCGGGCCGACGTGCAGCTGGACGACGTCGTGGTGATCGCTGGCGCCGGACCGCTTGGCTTGATGATGACGCAGGTTGCCGCCCTCAAGACGCCCAAGAAGCTGATCGTTATCGATCCGGCACCAGAGCGCCTGGTTCAGGCCCAGGCCTTCGGTGCCGATATCGTGATCGATCCGGCTAAGGAGAATGCGGTCGACATCGTCAAGGATCTGACCGGAGGCTACGGATGCGACGTCTACATCGAGGCCACTGGCGCTCCGATCGGCGTGACCCAAGGCCTGCAGATGATCCGCAAGCTCGGCCGCTTTGTCGAATTCTCCGTTTTCGGACATGATACGACCGCGGACTGGTCCATCATCGGCGACCGCAAGGAACTGGATGTCCGCGGATCGCATCTGGGCCCCTATTGCTACCCCATCGCCATCGATCTGCTCAGCCGGGGCAAGGTGACGTCCAAGGGGATCGTTACCCACGACTATGCCTTGACGGATTGGAACGAGGCTCTCGAAGTTTCCGCGCGTCCTGACGCCATCAAGGTGCTGCTGAAGCCAGCCGCGCGGATGGCGGCCGAGTAGTCGGCATTCGCGCCAAGGGTTCCCAGCTCCACCACCGTGCCATCGCCGAAGCGGAGGAATGCACCGCGACCGGACACAGGGTGCTCGATTTCATCGGCGGCGCCATGTCGCCTGAAATGGAAACGCCCAAGCTGATGTGGCTGAAGCGGCATTTCCCGGA
>JANLQJ010000388.1:0-1976 GCA_031367715.1 Hyphomicrobiaceae bacterium | reverse complement strand
TTTGGAAGCATCTTTCCCGAGGGGCACGGCGAGACGAAAGACCTGTGGGCGCAGTGGGCGCTCGAAGAGACCGGCTTGCCGTATCGCGTCCACGCGCTCGACCACACGGGCGGCGAACTGGACGGCGAGGCTTACAGCCGGATCAGCCCGTTCCACCAGGCGCCGGTCATCGACGACGATGGCTTCGTGGTGGCCGAGTCGGCCGCGATAGCGCTCTACCTTGCCGAGAAGGCCGGCAAGCTGATCCCCAGCGACGTCCAGGGCCGCACCCGCGTCACCCAGTGGTGCTTTGCCGCCGTCAGCACCGTTGGGACCACGCTGGTGTGCCTCGACCTCATCGGCATATTCGACAGCGGTAAGGCCGCCCCCCAACTCCACGACGACGTGCACAAGCTCGCCGGCCGCTGGCTCCGCGACCTCGAGCGGCGCCTGCAAGACCGCGAGTGGATCGCCTGCGCCGATTTCACGGTGGCCGACATCATGATGTCCAGCATCCTGCGCGGCATCCGCAAGACCGACCTGATGGAACCCTTCCCCAGGGTCAAGGCCTACTACGAGCGTTGCCATGCCCGCCCGGCCTGGCAGCGCACGCTCGCCCTCTACGCCGAGCGGCTCGGCATCAAGGTCGACGACATCCGCTAGCTGTGACGTTCGCAGGCGGCCCCGAAAACCGGGAGCGTCGGCGTCAACTCCCCGCGTCGCGCTGGGCGGTACATCCCGGCCGCCCCGACCGACATGGTCGGCGCCATGGGCGTGCTGGGCCGCAAGCTCTTCGTGGTTCCCAGCCGCAAGCTCATCGTCGTCCGAACGGGGCAGGCTGCGCCGGATCAGTATGTCAATGAGAAGCTGTGGCGGCTTCTTGTGCGGGCGATGCAGGCGGGGGAGGAACTTTGAGGCCTCGCCATGAGGCCTGGGCCCGAGTTAGGCACGGCCGTGACAACGCCGCCGCTTTATGAAAGATAGCGGGCTCCGTGTCGGGGATGTCTGTCCGCAATGTAACCCGCTTCAAGACGGAGGCGGCGCTGCCCCTGGCCCTTGATTCGCGGCTCTGCCATACTTTGCGCATGCGAGTTGTAGGCAATTCCAGAATTCCCGGTCCCCAACTAATGCCCAGTGCCCAGGGGCTGGTCGCAGCCCGCGCGCACCAGAATGCCGGGCTTGCGCTTGCGGCGGTTCGCACCACCGGGATTGCCCATGGCATCTACCGGTTTGCGTCGCACGAAGAGATGAATCGCGCCACCGACGAGGCATTGGTTAGCGCGATCCGGCTGAATATGCGCGCGCGTGATGCCGTTCCTGGCCTCGAACATGACAGATGAAGCGCAAGGCACTGCCCGACCCGCGAGTGTTGAGGACCTCAAGCTGCTGCTTCGTGCGCTGGCTGAGAACGGCGTTGAATACTTGCTGATTGGCGGCTACGCGCTTTATGCACTGGGTTATCAGCGCGGTACGGTGGACATCGATATCGTGCTGCAACCCACACTGGAACAAGGCGAGCGCGTACGACATGCTCTTTTGATGTTGCCCCAAGGCGTGGCCAAGGATCTCGACCCCGCTTGGTTTCCCGAAGCTGAAACGATTCGCGTGGCCGACGCGTTTGTTGTAGACCTGATGTTTAACGCCTGTGGGGAGACCTACCAGTCTCTGCTGCCGTATGCGCAAACCATCGACTTTGAGGGCGTTCCCGTGCGGACCTTGAGCCTCAAGGGTTTGCTCAAGACCAAACAGACATCGCGCGACAAAGACAGGCTCGATAGACTCATTCTCGAGCGGGCACTGGACGCCGGTAAAAACAGGTGACGAAAAATATCGAAGGAGTGAACACCATGGAAGTCCGAGCCATCCGCAGCGAAGCCGCCTACCGGGCGATGTTGGCCGAGGTGTTCGCGCTGGTCGATCTGGACCCTCATCCCGATCGGGCCGCGCAACCGCGTCTATGAAGTGCTCAACGGCACCCGGCCGCTGACGATGTCGAT
>JANLQJ010000349.1:0-1941 GCA_031367715.1 Hyphomicrobiaceae bacterium | reverse complement strand
CGTCTGGCCCGTGGACTCGCGCAAGGCCCGGACGCTGTCGCTTGCACCGCTGGTTGAACCAAATGCCAGGCTTGAGCCAACGCTGAGAACGGTCGAGAGCAGGACACCCTCGAACAATTTGCGCGTGTGCGTATCGACCTCTCCGGCGATGCCGGCAGAGCCTCCCGAATCCGTGGCAGGCAGATTGTCGATGACGATGGAAGAGCCGTCCGGTAAAATGAGGCGTTGCCAGACGATGAGCGCGCGCTCCTGGCCGAAGCTCACGACGTTGTCGTAGGTTCCGACAAGACGTGCGCCCTGCGGGATCAATAGAAACCGCCCCGAAACGCTGTCGAAGACGTTCTCGGTCACCTGAGCAATAACGAACCCCGGCAGATCAGAGTTGAGACCTGTGATGAGGCTAGCCGCAATGATAGTGCCGGCCATCAGTTGATAGGGCGATGCCGGTGTTTGCAACCGGTGCGAATTGGTGACGCCGGACGCGGGCGCCGATTTGAGGAAGGCGAACTTGCGTTGTGGATCGGCAGCCGCGTCGGTGAGTTGAATATCGGCGCCAGCGGTGTCGGCCACTGCGGCCCGGTCGGTCGCGCGCAGGGCACCACCGCCGCCGCCCTCCGGCATCCCTGTCGGCACTGAGCCGTCAGACGGTGACGGAACGCGCGTCGCATTCTTTTGCTGCAGCCGGAAGAACACAGTCGCCTCGCGCGCTTGCCCTTCCATGCGCGCCAGCCGTTCCTTTTCGACGCGTTCGGCTTCTACAGTCGGGTCCAGGCTCACGCTCTGCAACGGAGGAACGCCAGCCGGTAGCGATTGAGCATCGCGACGATCATTGGCAGGCGGACGAATGTCGTCGTAGGACGTGGGTAGCTTGGCGAGCCCGTCCGTTATCGGCTTGTGGTCGACGGCGTAGAGTTCCTGCGCGACGTCGCTCCGGAAGGACGGCGGGCGAAAGGCCAAGAGCACGATGGATGCGATGCCGATCAGCCCGCCGGCGGCGGCGGCAATCAGCACTCTTGGATTTATGCGCGTCACCGGTTGCGGTCGCGCTCTCAGCTCGAGCGTCTCAGGCGCGACCTTTGTTGCGGGTTTTGGCGGTTCGGGGGCAGCGCTGTCGGTCATTGCGTGACCTCTCGCCAGACCGCGTCTGTACGGATGATGCGAACAACACGCTGCGGGTTCGTGCCGAGCCGCAACTCGGCAGCTGCGAACAGCCTGTCGACGATGTAGGTCGCGCCGCGGACGCGGTAGTTGACCAAGGCTGGTTTGCCGTCGGGACCGGCGACAAACAGCGGCGGCGCTTCGCCTTGGGCCAGCCCCGAGGGAAATCGGATATAGACCTTGGCCCCGTCTTCGAAGACCTGAACGGGCTTCCTCGGCGCTTCGCCTTCGAGCCGATAGCGAAAGCGCAGTTGATCCAGATTGACGCCGGAGTCCGCAATGGCGTTGGCAGCCACGCCGGCCGCCGCCTGCTGCCCTTTCAGTGCGAGCAAGTCCGAGGCCGGATAGGTCCAGGACACTGACGCCATATAGGTCTTATCGGAGGAGCGCAGTTCCAGGTGATAAGTGCGCCGGCCGGTGGTGATGACGAGATTGGTTTCGAGATCGGGGCCGATTGGCTTGACCAGGATATGGACCTGGGCCGTGGCGCCTTCGCCGCTGGTGGTGTCGCCGACAACCCAGCGCACGGTATCGCCAGCCGAGACGGCGACCAGGGTTTCGCCCGGCTCCAGCGCGATATCGGTCACCTGGTTCACGGCGGCGTAAACCTGATAGAGCGCTCCCTGGACGAACGGATAGACCTGGATGGCGTTGATGTAGCCGTCTTTGACCGGCTCCATACGCGCGGCAGCGGCGGCGGCAGCTACGCGTTCGTTGGGTGTGGACCCGTCCTTCGGCTTGGCGCTTGCCGCCGGAACCGGCTTCAATTGGCCGGGCAGCGGC
>JANLQJ010000271.1:0-8608 GCA_031367715.1 Hyphomicrobiaceae bacterium | reverse complement strand
GTAGGGGCGGCTTGAGGCCGCCCTCGTTCAGCACAACGGACACCTGTTTTGTTGCACGAGGGCGGCCGCAAGCCGCCCCTACGCCATGACCTGCCTTCGTAAATGACTCTCCTCTCTCCATGAGTGCCGGGAGAGGAGAGTCCTTGCTTCAGCCCTTGGCCAGCGCCGCCTCGGCGACGGCAATCTCGGCCTGGCGCTTCTTGATCGCAACCTCGCCGATTGGCGGACCCTGGAAGCGGCGGTTCTCGATCGCGAACCACAGGATCAGCAGGATGGCCACGAAGCCGAGCGTGTAGACCCACAATCCAGGCACATAGGACGTAGTCGCCGTACCGGGGATCGACGGCACGAAGGCATGGCCCGCGATGGTGACGCCGATGGTCCCCAGCAGCACGATGAACGCGAACACGCGCGACAGGAAGCCAAGCCGGAAAGTGCCGAACTTGGTCCAGCTGTTGCCCTCGGCCAGCATGCCCGCGATGATCGGCATGCCGTAGGAGATGTAGAGATACATGGCGCAGCCCGTCGACAGGGCTGCGAACGCGTTCAGCGGCGTGGTGATGACGACCAGAAGCCATGACACCAGAGCCGTGAACCAGATCGCCCAAACCGGCGTGCGATAGGTCGGGCTGACTGACGCCAAGTAGCTGGAGCCCGGCAGGCCGCCATCGCGCGCGAAGGCGTAGACCATGCGCGAGGTGGACGTAACGGCCGCCAAAGCGCACAGGAAGTTGGCGATGATGATGCCAACCGCCATCAGCTTGCCGAGCAGGCTGGGCATGATCAGGGTGTTGAACAGCACCGTGAACGAACTCCAGCCAAGCACGGCCATGTCAGCCGGATGCGGCCCGCCTGGGATCTTGGCGAGGTTCGCCATGACTTCGGCAGAGAGAGCGGTTTGCTTAGGATCCGCAGCCAGCACCGTGTAGACGGCAGGCAGCGAAAGCACCATCGCCAGCGCCAGCACGAAGCCGAACAGCAGCGACCAGAAAACGCTGTGCAGCATGCCCTTGTGCACGGTGTTGCGGGCATCGACGGTCTCTTCCGAGGTATGCGCCGAAGCATCGAAGCCGGTGATCGTGAACAGCGGATAGAGCATCGCCATCAGAATCGGCATGATGATGCCGTAGGTGGGATAGCTCGGCGACACATTGCCGCCGGCATCGCCGGTCTTGTCGGCCAGCGTAAAGGCCTGGGCGAGATCCCAATGCGGCACCGCCATCAGCAGCATGGCGATCAGGATGACCGTCACCACCAAAATCAGGTAGCCGGCGAAGTCGGTCAGAAGCGTGGTCAACCTGATGCCGAAATGGTTCAGCAACGCCTGTGCGGCCGTGATGCCCGCGACCCAGATGTATTGCGTCGTGTTGGTCCAGCCGGACACGTCCTGGCCGAGCATGCCGGCGAAGAACAGATCGCGGATGAAGCCGTAAAGAATGACGTTCACCGCCGGAATGACGAACAACAGGCCGAGCAGATTGGTGTAGGCCGTGGCCCAACCCCAGAAGCGGCCGCCCAGGATCGAGGACCAGTGATAGAGGCCGCCGGCGGTCGGATAGGCCGACGCGATCTGGCCAAGCGAAGCGGCGACGATGAGCGCGTAGACGCCGCCAAGCACCCAGCCGATGGTGGCCGCCCAGGGGCCAGCGGTGGACATCGCGATCGGGAACGAGGCCAGCCCGCCCGAAATGATGCAGATGATCGAAAACGAAATGGCGAAGCTCTGGAACGTTCCCATGCGCCGGGACAGTTCCTGGGCGTAGCCCATTTCGTGGAGGCCCTTTACGTCCTCGGAATTGTGGTCCATCGAACTCATTGCGTGTCCCCCTTAGGTTTTCTTTAATAACGCGGCAGACAGTCGCGCAAGCGTTGCTCACGCGACCCCCGTGACGGTTCAGCCTGCATGGCGGAACCGATTCGTGATCACACTCGACACTGCTCTTGTTGGGCTTGTCAAACTAAAGACGCAATTTTCAACGGCAGCGACCCGGCGCTCAGCGCGGCTTCAGCAACTCGCTCAGCAGCGCAGCATCCCCATGCTGCGCCGCAGCATCGCCGAAATAGTCGCGCAGCGCCGCAGCGATAGAGGTCGGTTCGCCGAGCGCGGCGGCGAAGTCGGCGTAATAGCCGAGATCCTTTTGTGCGTTTGCGAGGGAAAACACATAGCCTCCGAAATCGCCCTTCAATGCCGGCGCCATGATGCGCTCCAGCGAACCCGAGCGCGCCGCCCCCGCCATCATGATGTCGAAGAGCTTGTGCCAGTCGAGGTTTTCATTGCGCGCGATGCGATAGGCTTCGAGTACCAAGGCACACTGACCGACCGCGACCATATTGTTCAGCAGCTTGGCCCGATGCCCCGCTCCGGGAGGTCCCATGTGCTGCACGACGCGCGAGGTAGCGTCCAGCCAGGGCTCCACACGCGCGAAGTCGGCGTCAGTTGCGCCAACCATCGAGGCAAGCTCGCCGTTGGCTGCATGTTGTGGCCCGCCGCCAACCGGTGCGTCCGCCCAGCCGATTCCGCGCGCGGCGAGTTCGACCGCGAGGCGGACTGTTGAATCCGGGATCGACGTGCCGGTGTCGACCACGATCTGGCCCTTGGTGAGCGAAGGGCCAATGGCGGTCAACGTGCTTTCGACCTGAGGTGTTCCGTTCACGCACAGAAAGATCGCGTCCTGACCGTTGGCGAGATCCATGAGCGACACCGCCTCGCGCGCGCCTTTGGCGACCAGATCGTCAATGGGTGCGCGGTTCTTGTAGGCGATGATGGTGAGTGTGTGCCCGGCCTGCATGAGGCGCGCGGCCATGCCATGCCCCATGAAGCCGACGCCGACGAAACCGATGTTGGACATGGGGCTACCTCGGATGCTCAATCCGTGCTCGCTTGCTCTAACCGGGCCAAGGCCTCCGCTCCCAACCTCAGCCGCGCCCCGCCCATGATCTCCTCGAGCTGGACCACAGTCGTTGCGCTCGCAATCGGTGCGGCAATAGCTTTTCGCGTCAAAAGCCAAGCGAGCGCGACCTGTGCCGGAGTCGCCTGGTGTTCGACAGCAGCCGCATCGAGCGCGGCGAGAATGGCCAAGCCCCGCTTATCAAACAGCGCCTTCATGCCACCGCCCCGCGGGCTCTTGCTGAGGTCGGCTTGGCTTCGGTACTTGCCGGTGAGAAAGCCGCTCGCCAGCGAGAAATAGGGGATGACGCCGATGCTCTCGCGCGCGCACAAGTCCTGCATTGCGCCCTCGAAGCCGGCCCGCTTCACCAGATTGTATTCCGGTTGCAGGGTTTGGTAACGCGGAATGCCTAGCGTCGTGCTGGCGGCCAGCGACTGGGCGAGGCGCTCGGGCGTGAAGTTGGAAGCGCCGATGGCGCGCACCTTGCCGGCCTTGATCAGGCCTGCATAGGTTTCCAGCGTTTCCTCGACCGGCGCCGTTGCATCGTCCTGATGCGACTGGTAGAGATCGATATAATCTGTCTGCAGACGTTGCAGCGAGGCCTCCACCGCCGATGTCAAGTGCGCCCTCGACAACCCCTTGCCCGCCGGCCCCATATCCGAGCCCGCCTTGGTGGCGATCACCACTTTTTCGCGCGACTTGCGGGCCGCCAGCCAGCGCCCGATGATGGCTTCGGATTCCCCGCCCTTATGCCCTGGCACCCAGGTCGAATAGATGTCCGCGGTATCGATGCCATTGAAGCCGCCGGCGACGAACGCATCCAGCAGCCGGAACGACATGGCTTCGTCCGCCGTCCAGCCGAAAACGTTGCCGCCAAACATAAGCGGGGCGATGGAAATGCCGGAACGGCCAAGGGCGCGTGGGGTCATGTGGTGAGCCTTTCCGAAGCGTGTTATACGTCACGACAGTTCGATGCGGACAATCACTGGCAGGCCGCCACGCCTGGCGCTAGCCGAGATTCAGGCGGAAATGTCGATCAATCCGTCTTCATCATGGCGTTGAAATCCTGCCCGATCAGTCCCGGCTCGTCGAAATGCGCCGAGGCGCCATCGGCCAGGAACGCTTTGGCCAGGGCGAAGGCTCGATTGTACACGGCCCGGCCGAGGTTCGAGCCGGCGCTGAGGCGGCGCACGCCAAGCCGCTGTAGCGTCGCGGCGGACGGTAGGCCTGCCCACGCTAGCAGGTTGAGCGGGGCTGTGATCTCTCGCACCAGCGTCGCGATCGCGTCTTCGGCAAAAACGCCCGGCACGAAGATCGAATCGGCTCCCGCCTCGCGATAGCGCTTGGCGCGCGCCACGACTTCGGCGAGGGTAGCCTCGGGCGCGGTCAGCTTTTTTAGCACGACGTCGACGCGAGCGTTGATCCACAGGTGTGCGCCCTTGGCAGCCGCCGCCGATTTCGTTGCCGCGATGGTGGCGCACAGCACGTCGGGTGATTCCGTCCCGTCCTCCAGATTGACGCCGACCGCGCCGGCATCCAGCACGCGGCCGATGTTGTCGCGAATTTTGGCGGTGTCACGGGCGTAACTCGCCTCGAAGTCCACCGACAGCGGCACCTTGATCACGCGGGTTATGGCCGTCGCCGTCGCGATATGCCGGTCGAGCGGCACTCTCTCGCCATCCGGGTAGCCATGCGTCCAGGCCAGTACCGCGCTCGATGTGGCGACGGCCTTGGCGCCGGCCCGCTCGGCCAGCAGCGCGCTGACGGCATCCCAGGCGTTGGGCAGGATCAGCAGGTCGGGGCCGGTGTGCAGGCCGGCGAAGGTGGTGAAGTGGGAAGAAGTGGGCATGGGGGACTCATGGATTCGTAAGAGGGCCGCATCGAATTTTTTCGGAACGACGATCGGCTACCATATCCGCCGGACGCCGTAACTCTCGAAGATGGTATCCGTGCTGGCGATCGGCATGGCAGCCGATTGCGCTTGCGCGGCCAACATCCTGTCGAACGGGTCGCGATGAATGCCCGGCAGCCATCCCGCGCGCTGGCTGTGCTCGACAGTGATCGCCAATGGATGGAAACTCTGCTCCGCGATGACCGCCGGCAAGCGGTGCGCGATCTTGAAAGCGCCCGGTAGTTTGCCGATCCGCGCCTTGGTTGCGATCTCCCAGACGCTGGCGGCGCTGACGATCACGTCTGTAGCTTGGTTTTCGATCAGATCACGAACGGCGCGCGACAGTTTTCGGTCGCCGTCGCACCACCACAGGAACGTGTGTGTATCGAGCAGCAGCTTCACGATTTGCGCAGCCGGCTCGGTTTGGGTGTTGGCGCCTGGCCCGCCTCCCAGGCGGCGAGTTCATCTTCCGGCAGTGGCTCGAAGAACGCCTCCGTCACGGTCGCCTCGCCCTTGTAAGCGCCGAACTTTCGTTGGGCGGCGGTGCTTGCGACGGGTACGAGACGCACCGCCGGAACATCACGGCGGGCGATGATCACCTCATCGCCAGCCTCGGCCCGCTCGATCAGTTTGGACAGGTTGGTCTTGGCGTCGTGCACGGTATAGATGGGCATGATGAGGCTCCTAGCTAAGATCATTAGCTAGGCCCCCCTTGTTGTCAAGTTGCGGTAGTTCGCGGACGCAAAGCCGCTAATTCTTCGCCTTATCGACCATCTTGTTCTTGGCGATCCACGGCATCATGGCGCGCAGTTTCGCGCCCACCTCCTCGATCGGATGCGCCCCGGCTTTCGCGCGCATGGCCTTGAAGCTGGTCTGGTTGACCTTGTTCTCCAGCATCCAGTCGCGGGTAAACCGCCCTTCCTGGATGTCGGCCAGAACCCTTTTCATCTCCAGCTTGGTCGCGGCCGTCACGATGCGCGGTCCGGTGACGTACTCGCCGTACTCGGCCGTGTTCGAGATCGAGTAGTTCATGTTCGCGATGCCGCCCTCATAGATCAGGTCGACGATCAACTTGACCTCGTGCAGGCACTCAAAATAGGCCATTTCGGGCGCATACCCCGCTTCCACCAGCGTCTCGTAGCCGGCGCGGATCAACTCGACCAAACCGCCGCACAGCACCACCTGCTCGCCGAACAGGTCGGTCTCGCATTCCTCGCGGAAATTGGTCTCGATGATGCCGGCGCGGCCGCCGCCTATTGCACTCGCATATGACAAACACAGGTCATGGCCGTTGCCGGAGGCGTTCTGATGGATGGCCATCAGGCACGGCACGCCGCCGCCCTTCTGGTACTCCGAACGCACGGTGTGGCCAGGACCCTTGGGGGCGACCATCAGGATGTCGAGGTCCTTGCGCGGCTCGATCAGATTGAAATGGATGTTCAGGCCGTGCGCGAACAGCAGCGCAGCGCCGTCCTTCATATTGTCGTGCAGGTCATTGCGGTAGATGTCGGCCTGCAGCTCGTCCGGCGTCAGCATCATCATGACGTCGGCCCACTTGGCGGCGGCCTTGACTTCCATGGTCTTGAGCTTCTCGCCCTCGGCCTTCTTGACGCCGGCCGAGCCCTTGCGCAGCGCGACCACCAGGTCCTTGGCGCCGGAATCTTTCAGGTTCAGCGCATGCGCGTGTCCCTGGCTGCCGTAGCCGATGATGGCGACCTTCTTGCCCTTGATCAGGTTCAGGTCGGCGTCGCGGTCGTAATATACGCGCATGGGGTAGGTGCTCACTTTGGTTGAGAGAGGAAGGAGTTCACATTCAAATTCAGGGAATTATGCCCGGCATGATCAGCGAGGCCAACCGCGAGCGCACTTCGTTGAGCACATCGGCTGGCGCCTTGCCAACAATTTTCAGATCGCGCGCGTGCCGGTCAATCGATTTAACTTGGTCGGCAAGCACGGCGCCCACGATCGCCAGACCGGCGGGCAAAACGACCTTGTACGGATAGGGTCTCAGGTTGGTCGTAATCGGGCAGACGACGGCGTAGTTGCAACGATTGTGGTAACTTGCCGGGGACAGGACCAGCCCAGGCCGTTGGCCCGCTTGCTCATGCCCGGCCTGCGGGTTGAAATTCAGCCAGACCAGATCGCCCTCATCCGGCACCGCGGCCAGAGCAACGCGCGCCACTAGAAAAGTTCCTTCCCAATTGGGCCATCGTCGAACGACTCCTCGGGGCTATTGGGGTTCATCTGACCGATCAGCAGGTCGCGGTCATACTTGCGATACATCGGTGCCACGGTGGGTTTCAGTTCGAGCACCGTCCCCTCGGCAGTCATATCGACGGTTTGCCCTTCGGTCAGACCGAGTTGATCGGCTAGCTGCTTGGGCAGCCGGACGGCGAGGCTGTTGCCCCAGCGCGAGACGCGGACTTGCATGGCGGAATGCTCCTGTTGTGATATCATTATGATATCCGAGGCGGGATCGCAACGACAAAGCAACCACTATTTTGTCTTGGCGACTTCGGCCTTCAGCCGCGCCTTCACGTCCTCGGGCAACGCGCGCCAGTGGCAGTCGCGGATCGCCGCCTCCATGGCGTAGAGCGCATTCAGCGTTACCTGCTTGCCGCGCACGAAGCGCAGGCGATGCCAGGCCTCGACGGCTCCGACGGCACGCAAGTCGGCCTCGGTGCTGATGTCGATCTCGGCCAGCCATTGGGCGGACTTGGGGCCGAGGCCTTTCAGTTGCGCGACGGGGCGTGTCATGCAGACAGCCATTCCTGGTTGAGACCGGCAAGTTGGTCGAGCCGTCATGTGCCGGATTCCAATCACAACGACTATTTGACTGTGGTAACCCTGAAGCACTCCCCTTAGCTTGGGACTCCTCGCACCAATCCCCAAAGCAGAGCAGCGATCATGGCCTTGCCACTTTCCGCCTCGAGACTGTCAAGACTGATCGGCCTCATCTACGATTGCGCCGTCGATCCGCAGCGATGGGAAATCGCGCTGGACGCCATCCGGCATGACTTCGGCTTTCACAATGCCCTGTTGTCAGCGATTTCGTTTCATCCCGTGCACTTGCAGTTGAGCACGGCGAGCGGCGTTCCCGCCGAATGGGTGGCACGGCTCAACACGTACGCCAATGCCGCGCTTGAGACTTATGGCGGGCCGCAGCGTATCCTGCAGTTCCCGCTCGAAGAACCCATCGTCCAGTCGCAAGTCGTCGATCCTGCGACCCTCATCGACAATGCCTGGTACCGGGACTATCTGATGCCGCAAGGACTGATCGATTCGGCAACGGTGTTCGTGGTCAGGGATGCCGGCATGGGCGCCACCATCGGCTTTGCCAAGCACCGATCGCAAGGCGCCTTCAGCGAGTCCGAGCTGGAAGGACTGCGCCTGCTCGGCCCCCATTTCCGCCGGGCGATCTCCATCAGCCGTCTGCTCGATATGAACGCCGTGGTTGCCGCCACCTTTGCACGCACCCTGGATGCCCTGAGTTGCGGCATCCTGCTGGTCGATGAGCACCTCAACTCGGTGCATTTCAACGGCGTCGCCGATCACATGTTTGCGGCGGGCGATATCGTGCGGCTGACCGCAAATCGCATCAGCTTTGTTTCGCCCGGCGCCAACGATGCCCTCAAGGCCGCCGTCGCGCAATGCGCCATGGCTGAGCACGATCTTGGCCGGCGTGGCATCGGCGTGCCGCTGAAGCGGACATCGGGCGAGGCGTGCGTCGCCCATGTGCTGCCCCTGCGCGTGGGCGACATCCGTCCCGGACTGCATGGCAATGCCGCGGCCGCCATTTTCATTGCGCCGGCCCTGACTCCGCCGCAAC
>JANLQJ010000268.1:0-24662 GCA_031367715.1 Hyphomicrobiaceae bacterium | reverse complement strand
GGCGTAGGGGCGGGCTGCGCCCGCCCTGGCGGCACGACTCGGATTGACAGCGCGGGCGCACCCCGCCCTACGCCTTGATCGACGATGAAAACCAATTCCAAGTTCGTAGGATACTGAGCGGTCAAACCTTAGGAGGGCTGGTATAAGATGAAAATAAGTATATGCGAAGAACAACCAAATATGAAATGAACTGTGTTTCTTGGAATGATTTACGGATCGTCTTTGTTGTTACTATATAATAAACTGGATATATTTCAGTTGCCACCACCTTCACAGAAAAATGCCGGAGCCAATCGGCCCCGGCACTGTATTCGTCAGGTGTTGAAGCGGCGGACAGCGCTATTTCTTGACCAGGCTGATGACGAATAACGCGATCACCGCGCCGATCACGGCGTTGATGATCTGACCGAGTATCCCGCCACCGATAAAGATGCCGAGCATCGGCAACAGCAAGCCGGCCACGAAAGCGCCGACGATGCCGACGACGATGTTGCCGATCAGGCCGAAGCCGCTGCCCTTCATGATCTGGCCCGCGAGCCAGCCTGCAACACCACCGATAACCAACCAGATGATAAGACCAATAGGATCCATTTCGCGCTCCCGTTTGATGACGTCCCCAACGCATGCACCGATCGTCTTGCTGCATTTCTCCTGTCGGCTGATGGAAGCCGAGAATCGCAGCAGTCACAACATGGAGTCTTGTTCAGCGCGCTGCTTTGTCAACGAATACCTGGGTTGAAGTTTCGTTCTCAGGCTTGACAGAGGCGAGCCTGCCACAGTTGACAGGCGGGAATCGGCCCCCAGCCCGTCATTCAGCAGCCTCCACATACGCTTCCATCGGCGGACAGGTGCACACCAGGTTGCGGTCGCCGAAGACGTTGTCGACGCGACCAACCGGGGGCCAGTATTTGTCGGTGTGCTGGCCTTTCGCGGGGAAGAATGCCTTCTCCTTGGAATACGGCCGCGTCCAGTCGGCAAACAGCAACGCGTGCGTGTGCGGTGCGTGTTTGAGCACGTTCTGCGCCCGGTCGGCCCTGCCGTCCTCGACTTCGGCGATCTCGTGCCGGATCGCGATCATCGCCTCGCAGAAGCGGTCGATCTCGCGCTTGCCCTCGCTCTCGGTCGGCTCGATCATCAGCGTGTCGACCACCGGGAACGACATCGTTGGCGCGTGGAAACCGTAGTCGATCAAGCGCTTGGCAACGTCCTCGGCGGTGAGGCCGGTGCGTTCCTTCAGCCAGCGCAGATCGATGATGCATTCGTGCGCCACAAAGCCGCCAGGCCCGGTATAGACGACCGGAAAATGCGGATCGAGCCTCTTGGCGATGTAGTTGGCGTTCAGGATGGCCATGGCGGTGGCCTGTTTCAGACCGTCCTCGCCCATCATGGCGATGTAGGCCCAGGAGATCGGCAGGATCGATGCCGAACCCCAAGGCGCGGCTGATATTTGTACTGGCGCGTCGCTGCTGGCCGCCGCCGGATTGATGCCGGCGACCACGCTGTGACCGGGCAGGTGCGGGGCAAGATGCTTGCCCACGCAAATCGGCCCCATACCCGGGCCGCCGCCGCCATGCGGGATGCAGAAGGTCTTGTGCAGATTGATATGCAGCACATCGGCGCCCAGTTCCGCCGGGCGTACCCAGCCGACCTGCGCGTTCAGGTTGGCGCCGTCCATGTAGACCTGCCCGCCATGGGAATGGATGATGCTAGTGATCTCCTTCACCATAGTCTCGAACACGCCATGCGTCGACGGATAAGTCATCATGAGACAGGCTAGCCTGCCCGTGTTGGCCTCGGCCTTGGCCGCGAGGTCCGCAACATCGACATTACCCTGATCATCGCAGGCGACCACCACCACCTTCAGCCCGGCCATGACCGCGGACGCCGGATTGGTGCCGTGCGCCGAGGTCGGTATCAGGCAGACGTCGCGGCGGCCGTCGCCACGCGCGCTAAGATAATGACGGATGGCCAGCAATCCGGCGTACTCGCCCTGGCTGCCGGCGTTGGGTTGCAGCGAACACGCATCGAACCCGGTGATGGCAATGAGCCAGGCCTCCAGCTCGGCAAACAGTTGGCGGTACCCCTTGGTCTGCTCACGCGGCGCAAACGGATGCATGTGCGCGAAGTTACGCCAGGTGACCGGGATCATCTCGGTGGTGGCGTTCAACTTCATGGTGCACGAGCCAAGCGGGATCATCGAGCGGTCGAGCGCGATGTCCTTGGCCTGCAGAAGGCGCAGATAGCGCAACATCTCGGTTTCCGAGTGGTAGATCGAGAACACCGGATGGGTGAGATAGGCACTGGTGCGTTGCAGCGCTGCGGGCACGCATTCCATGGTCTCCGCATCGAGCGTATCGAGCGCCACCACCGCCTTGCCAGCCGGCTGGAACACCGTCAGCAGGCGCTCCAGTTCCTCACGCCGGATCGACTGGTCGAGCGCGATGCCGAGATGATCGGCGTCGACATAGCGCAGATTGATGCGAGCTTCGGCGGCCCTGGCCAGCAGCGCCTGGGCGCGGCCGGGCACGCGCACCGTTAGCGTATCGAAATAGGCCTTGGTCGGAACATCGTAGCCCCATTGAGTCAGCGCGGTGCTGAGGATCTGCGCCAGCCGGTGGGTCCGTTCTGCCGATTTGCGGATTCTCTGCGGCCCGAGATAGACCGCAAACATTGACGCCATCACGGCCAACAGCACCTGCGCGGTGCAGATATTGCTGGTCGCTTTCTCGCGCCGGATGTGTTGTTCGCGCGTCTGCATGGCCATGCGCAGCGCCCGGTTGCCGTGGCTGTCGACCGAGACGCCGATGATGCGGCCCGGCATGGTGCGCTTGTACTCATCCTTGGTGGCAAAAAACGCCGCATGCGGACCGCCAAAACCCATCGGCACGCCGAAGCGCTGGGCCGAGCCGATGGCGATGTCGGCGCCAAGCTCGCCGGGCGGTGTCAGGACGGCGAGAGCCAGCAGATCTGTCGCCATGATGGCGAGCGCGCCGGCCGCGTGCAGCTTGTCGATGGCGCCGCGATAGTCGCGCAACTCGCCAGAGGAACCCGGATAGGACAACAGCGCGCCGAACACTTCGGCCGCGTTGAGATCCGTCAGCGGATCACCGATCTTCACGGTGTAGCCGAACGCATCGGCGCGGGTTTGCACAACGGCGATGGTCTGGGGGTGGGTATCGCGATCGACGAAGAACACCGTGGACGACGTTTTCACAACCCGCTTGGCCATCGCCATGGCTTCGGCGGCGGCAGTGCCCTCATCGAGCAACGAGGCGTTGGCCAGCGGCAATCCGGTAAAATCGACCACCAGCTGCTGGAAATTGAGCAGCGCCTCAAGCCGCCCTTGGCTGACCTCGGCTTGATAGGGCGTATAGGCCGTATACCAGCCGGGATTCTCGAGTACATTGCGCAAAATCACCTTGGGGGTAACGGTGCCGTAGTAGCCCATGCCGATCATCGAGGTGAAAACCTCGTTTTTCTCGGCCATTTTGCGCAAGTAGGAGAGGGTTGCGCGTTCGGACCGCGCCTTGGGCAGGCCGGCGAACGGGCGCTTGGTACGGATGCCGTCCGGAACGACTCTTTGCATGAACGCATCGAGCGAACTGGCGCCGACGGCTTTCAACATGGCGGTGGTCTCGTCAGGTGACGGACCGATATGGCGGGGAACGAAATTGGCTCCGGGATCGAGATCGGCGAGGCTGGGGCGAGAGGCGGTGGGCATGGTGGCTCCGGATTGTGATTGGCAACCGGAGCAGGGTTTGACCCCACGGGCTCCGTGCAAGTAGCTAAGGGGTCAGACCCCGGTTGACCTTCAGTGCTCCAACACGAATGCGTCGTAGGCGGCCTTGTCCATCAGGCCGTCGAGCTCCGACTTGTTGGCGAGCTTGATCTTCATGAACCAGGCTTTGCCTTGCGGGTCCTTGTTGACCAGCGCGGGATCGGCGGCGAGATCGGCGTTGGCGGCGACCACTTCGCCGGACACTGGGGCGTAGACCTCGCTGGCGGCCTTGACGCTCTCGACCACCGCCGCCTGCTCGCCCTGTTTCACCTTGCGGCCGACTTCGGGCACCTCGACGAACACCACGTCGCCGAGCTGTTCCTGCGCGTGGTGCGTGATGCCGATGGTGGCGACGTCGCCCTCGACGCGCACGTACTCGTGGTCTTTGCTGTATTTCTCGTGTGCCATTTGGTTTCCTTCCCCGGTCAGGCTTTGGTTTTGCGAATATAGCGATTGGGCACGAACGGCAGCTCGACCACGCGCGCCGGCAATGGTTTGTCGCGCACGATCAGTGTCAGTTGGGTGCCAGGCAGTGCATGGGTTGCATCGACATAACCCATGGCAATCGGACCGCTCACAGATGGTCCGAACCCGCCCGAAGTGATGCTGCCGACGCGGGTTCCGCCAATGGATTGGATCTCAGTGCCCTCGCGGGCCGGCGCACGCCCCTCGGGTCTGATGCCGACACGGCGGCGGGAGGGACCGTTCGTCAGCTCACGCTGGATGCGCGCGGCGCCAGGAAAACCACCTTCGAGGCGGCGGCGCTTCTGGATCGACCAGGCAAGATTCGCCTCGATCGGCGAGGTGGTCTCGTCAATGTCGTGACCGTAGAGGCAAAGGCCGGCTTCGAGGCGGAGCGAGTCACGCGCGCCCAGGCCAATTGGGGCTACGTCGGGATGGGCGGCCAGAAGCTTCCACAGCGCTGCCGCATCGGCGTTTTTCACCGAGATCTCGAAGCCGTCCTCGCCCGTATAACCACTGCGCGAGATATGGCACCAAATGTCGCCAACCGGCGCATCAAGGGATGTCATGAAGGCGAGGTCGCCGGCCCCTGGCGCATGCGCCACCAATATTTCTGCAGCCTTCGGGCCTTGCAATGCGATCAATGCAAAGCCATCGGCACGGCGCAGTGCCAGGCCAGCTGGGAGCCGGGCGCCGATATGGGCGAGGTCAGGCCCCTTGCGCGAGGCGTTGACCACCAGATACAGCCAATGTTCGTGGCCCTGGAAACCGAGCCGTGTCGCCATCAGGTCATCGAGAATGCCACCGTCGGCGCCGAGCAATTGGCTGTAGCGCTGCTGGCCCGCTTGCAGTGAAAGAAAATCGGCTGGCGCCAAGGTTTCCAGATAGGACGCGGCGGTCTCAAACCGTTTGTCTTCGGGTACCAGAAACGCCTGCCCCATATGGCTGACATCGAACAGCCCGGCTTTCTCGCGCGTCCACAGATGCTCCTTGAGCACCCCTGCGGGGTACTGCACCGGCATGGCATAGCCCGCGAACGGCACCATCCTGGCGCCGAGATCGACATGCAGTTCGTAGAGAGGTGTGCGCAGCAAGGCCGCACTGCCGTCGGTTGGCTCCGAGCCCATTCAGGTCCCCAAAGGTTGCGCGCGACGGAAAACGCGGGATGCGTCTCAGTCACGTGCCCCCTCTGTCGGTTGGACCTGAGAGATTTCACAGTCCGCGCCGGATGACATCCAACACTGACGGCTTATCCCCGTGGGTGGGATCGTCGCGGCGAAGCGAAAACCCGCTTTCCAGAGTGCCATCGGCCCAGCGGTCCGTTTGCCTGAGAGTTTCCGGGGCGGTTGCTCCTTCGGCGCCGGACGTGGCCGCGAACGGCCGGTCGTACCGATCTCTCCCGCGGGCCTCGTATGGCTATGACGCGCAGGCTACACCGAGACGCGCGCAAACACAAATCAGAGCGTCTTAGCTGCGTCAGCCGCTACCGGCGGCTTTGTCGAAGGCGACAAACAGTTTGTAATCGGCCGTGCGGCCACCCTCGGGAACATCGAAGCTGATGGTGCGGACGCTGGAAAAATAGCCAATCGGCTGGTCCGGCGTGATGTCGACTTCGACCCGCAGCGAATCGCCCTGCACGCGTTGCTTGGTGGCGTCGGTCAGCAGGATGTTCACTGGCAAACCGACATGGCCGGCCTTGCCGCGCGGCCCGAGCAGGATGCGGCCTGAGAAACCATATTTGATTGAGATATGCCCGCCTTCGACCTGACACTCGCGCGCGGTCTGCGTGATTTCGCCCCGGTGCACGACGGCCAGCGCATCGCCCTCGCGTCCCGGCTCATAGACGGTAACGACTTGCGTGCTGGGCCAGATGGCAAACTGCGGGCACGAGCGAATGGCGATCGCATCCGGCGCGTCGCCCGCTTCGCTGCCCTTGGCAGCGTCCAGCATGGTGGCTTCGGACACCCCGGCGGTAGCGATCGGTGTCGCCGGTTTTGGGCCCAACAGACCGCCAAACGACGGCATCCCGCACGCACCAAGTGCGCCGGAAAGGCAACCCAACAATAGCACCGTCCCCACGGCGCCAAACGACATTTGCCTTGCCAAAGTCAACGTGCCCCAGTTCACTTTGTGGTCCGGCATCCAATATGTTCTATGGCTTAGCGGATGCCGACGACTCAATCTCTCCAGTTGCCCTCACACGAAACGTTAAAGGGCAACGCGCCCAAGGGCAAGAGAGGTTTATCAAAGGCAAGTGTGACGTCTTTGCGGCAGGAGCCAAGCATGTCTGTGGAACCCGATAGCGGTGTGACAATCGAGCCGCGTGTCGATCCTCGTTTGGCCATGCATGTGCTGCTGGCAGCCCCGCGTGGCTTCTGTGCCGGGGTCGATCGCGCGATCCAGATCGTCGAGGAGGCGTTGAGGCGCTATGGCGCGCCGGTCTATGTGCGGCACGAAATCGTCCACAACCGCTTTGTGGTCGAGAGCCTGCGCGCCAAGGGAGCGGTGTTCGTCGAGGAACTGGACGAGATCCCGGCAGGTGATCATCCGGTGGTGTTCTCGGCCCATGGCGTGCCAAAATCAGTGCCCACCGAGGCGCGTTCGCGAAACATGTTCTTTCTCGATGCCACCTGCCCGCTGGTTTCCAAGGTGCATGTGGAAGCCGAGCGGCACCATGAGATGGGCTACGATATGGTGCTGATCGGCCATGCCGGTCACCCGGAAGTCATCGGCACCATGGGGCAGCTGCCCGCGGGCGCCGTCAGCCTGATCGAAACGGCGGCCGATGCGCGGGCGTTCACCCCGCGCAATGCCAACAAGCTCGCCTACATTACGCAGACCACCCAATCGGTCGATGATACCAGCGAGATTGTTGGCATCCTGCGTCAGCGCTTTGCGGACATCGTCGGGCCGCACAAGGAGGACATCTGTTATGCCACCACCAACCGACAAGCGGCGGTCAAGGCCATCGCGCCGCGCTGCGAGCGACTGATCGTGGTCGGTTCGCCCAACAGTTCCAACTCCAAGCGGCTGGTGGAAGTTGCCGAGCGGGCTGGCTGCCCCAAGGCGATGCTACTGCAAAGCGTGGACGACATTCCGTGGGAGCAATTCGAGGGTGTAACCCGGGTCGGCATCACCGCCGGAGCTTCGGCGCCCGAGGTGTTGGTAAACGAGATTGTGGCCGCCTTTGCTGCGCGCTATCGGGCCACGGTCGAGAACGTCACCACCGCGCAGGAAGGCATCTCGTTCCGGCTGCCGCGCGAATTGAGGGCGTGACGGCGGTGCAGGCTCCACCTCACGGCCGCCCCACTCAACATGGTAGGCTCCACAGTCTGATCGCTCCTTGAGGACAAATGCCGATGACCTTGACCAGACGTTCGTTTGTCATTGCCTTGCCATCGTTGCTGGCAGCAACGGCGCAATCGGCACGCGCCGCCGGTATAACGATCTATCGCAACGCGGGCTGCGGCTGCTGCCACAAATGGTCAGAGGCGATGGCGGAGGCCGGGCTGCCGGTGTCGCTGAGCGATGTCGACGATATGGCGCCGGTGCATGCCCGCTTGGGCGTTCCCGAAGCGCTGCAAGGCTGCCACGCCGGCGAGATCGACAGTTACGTGATCGAGGGGCATGTGCCGCCAATCGATATTCTGCGACTGTTGCGTGACCGGCCGAAGGCGCGCGGTTTATCGGTTGCCGGCATGCCCCAAGGCTCCCCGGGCATGGAGACCGGGACCAACGATCCCTATCAGGTGCTATTGTTCCAGGCTGATGGCCAGAGCACGGTGTTTGCGAGATATGGTTGATCGACGACCTACGCTACAGCCGTCCCGCCTCGATGATTCGTTTGAGAAACGCGCGCGTGCGCTCCTGTTTCGGATCGCCGAACATCTCACGCGGCGGCCCCTCTTCATGCACGCGGCCTTCGAACAGAAAGCACACCTTGCTCGCCACTTCGCGGGCAAAGCCCATCTCGTGCGTCGCCAACAGCATGGTCATGCCCTGGGCGGCCAGATCGCGCACGATATTGAGCACCTCGGACACCAGCTCAGGATCGAGCGCCGAGGTGATCTCGTCCAGCAGCATCACCTTGGGGTCCATGGCCAGCGCGCGCACGATGGCAACGCGCTGCTGCTGCCCGCCCGACAGCCGGTCGGGATAGTCGCGCGCCTTGGCTTCCATGCCGATGCGCTTGAGCAGCCCCATCGCCCGCTCCTCGGCGGTGGCCCTGGAAAGGCCGAGCACTTTCAGCGGTGCCAGCGTGATGTTTTCCAGCACGCTCATATGCGGGAACAGATTGAAGCTCTGGAACACGATGCCTACATTGCGGCGCAGCCGGTCGAGATCGACGCCCGGTCCCGACACCCGGTCACCGGCCAGCGTGATCTCGCCGCCCTGGATGGTTTCAAGTCCGTTGATGCAGCGCAGCAGCGTGGATTTTCCACAGCCTGACGGGCCGATCAGGCAGACCACTTGATGCTCGTTGACGGCCATGTCGAGGCCGCGCAGCACGTCGATGCTGCCGAAGCGCTTGTGGACGTCATGCATTTCGAGAAAGGGCATGCCGACAACTCATCCCCAGTAAGGGCAAGACAGACGAGCGCTCAAGCGGCAGCCGTTCGCTACTATTTGCAGCGCAGGTAATTGAGGGGCCGCGGCTCGGACGCCCATTTCACGCTCAAGGCTTTGGCCGTTGCCCAGATAATTGCCCGGTCGTTGAACGCCGAAGCGCCCACCGCATGGCAGCGCGCCCGCACATACCACGTCCCTTTGACCCGGCTAACCGACTTGAAATCGCAATGCTGCTCGAACTGATCGTAACTGGTGATCTGGAACCGCACCGGAGCATTGGTATTGCGCGCGGGGATGGGCCCGCGGCACTGGCCTCGTGTCTCGCCCCAGATGCCGACATAGGCTGGCAGCGTCACCCTGGCCAGCGCCGGAACGACGGTCAGCGCGAAGAAACTCATGGCGGCAACGGCCAGCAGACCGAACAATCGTGTTGCTATGACACCTGCGCGACGATGCATGCCAGTTCTCCTGGTTTAGCGAACGGTTTGCCAAGTCTTTCCTCTTGCAGTGCCCACGGCGCCGCCCGGCACCGTGCTACTTGCAGCGGACAAAACGCAAGGCACCAGGCGCTGAATTCCATTTCAGGGACATTGTTTTGGTGCTGGCTGTGATCTTGAGCGTATCCTTTTCGACCGCTCCGGTGACGAGGCACTTGGCCGCCGCCGTCCAGACTGAGCCAACCTTCTTGATCGACTTGAAATCGCAATGGGTCTCGAATTGGTTGTAGGCGCGCGCCGTCATCACGACTGGCGCATCGAGCGTATCGGGCGGCAGTTTGCAAGCCTTGGCACTGGTCGCCCAGGTGCCGATATAGGCGGGTCCTTTGGCAGCGGCGGGAACTGCAGTGCCGGCCAATACCATCACGATGGCAAGGCCCGAGAGGATAGATCTGCTGCTACTCTTGGTCTGAATGCTGGTCATATTGTCCCCTTGATGTGGCTGCGCCATCGGTCACCCGATCGACGCGGCCATTGTTTTGCCGTCGCGAGCCAGTGGCTTAATGGCAGCGCACGAAATTGTTGCGGAACGTGCTGGCGCGATAATGGGTTGTCGCGCGTGTCGCACTCGCCCAGATGGTGACACTGGCGGTCGGTTTCACGCCCTCGCCAGTGCATTTGTAGAGGTTGACCTGCCATACCCCGTTGCCACCTGTGATCGAGCGGATGCGGCATACCGAATCGACCTCGCTCCAATGGGTGTGCGTGATCCCGAGTTCGGCATCGCCGGACCGGCAGCTGGCGGCATTCAGCCCCCATTCGCCAAGATAGGCCGGCGTGGCGCTGGCCGGCGCGGCGCCCAGGATCAGCAGCATGGCGGCGGCCAAAGCTGGAGCCAGCCTAACGCCGTATACGGTTACACAAGCGGCAAGGTTCATTATTGCGCTCCCTATTGTTCATCCAGGAATGGATCGGACGGTCAACGGCAACGGACGTAATTCTCGCGAATGCCTGAACTGTTGTAACCGATGGTCAGCCTTGTCGCGGTCGCCCAGATGGTGAGGCGCGTATTGTCGACTTCGCCAGGACCCAGGCAGCGAACTTTAGCGACCCACACTCCGCGGCCGCCGCTGACCGAGCGGAATTTGCAGATGTTCTCGGATTGGTTGAGGCTGCGGGCCGTCAGCACCGTGACCTGCTCGGCATCGCTGGCCAACCGGCTGCGGCACTGAGCAGCGCTGGGCTGCCACTTGCCCACATAGGCTGGTTTAGCGGTTGCGGTAGAAGCCGCCAAAGACAGCCCAGCAACCGCAATCCCCGCAGCAACCAGAACACGTAAGAACTTCAAATCGCTCGCGTTACGCATCACAGTCCCCTTGTGGTGGAAACCCCAACATCAGTCATCATGCCGAGCAAATTCGACTGTGTCCACCCCTTATCCACTGGCTTATCCGTTCGCCCGCATGCGCCGCTGATCGCGCTCCACCAGCCGATCGACAAAGCGCGCTTGCGGGATCGTGATGAGTACGAACAGTATGCCCACGATGGTCACCGCCGAGAGATTGAAATGGTTCGAGGCAATGATGCGCGACTGGTTGAAACTGTCGAGCACGCCGATCACCATCACCAGCGAGGTATCCTTCTGCAGGCCGATGAAGTCGTTCAGCAGCGGCGGCATGATGCGGCGCACGGCTTGCGGCACGATGACATAGCGCAGCGATTGGACGTACGAGAGCCCGAGCGAGCGCGCCGCCGCTGTCTGGCTCCAATGCACGCTCTCGATGCCGGCGCGGTAAACTTCGGCGACATAGGCGCCGTAGACCAGAGTCAGGGCCAGGATGGCATAGGCGGCAAGCGGCATGTCGCCGAGATACGGAATGCCGGCGAGCGGAATGCCAAAGCCGACCAGATAGATGGTGATGATGGCGGGGAAGCCACGAAAGACATCGCAATAGGTCATGGCGAGCAGACGAATGGGGCGACCAGCCTCGCCAGGCAACAACCGCGCGATGGCGACAAGAAGGCCCCATGCCAACACCAGCACCTCGGCGATGATGAAGATCATGACATTGGTCATGAAGGCCTTGCCGACCAGTCCGAAGAACTGCACGATCAGCGGCAGATCGAAAAAGGTGCGGCTGACCTGCGCGTCATTGGCCGAAAAGAAGGCTACGCCGCCGATCACCATCAGCGCAGCGGCACCATAGCCAAAGGTGATCGTCGACCAGTCACGCGAGGCTGAAGCCTCGATGCGGGCCCCGATGATATCATGCGCGGTGGCTAAGCGTCCCGCCTCGGCAGATCGGCCCAGCGCACGTGCGGCGGGCCAGCACAAGCCGGCGATTGCCACCAATCCAACCAGCATTGCAGTGTCGGTGAGGGTTGAACTGACCTCGGCCTTCTGCAGCAACGTCCGCAACTGCCAGAACACGAACAGTGCCAATGCGAAGATGGCAAACGCGGTCGCCAGCGCTGCCAACGCCAGCACCCGCGATGGCCTCGGCGGCGAAGGGGCGTCCCACGCCGCCGTGCGATTCTCAGTCGCGGTGCTCAACGACGGTCCGTTCACGGTGTAAAGTACGGCACCGTCGCGGGATCCTTGCCCCAGACGGCGGCCAGGAACTTATCGGCAAGCTTTTTCAAGGTGCCATCGGCCTGCAGCGAGGTGATGATCTTGTCCAGCGTTGCACCGTTGGCCGAGCCCTTGGGATAGAGCGCGCCATAGGCTTCGCCGGTCTTGTACTGGCCGACGACCGTTACCGCACCCTTCTCCTGAACTTCCTCGGCAAGCACGATCGACGTATCGGTGATCGCCGCATCGATCTGGCCGGCGCGCAGTGCGGTGAACATATCGCCCTGCTCGGGGTACTGATTGACGCTCTTTGGCTTCAGTTTCTCGGTGGCGAAGGTGGCCCCGGTCGTGCCGGTCTGCACGCCGATGCGCATGCCCTTGATGCTCTTGTCATCGACGCTGACGCCCTTTTTGGCCAGCACACCGATGTCGGAGCTGAAATAGGGCACCGAGAAATCGGCCACCTTCTTGCGCTCGTCGGTGATCGAGATTTCGGAAATGGCGAGGTCGTAATTCTTGGTCTGGCCGCCGACCAGGGCGTCCCAGCCGACATTCACCACCTCCAGCTTGTCGAAGCCGGCGCGCCAGGCAATGTTGGCGGCCATGCAATATTCGTAGCCGTCCTTGATGCCCTCGGCCGTGTCGCCGTTCCACCAGGTGGGGGCGGGCAGACTGACTTCGACCGTGAGCTGGCCAGGCTTGGCGGGCGTGGCAAGGGCAATCTCTCCCTTCTTGCCGGTCATCTCGCAGCTGCCGATCATGTCGGCGGCAGAGGCGGCGGCAGGCAACAGAGCGAACGCTGCCACTGCGGCAGCCAGCATCGTTGGATAACTCTTCACGGTTGGCGTCTCCCTAGGCTTACGGGGGCCAGCACGGTCCCCGTTGTTCCTGGCACTCTAATCCGGCCAACGCCGCTGGCAATGGGTGCCAGCACGATGAACGGCTTATGAACACTACGTTCAGGTCACGATCAGGCCGCTATGTGTAAACCTCAACTCAAGTCAAGCCCGGTTCCCGGCGCGGCAAGTCCGCCGGGGACAGCTCCTCCCCCGGAGAGTCTCCATGGCCCTGAAGCTCGTTGCTCTCACCTCCATCGCCGCCGCTACCCTGGTTGCGGCCTTCTTTCCTACCGGCCCACGCTCCGAAGCGAGCGCGGCACAGTTTGTGCGCTGCACCGCCAATCCGGTCTCGGTGGTCGCCACTGGCAGCGGCACCTGGGGCACCTCGGCGCGCGTCAAGCAGAGCGCCATCGCCAGCTGGCAATCCTCGGCCGCCCAAAGCGTCGGCCCCTACTATGCCGACTGGAACCATTCACTTGGCGCCAATGTCGACTGCCACCGCGAGCTGTTCAAGGTCACCTGCGTGGCCACGGCGACGCCTTGCCGCACTTAGGCGCGTCCGACAAGAACGCCTGCCGATGCTGTTGTCGCGGCCTGTCCGCTCCACCCGGACGGGCTCGAAATTCACCATTTTGCTGTCATACCTTCCCCCTGACCGTCGATTCATACTAACACGCATGCTGATCGCCTGCCGGCAGGTGTACGCTGTCGTGGCTGATCGGGACCGCCAAGGGGACGTTCTGCCATGAGGAAAATCGCTGCCGAATGCATCGGGACCTTCGCGCTGGTCTCGGCGGTCTGTGCCACCGGGGTGCTTGGCGGTGCTGGCGGCGGCGGCCCCACCCAGGCGCTCGCTGTCGGCACCATGGCGACGGCGATGATGGTCGCGGTCGGGCACATCTCGGGCGGACACTTCAATCCCGCCGTGACCATCGGACTGGTCGCGGCCAGCCGGCATCCGGCATCCAAGGCTTTCGGTTATATCTTCGCCCAGCTGCTCGGCGCTGCCCTGGCCGCATTCGTCTGGTATGTCCTTGCCAATGCCAAAACGGGCGCCGGTCCGGCCGAACTCGGCAGTTTCGGCGCCAATGGCTATGACGCGGCATCGCCCGGCCACTATGCGATGGCTGCCGTCGGACTGGCCGAGGCGCTGGCGAGTGCGTTGCTGGTGTTTGTCTTTGCCGGCACCACCAGCAAAAACGCCCATCGGGTGCTGGCGCCAATCGCCGTCGGCTGTGCCCTGTTCGCCCTGTTGCTGATGACCAGCCCGTTCAGCCTGGGGTCGCTCAACCCGGCCCGCTCGACCGCCACCGCATTGTTCGGTGGACAAGTTGCATTGTCGCAACTTTGGCTGTTTTGGGTGGCACCGATTGCCGGAGCCGTGTTAGGCGGCCTTGCTTCACGGTATGTACAGAACGGCGACTGAGGTCGCTTCGGCCTCACGAGATAGTTTCGAATCTGTCACAAGTGGTTAGGTAATACCCGCTAGGCTTACGTGCCGGCGGAGAGCCGCATTGCAACCGGCGCATCGCCATGCTTGGAATGGCGTCGGCTGCACGAGGCGTTTGAGGGCTGAGTGCTATGATACGACGCGCTGGACTGGGTTTTGCTGCGTTTGGAATTATGGTGAATTTGGCGGTACTGCCAGCATTGGCGGCGGCTCCAGCAGATGTTGCTGCGGCAGTTTCACCGCAAATCGTGCAGGTTGTTTCGGGAGGTAATTGGGAAGACGGCGGCAAGAAGGGCTATTACCGTGCGGTGCTGGTCGCGCCTGCCGACGCCAGCAGCGGCGCCCAGATTTACGTACAGTGGATGACCGCAGCCGACGCCAGCGGTGGGTTGCCGACCATTTCGATGGCCGCCCCGATCAAGGAAGTCACCGACCTGAAGGTGGTCGATGCCGTGCTCAGCATGGAATACGAAAAGCCCAATGAATTCATCCTCTATGTCGAGCCATCCGATCCGAGCAAAGCGGCTCAGCAGAGCCTGACTGTGACCGCGACACAGCCGGGGAAATATACCGTCTCAAAGGGTCCGCTGCCCGAATAGCAGACGCAGCGGCCGCTGGCCCCTTGGCGCCACCGCCAGTGGGGATACCGGTTGCGACAAGGGTGACCTATATCGTTGTTGCACCGATGCCCCATCCGCGCTAAGGCCTGCGGTGTTATTTGGCCCGGCGTGGCCAATGATATTTTGTTTGATTTGATCTGTTGCCATGAGATGACCGCTTGTCCGATACCCCCTTACGCTTTTCCGATCTGGGCTTGAGCCCCAAAGTGCTCGAGGCCATCACGGCCGCTGGCTACACAACGCCGACGCCGATCCAGGCCCAAGCCATTCCCGATGCGATAGCCGGCAAGGACGTGCTGGGCATCGCGCAAACCGGCACCGGCAAGACCGCCAGCTACGTTCTGCCGATGCTGACACGCTTGGAGCAGGGCCGGGCGCGGGCGCGCATGCCACGCTCGCTGATCCTGTGCCCGACGCGCGAACTGGCGGCCCAGGTTGCCGAGAATTTTGAGCGCTACGGCAGCAACCACAAGATCGATATGGCGCTGCTGATCGGTGGCGTCTCATTCGATGACCAGAACCGCAAGCTGGATCGTGGCGTCGATGTTCTGATCGCTACGCCCGGACGCCTGCTAGATCATTTCCAGCGCGGCAAACTGTTGATGACGGGCGTGGAAATCCTCGTCATCGACGAGGCTGATCGTATGCTCGACATGGGCTTCATTCCCGATATCGAGCGCATCTGCAGTCTGTTGCCGCCACGCAAGCAAACCTTATTCTTCTCGGCCACTATGCCGCCGGAGATCCAGCGCCTGGTTGACCGCTTCCTGAAGTCGCCGACCCGCGTCGAAGTGGCTCCGCAAGCCACCGCCGCCAGCACTATCACTCAGCGCTTCCAGTTCGTCGAAGGCGGCGATTGGGAGAAGCGTGAGGCGCTGCGCGTGCTGATCCGCGGCAACGAAGTCAAGAACGCCATCATCTTTTGCAACCGCAAGCGCGATGTCGACGTGCTGCACAAGTCTTTGGTCAAGCACGGTTTCAATTCCGGATGCCTGCACGGCGATCTGGATCAGCATACGCGCACGGCAACCCTTGATGGCTTCCGCTCCGGCGCCATTACACTGCTGGTCGCCAGCGACGTGGCGGCGCGCGGCCTGGATATTCCGGATGTCAGCCACATTTTCAATTTTGATGTGCCGGTGCATGCCGAGGACTATGTGCACCGTATTGGCCGCACCGGCCGGGCGGGCCGCTTGGGCACCTCGATGACGCTGGTGACCGATGACGGCATCCGCGTGCTGCACGAGATCGAAAAAATGCTGAACGTGGCGCCGGAATGGATCGGCGATCCGCCGCCCGCCGATGCCGGCAGCAAACGCCGCAGCCGTGTTGCCCGCCGCCCGACCACGAGCGCTGGCGAAAAACGTGGGCCAGCCAGAGGCGCCCGGCGCGAACCCCGGCGTCGCAGTCACGACGAAGCGGCAGCCGAGGTCGCGGCATTGGCGCCAGTCGAAGCCGCCCCCATGGCTGCACTGGAAAGACCGGCTGAGCCGGAGGCCGAGCGCCGCCGCGATGAAAAAACAGAGCCCCGACCCGGGTCTGTCAAAGAGCCGAGAAGCGAACGATCAGCCAGTCCGCGTCGCGGACGGGACCGCGAACAGCCGCGTGAGAGCGAGCGGACGGCAAGCCCGGAACGCCCAGCGCGCGAACGCTCGCGTGAGCCGCGCCGTGACAGGGCGAGCCAAGCACCACGCGAGGAATCAGGTTTCGGCCAGCCGTCGGTGAGCAGCCGGCCTGAGCGTGCGGCACGCCCGGCACGCGGCGAACGCCCGGAGCGGCCTGCGCGTCGCGACAATCGCGACGACGGCGGGCCACCGGTAGTAGGCCTTGGCGATCACATGCCGGACTTCCTGAAGCGCCCGATCAAGCAGCCGGGCAGTTGATCACGTCGGCCAGCGGTCGATCAGGCGGGTTTGCTGCGCGCTTCGGCAGCAGGCGCGCGTGGCGTTTTGGTGTTGCTAGCAGCAGCTTTGGCGACTCTCTTCTTGGCCGGAGCGGGGCCTCGCTCGGCAACCGCCATCGCGGCCTTGGCCCAGGCGATAAACTCGTCGGGTTCGTCGTAAAGCCGGTCGGGACAACGCCGGTAGCCCTGCATCGTCATCGTGCCGTTCTTGGACGGATAGCTGAACGGCTCCATGGCTTCAGCATCAAAACCCGCCATTGTCCCGGCGTCGACCTTGAAATAAAGGACATCGTCGTCCAACAGCGCAAACACGCGGCCAGCCGTGGTCACGCCCGCAGCGCCGAACATGCGCCGGATTTCGATACCGCCCAACGGCTCGAATTGGTCGGCGACAAACGACTTGAAGTTCTCACTGACTGGCATGGTTGATCCTTATTCGCCCTGGCTGGCGCTGCCAGTGGCGACGACAGCTTGCTTTATCGTAGCAAACTTATCATTGTCCCGCCCCAAATCGGGCCTGAACGAGAGGTCTTATGGCCAAGGAAGAATTACTGGAATTCCCCGGAACGGTGAGCGAACTGCTGCCGAATGCCACCTTCAGGGTCAAGCTCGAGAACGGGCATGAGATTGTTGCGCACACCGCCGGCCGGATGCGCAAGAACCGCATCCGCGTGCTTGCCGGCGACAAGGTGCAGGTGGAGATGACGCCCTATGACCTCACCAAAGGCCGCATCACTTATCGCTTTAAGTAGGTTGCCGTGGCCATTCCGACCCGCGGGAGCGCGCGAAGAGGGCGAACGGCCGCGCTGGAACTGGAAGACACCGAGTCTGCGCACCGAACGCGCCGGAGCGGCGGCGGCTGCGCGCAAGGCGGGCATCCGGCCAAAACTGGTGTTGGCCAGCGCTTCGCCGCGCCGGTTACAGCTGTTGGCGCAGGTCGGCATCGAACCCGACGCACTGCGGCCAACTCAGATCGACGAAACGCCGCTGCAGGGCGAGCTGCCGCGCCGCTATGCCTTGCGGGTGGCCATGGACAAGGCAGCGGCCGCGCGCGACATGCTGGCCAACGACCCTGAGCTTTGCGATGCCTTCGTGCTGGCCGCCGATACGGTGGTCGCCCACAACCGCCGCATCCTGGTGAAGCCGGCTTCGGTCGACGAAGAGATCGCAACATTGCGCCTGCTCTCGGGCCGCTCTCATAAGGTCTTTACCTCCATTCAACTGATCCGCCCCGACGACAAGGTGCGCAGCAAGGTGGTGGTGACCAAGGTGCGCTTCAAGCGGCTGAGTAGCGAGGAGATGGACAGCTATATCGCGTCGCGCGAGTGGAAGGACAAGGCAGGCGGCTACGCCATACAGGGCATCGCGGCAGCGTTCGCGCGCAAGATCACCGGCTCCTATACCAACGTCGTCGGCCTGCCACTGCACGAGGTGGTGCAGCTGCTGACTGCCGAAGGTTTCCCGGTGCATTACAACTGGCTGCGCTTCAGCGATTTCAGTGGAACCTAGGTGCGCGATGGCAAATGCGAAAAAATGCGCCGAGTGCGGCGATGAGGTTGCGCAACAGTTCAAGCCGTTCTGTTCCAAACGCTGCGCCGATGTCGACCTGGGTCGCTGGCTGACTGGGGCGTATGCCATACCCGCGGCCCCGGTCGAGGAGGATGGCGAGGAAGACGCGCCACCACCCAAGACCGCGCATTGAGGTTTGGAGGTGTGCTGGCGATGATCGGGGTCGGGAAGGGGCAACCCCTCAAACGTCGATTGGCCGCTGCCTGGCAACGCGCGATAGCCGTTTTCGATCCACCCTTTATTGACCTGGACCATAGTGCAAACCACTGACGTGACTGGGTTTTAAACCGGAGTTAGATTGGACGGCATTGGGCCACCGGCCTTCACATGTGGTGAAACCTCCGCATATCCGACACAACCGCCGCGACGCTTGGATCATCGGTAGCCTCGTGCCCCATGATCCAGTCATAGAGTTGCGGGTCGGGCAGTTGGACCAGCCGCTCCCAGAACGTCAATTCGGCGGCGTCCGCCGCTGGCAAGTGCGCTTGAGCATAGCTGCCGAGCAGCCAATCCATCTCCTTGGTGCCGCGGTGCAGCGCGCGGTAGAGGCAGCGCCGGCGCCGCAAATCGATGTCTTCGTGTGCTTCGGTGCTCATCGAGAAGGCCTTTTCAGATTTCCGGTGAGACAGCGGCTCAATCCGCTTTTGCGATAGCGAGAAGGTGCCCGGCCCTGGTGCGAAGCGCCAAAGACTTTGCGGGCGGAGGAAGGGTATAGTGCGATCGGCTGTTGCACCGAGGTCGCAATAATCCAACGATCGTAATCCCCTCATCGGCGCGCAATGCTTCTTTGCACTGGGCGCAAGCGGGCGCCACCTTCGCGTTATGCTAGAAGGCCGTCCGCACCTTCTGAATTGCAAAAACATGCGCCCACTTCATCTCAATCCCCTGTTCGCGACGGCGCAGAGCCTGGAGGGCGTCGGCCCGCGCAATCTGGTGTTGCTGAAAAAGGCGCTGCGCCTCCCGGGGCAGGTGAACGAACCACGCCTGATCGATCTCCTGATGCATACGCCGACCGGTGTGATCGACCGCCGCGCCATGCCGACCCTGGCCGAGGCGGTGCCCGGCACGATTGCCACCGTCAAAGTGATGGTGCGCAAGCACAGGATTCCGGCCGCCGGCAGCAAGGCGCCGCATTCGGTACTGTGCGAGGACGCCACCGCCAAGCTGGAGATCGTGTTCTTCCACGCCGACCGGCGCTATGTCGAGCGCATGTTGCCGCCGGGCGAGGAGCGCTATGTCAGCGGCCGTATTGAGGCTTACGGCGAAAAGCTGCAGATGATGCATCCCGACCATGTGGTTGCGGCCGACGAGTTGAACAAGCTGCCGCTGCTGGAGCCGGTCTATGCGCTGACCGCCGGCCTATCCGGCAAGGTGCTGCACAAGCTGATTGGCCGGGCGCTGGATCTGATGCCCGCGATCCCGGAATGGCTGGACGAGAACGTCACGGTCAAGTTGACTGCGCTGGGCTTTGCCGAGTCTTTCCATCGCCTTCACTATCCGCAGGACCCGGGGGATATCTCCACCGGTGCGCCTCCCTGGCAGCGACTGGCCTTTGATGAACTGCTGGCCGGACAGTTGGCGCTCGCCCTGGTGCGCCAGAGTCAACGCAATCAACCTGGCCGAAGCGTCGTCGGTGATGGCCGTATCCGTGCGCGTATTCTGGCCGCGCTGCCGTTCGCGCTGACCAACTCGCAGGTCAAGGCGCTGGCGGAAGTTGAGACCGACATGGCCGCGCCGCACCGCATGTTGCGCTTGCTGCAGGGCGATGTCGGCAGCGGCAAGACCGTGGTGGCGTTGATGGCCGCCGCCATAGCGATCGAGAGCGGCGCGCAGTCCGCCATCATGGCGCCGACCGAGGTGCTGGCACGTCAGCATGCCGAGACTATTGGGCCGCTGGGAGAACAGGCCGGCATCCGCATTGGCCTGCTCACCGGACGCGAGAAAGGCAAGGCACGCAAGCTCGTGCTGGCGCAGCTTGCCGAGGGGAGCATTGACCTGCTCATCGGCACCCATGCGCTGTTCCAGGAAGAGGTCATCTACCAGGACCTCGCCTTCGCGGTAATCGACGAGCAGCATCGCTTCGGCGTGCAGCAGCGGTTGGCCTTGCAGGCCAAGGGCGGCCCCTACGGCGCCAATGTCCTGTTCATGACGGCGACGCCCATTCCACGCACATTGCTGTTGACGCATTACGGCGATCTGGAGGTGTCCAAGCTCACCGAAAAGCCGGCCGGCCGCAAGCCGGTGACGACGCGGGCCGTTTCCAATGAGCGCATCGACGAGGTGCTGGTGGCACTCGGTCGGGCGCTGGAGCAGGGCGCGCAGATCTATTGGGTCTGCCCGCTGGTGGAAACGTCGGACGTCTCGGAACTGGCGGCGGCCGAGGAGCGCGCGGCTCATCTCAAGCAGTATTTCGGCGATCGCGTCGGCCTCATCCATGGGCAGATGGCTGGCGCTGCCAAGGACCAGGTGATGGCGTCGTTCTCGGCCGGGCAACTCGGCATCCTGGTGGCGACCACCGTGATCGAGGTCGGCGTCAACGTTCCGAACGCCTCGATCATGGTGATCGAGCATGCCGAGCGCTTTGGTCTGGCCCAGTTGCACCAACTGCGCGGGCGGGTCGGACGCGGCGAGCGGCAGTCGACGTGCATTCTGTTGTACCAGGGACCGCTCGGCGAGAGCGCCAAGGCGCGCATCGAAATGATGCGCGAGACCGAGGACGGTTTCCGCATCGCCGAGGAGGATTTGCGCCTGCGCGGCGGCGGCGAAGTGCTGGGCACGCGCCAGAGTGGCGCGCCGGAGTTCCGCATGGCCGAAGTGCCAAATTTCACCGAACTACTGGAACTGGCCCGCGACGATGCGGCACTGACGCTGTCGCGCGATCCGCAACTGTCGTCACCGCGTGGTGAAGCACTCAGGCAATTGCTGTATTTGTTCGACTGCGATGAGGCGGTGAAGCTGTTCCGCTCAGGTTAGCCCTCGGACACCTACTCGTTCACCTTTGCCCGCTCCCCTCTGATAGCGAGCTGGAAGCTGGCGACGTGCAAAGTGATGGTTCGAGCCGGCGACACATCGCAACAAGAATACCCCATCGCAGCCATTGCGTGATGCATGCGATTGCCATTCGTGCCGTGGACCAAGTGCGAAAGCCGCCCATCAGAACGATGAGCGACCCCCGCCTCTGTGGCCATCAGCTGGCATTGGATTGCGCAGTTCAGAACCGCTTGATGCAATCGATGTAGTTGGCGAAACCGCGGTGATCGCTGCGGTCTCGCAGCAGCTGGCAGCTCTGATCGCCGGAGTTGGCGGCGACAGCCATGCCGACGTTCAACGTTACGACGGAAGCGGCGAGCAGCGCGACGAGGGTCAGGGTCTTAATCATAATATATCTCCGTTTGTTAGCGTTCTGGCGGTCCATCTCTGTGTGCCACCATGCGGAATTTTTCGGCTATCAGCTGGACTTCGATTGCGCCGTTAGAACCGCTTGACGCAATCGATGTAATTAGCAAAGCCGCGGTGGTCGCTGCGGTCACGCAGCAGCTGGCAGCTCTGATCGCCGGAGTTGGCGGCGACAGCCGTACCGACGTTCAAGGTTACGACGGAAGCGGCGAGCAGCGTGACGAGGGTCAGGGTCTTAATCATAATCTATCTCCATCTGTTATCATCTTGGTGGTCCATCTCTGTGTGCCACCATACCGTTTTCTACGGCATGGTTAGGTATATGGATCGGTAAATGGGATAAATAAGAGAGCCTCAATCCTTTGTGATCGCGCGTGACGTCGGCGTGTCCGAAGGTCCTCGGGCAGCCCTATGCCGGCACCGGGAACAGCACGTGAACACCAATCATGCTGCGGCGGACGCAGGCTCGGGGTCTCGCCGACGGCACGCGGATGCGCTGGACGCGCGGCCAGCGTCTGGGTGCCAGCGTCTGGGTGCCAGCGTCTTGCGCCGTCATGCCTGCCAGCGTTCATGCTATCGCCAACAGCTCGGCCGCAGGGAAATCAGTGAACTGTCCCCGATTTACTTCCACACGATTCGAATTTGAGTACAGACGGCCCAAGCGCCGGCACCCTTGAGTTGCGCCCCTGCATCGCAACCTAGGAAAACGAAGGCGGAGCGTTGAACACCGGATCCCACAATCAACCTCCGGCGATCCCCGAGACTCTGCCGTCACGACTTGAACGGCACCGCTCGGCGACGACCAGTGGGCTGTTTGCCTTGGCAGTGGTTGTCAATCATTGATGGCCGTCCGCAGACGGCTTGCCCAGACCTTGCGACGCTCCGCTAGAACGGACCAATCAAACGCCGGTATTCGGCTTCTGGCACTCCGTATGAGGCCCCTGCGGCGCGTTCGAGCCTTGCTCGATCAATGATCTCAATATTCCCGCGGGTCGCTTTGATGAGCAGATCGCCCTCCAGCAAGTGAATGGCATCGGTCACGCTTGAACGACGTACACCGAGCATCATCGATAGGAAATCGTGCGTGATCGGAAACTCCAGCGCGTCGAGACGGTCGTGGCACATCAAGACCCAACGCGCCAAACGTTCCTCAATGATGGAACTGCCGTTGACCAATGCAGACTGTGCCGTTTGAGTCATAAACACATGGACGAAGCGCAGCATCAGATTGCGCAACGTTGCACTCTGATCGGCGATCCGCAGAAAGTCATCCGTTCGCAGTTTGAAACCGGCGCCAGCGATTTGCATATAGTGGTGATGTGGAGTTTGATCGGAGCCGAGCAACACAGTGGTCGCGCCCCACCCCTCGCGCCCGTAGACGCCGACTTCAATGCTGCGCCCGTCGGCCTTCTCGGCGACCACCGACACCATGCCGCTCTCGATGAAATAGACCTCGTCGATCGGCCGGTTCGGTATCACCAGAACATAGTCGCGTTCGAGTTCCACCGGCTCCAGAAAGCGCGCCAATAGGGCGAAATCGGCTGGCGTGAGGCCGGCAAGCAGACGGTTGCGGACAGTGGATTGCTGGATCATGACACGGGCGGTGTGGAGTTGAGCTTTCAAGAGGTTAACGGAAGCGAGTTGGCTTCCCGGCCGTTCAAGCAAAAAACCCGGAAAAACGCAAGAGTTAGATTCCGCGCAACCGCTTGGTACGGTGCCCGACCAACTACCGATAACCCGGAATTTGGGAGTACGATCTTTACTGGCAGCGGGGTAACGCAGCCAGCTCAACGTGTTGTGCTCCCAGGAATGCGTTTGGTAACGACAGTCTGGGCAGGAAGCGAGCGGGTGCTTGCTTTTTCCGGTTCGGCGGGTTGCTGCCCCAGCCACCCGATTTCAAACCGTTGAGTGTAATGGGTTGCTTGTGTTGCAGGAGCATTCGGCTTGGTTATCGCGGCAGGTCGCAGTCTCGATGAGTTGAAAGAACCCGAGCTGTACAGACTTCTCGGACAAGCGTGGTATGCTCAGTGCAAACCCAATCCTGGAGAAGCCTACCTGCTGGAGTCGGCCGCCAAGATCGGCAAGCGCGAGTTCGACGCCTTAGTGCCGGTGTTGAGCGAGGATCTCGGGCGACCGCATTTTTACGGAGTTGTTGCTTGCGTGGCAGGAACGATCCGGCGCTGCGCAACCTGGCCGATGCCGGCCGACGTGGTTGCAACCCTTGTGGTTCAGCGCGGCCTTGGGTTGTCGGATCACATCATCTCGCGGATTTTTGGCAGCGACCTTCACGCCACTGACTCTCATGATGATAAATTTGTTTTCCTCCCAAACTTGAGTGATTCCTTGCACAGCACTGATGATACGACCGCGAGCAATAGCTATTGCATCCAGACGTTGCCGAGCGAATTCGAAAGCTCTCCCAAATCAGCTTCAGTCAACGATCGCAGGGCCAATGCTCCGGCGGGCGACGGCGCCAAGACTTCTGCTGCGATCCTGCTGTTGAAGCCAAAGCGAAAGCCTGAACTTGATAGACTGCTTTCGTAGCGGCCCGGAGACTTTTCCAAACATATGCGTCTTCGATCGATCTGGCGGGTCGTAAAGTGGATGAATCATTGTCAGCCGATCACGCGCCTTGTGCGCATATCAAACCTGCAGATCAGCCCCTGAGAACCCCAATCAAACTCGACTGTCCCACCCTTCTGCCGGATGCTTAAGTTGAGCATGGTCATGCCAAAGCCCGTTTTGGCGGGCGCTGATGTGGGTGGACAGCCAGTTTCGCGCCATTCGAATCTCACACGCGGCTCTGCGACCCCATCAGCAGTACCAGACAGGAACACCATGCCGTTCGGCACACTGAGGGCTCCATACTTCACGGCATTGGTCAACAGTTCGTGCAGCAATAGGGCAAGTGTCTGGGCGGACTGCGGGTCAAGAGGCACGTCTGGCAGATCAATCCGGAACCTGCTTATCCACGTCACTCCGTCAAGATGAGCAGCCGATACGGCATCGGCAGCGTGCGGACGGCGGCATAGGCCAGGCGGGGCATCATGGCGGCCAGATCGTAGCG
>JANLQJ010000267.1:0-12424 GCA_031367715.1 Hyphomicrobiaceae bacterium | reverse complement strand
CCGCGACACCATCGTCAGATTGGTGTCGAGCGCCTTGACGATCTGATCGTCCAGCCAGCCGCAGCCGGCCTCCGATTGGTCTGCCTTGAGCAGGATGCGGGCCTTCAGGATTGCCTTTGCCGGGGCTTTGCCCTTGGAGATCAAGTCGTTCAGCCGCTTGCGCTCATCGGCGCTGAGTTCGACCAAGAATTTCTTGGCTGCCATGATCGATTCGCCTTGCCAGTTGCTACCGGCAAGACAAGAATCAGCGTTCGCGACACCACGCCATGAGTCAAATTAGCCGATGCAGGCCACTAGTCGCAGCCTTCGCAATCAACCAGCAGGCGCCTCGCGATTGGACGGTTCTTGAGATCAACCTTGCCGAGGAGGCGGCTGAGCGCACCTGGGCGGCAGTCAAGCCTGCGCGATCCGAGGCGGCATTGCTCGAGAGCGAGGAGCAGTATCGCGGCCTGTTCCATTCGATTGACGAGGGCTTTTGCATCGTCGACAATATTGTAAATGACCAAGGCACGCCGATCGACTATTTGTTCATTGAGGCCAACCTCGTCTTCGAGATGCAGACAGGTCGCCCTGACCGGCGAAAGCGTCCGGTTCCAGCATGGTTCGGAAGCGATGGGACGCTTCTTCAATGTCTATGCTTCGCGTATCCGCGGCGAGACCAGCCGGCGGGTAGCTATCGTGTTCAACGACATTACCGACCTGCGCGATGCCCAGAAGTCGGTGCGCGAGAGCGAAGCGCGCTTCCGCGACCCGGCTGGCCACGAGATTCTTGGCATGAGGCGGGACGAGGGTCTGGCCTGCAGCGTCGAGGATGCAGGCGCACCGGAGGAGCATCATCGCGTTCCCGGGGCGATCGCATCGTTCGCCGACGGCCGCGTTCACCGCACGGAATGGCGGTTCCGGCGTAAGGACGGATCGAACTTCTTCGGCGAGATGGGAGCCCGGCAACTCGCAGGCGGCCTGCTGCAAGGAGTGCTGCGCGACACCACCGAGCGAACTTGGGCCCAGGACACGCAGCAGTTGCTTCTCGGCGAACTGAATCACCGCATCAAGAACACCCTGGCGACGGTGCAGTCGATCGCGCAGATGACTATGAAGCACACCAAGGACCCGGTGCAATTTGCGCAAACCTTTACCGAACGTGTGCGCTCGCCGTCGCGCGTGCATGCCATTCTGACGGACGCCAGTTGGGAGGGAGCAGATCTCCGCGCGGTGATCCAAGATCAACTGCTGGCGGGCGTTGGGCAGGAACGCCAGATCACCATCACCGGCCCTGACGTGCGCCTGCCAGCACAACTCGCCCTTCACATTGCGCTGATCGTGCACGAGCTTGGCACCAACGCGGTAAAGTACGAGGCGCTCTCGAAGCCAGGCGGCTCGGTCATCATAGGCTGCACGGTGGCCGGCGCCACCTTGCAGCTGCGATGGCGCGAGCGGGGTGGGCCACGTGCGGTAGCGCCCTCGCGACGCCGCTTCGGCAGCACACTTATCGAGAGTACGGCAACGGGCGACGGGGGGCGGCCCAGGCGACTTTTGCAGCTGAAGATGTGGTTTGGGATATCGACCTCACGCTTCCGAACGATCCGGTGTCGTTGCGTCCAATTCAGGACGTCCAGTGGCGGACACCGGGCCCTTCTGCGATTCCGACCGCCGATTCACCCTCGCCATTGTCCGGGCTACGAGTTCTGATTGTTGAAGATGAGGCGTTGGTCGCCATGGATTGCGCTGCCGTTCTGGAGAGCGCCGGCGCAACGATCGCCGGCACGGTCGGTAACGTAAAGGATGCCCTATTGGCCATCGAACGCTTGGAGGTCGATGGTGTGCTCCTCGATGGCAACCTGCACGGCCAGCCCGTGAACGAGATTGCGGCCGCCCTCATGCGTCGTGGCATTCCGTTCACTTTCGTCACTGGCTATGGAGCGGAGTGGTCGCCCCAGGCGTTCTCACGCGCGCCAATTCTAGGCAAGCCCTACCCGGCAGCGGACCTCGTGGCGACCGTATCACGACTCGCGAGCAAAGCCAGGTGAACGACGCGACATGGCCAGGCCTTGGAGTGGCAGTAGAACAGCGCTGAGATTGTTCTCAGCACTCGATCGGTGGCGACGTCGGCGATTATCGGCGCGCAGCGGGAACTTCTGAAATGGCCACGGCGTTATTTAACGTCAGATTTTACCAGTTGGATTTGCTCGATGGCCAGTGCACCGCGTTCATTCTGGAAAGGACATATGCGCCTCGCGCTAGTGACCATTCCGATCCGCCTCGTCAGTGCGGCCTCGTCGGAGGACAAGATTGCTCTCCATCAGGTCGACCGCCAGTCCAATAGCCGAATTCGCTATCAGAAAGTTTCTGCGGATACCGGTAAGGTGGTCGCGGCCGATGACATCGTGCAGGGCTACGAGATCGAACCGGGCAAATACATCTTGCTTGACGACGACACATTGGAATCGCTGAAATTATCAACGCGCCATACGCTGGAATTAACACAGTTTGTCGAAGCCTGCTCCATTGATCCGCTTTACTTTGAGCGTCCGTACTATGTGTTGCCCGACGGCGATTTCGCCGAAGAAGGGTACCGCGTGATTCGGGACGCCCTGCGCTCCGCGAAGAAATATGGCATCGGCCAGCTGACCATGCGCGGGCGCGAAAACCTCGTCGCGCTGAAGCCGTGTGGCGACGGGCTGATGCTCGAAACCTTGCGGTACGACGACGAGATCAAGGATGCCGACAACGTCTTTGCCGGCCTGTCGGACAGCAAACTACAGCCGCAACTCATCGACATGGCGCTGGATCTGATCGCGGCGCGCACGGCGGCGTTTGATCCCTCCCAATTTCAAAACCACTATGCCAAAGCGTTGCGCGAACTTGTGCAATCGAAATTGAAGGGCGGCGAGGTCCAGGCGGTCAGCGACGACGATGGCCCCGCATCCAGCGGCACCATCATCGATTTTATGGATGCGCTGCGTCGCTCGCCGGCGGCCGATGCGAAGGCCGAGCCAAAACCCCGGCGCGCGGCCCCCAAGGCGGCCGCGACCACGACACCCGCCCGCAAGACCAAGAGCGTAACTTCCGAGCCCAAAGCATCAGCCAAGCGGCGCTAGCACGTGGCGCGTTCGCTCCAGACCTATCGCGCGAAACGCAACTTCAAGGCCAGCCCCGAGCCCGACGCGCCTGAGGTTAAGCACAAGCGAGACACCAAGCAGCCACCGGCGCTCAAGTTCGTCGTCCAATGCCATTCCGCTCGCCGGTTGCACTATGATTTCCGCCTCGAATTTGCCGGTGTCCTGCTGAGCTGGGCGGTCACCCGGGGGCCGAGCGCCAATCCCGCGACGCGCCGGCTTGCCGTGAGAACGGAGGACCATCCGCTCGACTATGCCGGCTTCGAAGGCGTCATCCCGAAGGGCTCCTATGGCGCCGGTCCCGTGATGATCTGGGATCGCGGCACCTGGACCGCGGCCGGCGATGCCGGCAGAGGTCTCGCCGAAGGACACCTCAAGGTCGTGTTGGCAGGCGAGCGGATGCGTGGCCTATGGGCGCTGGTCCGGCTCAAAGACGACGGGAGCCGCGAGAACTGGCTGCTGATCAAGGACCGTGACGCCTTCGCCGAAGCCGATGATGCGTTGACAGAGCGCTTCACCGACAGCGTCGTAAGTTCGCGCGGGTTTCCGGACATTGCCGCGGGCAAGCCGGCCAAAAGCCCGAAGCCCGCCGTCTGGCCGCCGCGCTTCGTGCCTTGCATGCTGTGTGAGACCGTCAAGACCGCGCCCGAAGGCAACGACTGGCAGTTCGAAATGAAATATGACGGGTACCGGCTACAGCTGGCGCTCGGCGAGGCAAGCGCCGTGTTGCGCACCCGCAACGGCCTCGATTGGACGGATCGTTTCCCTGATGTCGCCAATGCCGCACGGTCGATGAAACTGGCCGACAGCATCCTTGACGGCGAGGCGGTCATTCTCAACGCCGCTGGGATTTCCGACTATCCCGCTCTGGTGGCGGCTCTCGGGCGCGGCGGGGCGGGCATCGGGTTCGTCGTCTTCGACGTGTTGCGTGATCGCGGCAAAGACCTCAGGAGCCTGTCGCTCGCTCAGCGTCGCCGCGCACTGGAAAAGCTGTTCGCCAAATACGGGCCGAAGACCGATGTCATTCGCCTGGCCCCGGCACTCACCGGTGATGGAAAATTGTTGCTCGAGCGCATCGTGGCGGCCGGCGGCGAAGGGTTGATCGCCAAACGCACGACCTCGACCTACCAGTCGCGTCGCTCGTCGTCCTGGCTCAAGATCAAGGGAGTGCAGCGCATCGAGGCGACCGTGATCGGCTGGATGCCGTCGCCGGCCGGGCGCAAGTTCGCCTCGTTGCTGCTGGCCGTGCCCACACAGGACGGACTGCGCTACGCCGGGCGGGTCGGCAGCGGCTTTGGTGGACAGACCGAATCCGACGCGTTTGACCGGCTCGAACGGATCGAACGCAAGACACCGCCGCGCGACATCCAGGGCCTGGAATTGCCATCGGGGGTTCATTGGGTCGCGCCGCGCCTGGTCGCCGAGATCGGCTTTGGCGGGTTCACCGGAGAGGGGCGCTTGCGTGCGGCGCGATTCGTCAGATGGAAGACCGCAGCGCCCGGTCCGAAACCTGAAGTCGCGGGAGGCACCATGCGACCTGCAAAGTCGCTAGCCAGTTCGGACGCTGGTCCCGTCACCATCACACATCCGGCCCGAGTGGTCTTCCCCCAGATCTCGTTCACTAAGGGAGATGTTGCGGCCTACTACGCCAAGGTCTCTCCGCGCATGTTGCCCTATCTTGCCGGCCGGCCCGTCAGCGTCCTGCGCGCGCCCGATGGCATCGATCACGAGACCTTCTTTCAGCGCCATCCGATGCCGGCCATGACACGCGGCATTGATCGCGTCGCTGCGCCCGATGGCGACCATGCCGCCTATTTCGCGATCCGCGATGCCACCGGACTTGCCTCGGCCGTACAATTCGGCGCGATCGAATTTCATGGTTGGGGCGCACGCTTGCCCAATCTCGATAGTCCTGACCGCATGGTGTTCGATCTCGACCCCGCCGATGATGTTCCGTTCAGCGCGGTGGTGACGGCTGCCGACGTGATCCGGCTTATTCTTGAGAGTGCAGGGTTGAAAAGCTTCCCGTTGCTGTCGGGCGGCAAGGGTGTGCACCTTGTGGTTCCCCTCACCGGCCCGCACCGGTGGTCGGATGTCGAGACGTTCACCCAGGTATTGGCTCAGGTGATGGCGCGGGCTGAGCCCAATCGCTACGTGGCGGTCATGTCGAAAGCACGCCGCACCGGGCGCATTTATATCGATTGGCTGCGGAACAAGCCCACGGCGACGGCCGTCGCGCCCTATTCCCTGCGGGCGCGGGATACCGCGAGCATCGCCGCGCCGGTCAGCTGGCAGCAGTTGCGTTTGGCCAGCAAGGCAGCTTTGTTCACGGCCCGGACTTCCTTGCCGGCGGGCGAACCGTGGCGTGGATTTTTTTCGGTAACTCAGGTTTTCTCGCAGAAGGTGCTGAAGTTGCTGCTGAAACAGCGTTAAAAAATCTGTGGATCGGATCGGTGGTACCCAGTCGGTCGCGAACATTCCATTGCGTGAGCCCCCGATTTGGAGTGGAACCGCAACGCGACCTCCGCGTTTTCTGGGCAGTGCCGTCCTTCACGCCCCCAAAAAAACTGCGAAAGGTAGCTTTCCATGGCGAAGGCCAAGCGTACTGCGTCCAAACCTGCAGCGCATGTCGGCTCGGGAGGCGAACTTCACCAAACGGCGTCCACATCGGACTCCAGGACCACCACCAATCACGGGGTGCCGCTCAGCGACAACCAGAACTCGCTCAAGACCGGCACGCGCGGGCCATCTTTGCTCGAAGATTTTGTGCTGCGTGAAAAGATCCAGCATTTCGACCACGAACGAATTCCCGAGCGGATCGTCCACGCGCGCGGCTCGGGCGCTCATGGCTATTTCGAGCTGACGCAATCTCTCGAACGTGTCACGCGGGCGAAGATACTGACCGAGGTCGGCCAACGCACAGAGGTGTTTGCACGGTTTTCAACTGTAGCCGGTGGCGCCGGCTCAGTCGATACGCCGCGCGACGTACGCGGCTTTGCCGTGAAATTGTACACCCGCGAAGGCAATTGGGATCTGGTAGGCAATAATATCCCGGTATTCTTCATCCAGGACGCCATCAAATTCCCCGACCTGGTACATGCCGTGAAGATGGAGGCTGATCGCGGTTATCCGCAGGCTGCCAGCGCCCACGACACGTTCTGGGATTTCATCGGATTGATGCCCGAGTCGACCCACATGGTTATGTGGCAGATGTCGGACCGCACCATTCCGCGTTCGTTGCGGATGATGGAGGGGTTCGGCGTCAATACCTTCAGGCTGATCAACGATGCTGGCGAGGCGACGTTCGTCAAGTTCCACTGGCGCCCTGAGTTAGGAACGCAATCGACGTGCTGGGACGAGGCCGTCAAGATCGCCGGCGCCGATCCTGATTATCACCGCCGCGATCTCTTCGAGGCGATCGCGGGTGGTAATTTCCCCGCATGGAAATTCGGCGTCCAATTGCTCACGCAGGACGATGCGGATGCGTTGCCCTTCGATATTCTCGATGCCACGAAACTGATTCCCGAGGAGCTGTTTCCGATCCAAGACGTCGGCCGCATGGTGCTCGACCGCAACCCCGATAATTTCTTCGCCGAGACCGAACAGGTCGCCTTTTTGCCGACCAACATGCCGCCCGGCATCGACGTATCAGATGATCCATTGCTGCAGGGTCGACTGTTTTCCTATCAGGACACGCAGCTGTCCCGCCTCGGTACCGTCAACTTCCATCAGATTCCCATCAATCGCGCCAAGGGCTGCCCGTTCCAGAATTTCCAACGCGACGGCCATATGCAAACCGTCGTATTCACCGGACGGGCTAATTATGAACCCAACAGCCTTTCCGAGGCCGGCGAGGCGAGTGGACCGCGCGAAGACCCGGCCGGAGGGTTCCGGTCGTACCCAGCCCCGGCCGACGGTGAGAAGGTGCGACTGCGCGCGGAAAGCTTTGCGGACCACTTTAGTCAGGCCCGCCTGTTTTTCCGCTCTCAAACTGACATTGAACAAACCCATCTTATTAATGCACTGGTATTTGAGTTGTCAAAAGTGACGCTTGACCATGTTCGGATGCGCGTGCTGGCCAACCTGCGCCATGTCGACGACGATTTGGCGGGGCGGGTGGCTGACGGGCTTGGAACGGGCCTGCCAACTGCGACTAAAGCTGCGGTGCAGCCACAGGACATGGAGCCATCGGAGGCCTTGCGCATCGTCGGCAAGTATCCTGCGACACTGGCCGGCCGTTGCGTCGCCATCCTGGTCAGCGACGGCGCGGATGGAAAACTCATCAAGGCAGTAAAAAAGGCAGTTGAAGCCGAAGGTGCCACAGTCAAGATCATCGCCTCGAAGATCGGCGGCGTTGTTGTGAAGGATGGCAGCAAGCTGCCCGCTGACGGCAAGCTCGCCGGATCGCCCTCCGTTTTGTTCGATGCGGTTGCCCTGGTTCTCTCGCAAGACGGAACTCAAAAGCTGAAACGTGACGGCGCAGCAGTCGACTTTGTCCGCGACGCCTTCGGCCACTTGAAAACGATCGGATTTTCCCCGGAGGCCCAGCCACTGCTCGACGCTGCTGCGGTGGTGCCTGACGCAAGCATAATGGATGTCAGCAAGGCGCTCGATCAATGGGTGGATGCGGCCAAGACCCGCCAATGGGATCGCGAGCCAAAGGTCCGCAATCTCGCTTGAGCTAAGGCGAGTTTCGTTCAGATTCCTCTGACGGCAACGGTGGGGAACACGATGGGCCACACAAGCACCGGCGTCACTGTGTGAGGCGTTCGAACCAGCCGAAACCCATATCCAAAACCGGCGTTCCGATCGGGAACCGCCCGCGCCGGCCGGACGACATGATAAGAACGAGGCCGTCAGGGCCGGTTGGATCTGCGACGGGGTGGAGTTGGGGCGTGTGATAGATCGGTCACGGAACGATCCCTAGCTCTGAGCGTTCAAGTGCGAGCAGGCGTGTCCAAAGGTGGCAGACCCACCGCGACGTTTGGCCATCCGAATGAGCCGAACATGACGCGCTGCCCGTAGCTCAACAAGAGCTGAGGCTCGATGTTAGAGAGGGCTGCTTGGAGATATCCCGATGACCAGCGCCGAAACTTGGCTCTATCCGACCGATCGCGGGCTTTGGTGCGAGCCCGGCGGCTTCTACATTGATCCACCGGGATCCGTCGACAAGGCCATCATCACTCATGGGCACAGCGATCACGCTCGTTCCGGGCACGGATCGGTTCTGGCGACGCCTGAAACCATCTCGATCATGAAGGTCCGCTATGGCGACGGTTGCGCCGGGACGTTCCAAGCGTGTGCGTATGGTGAACAGCTCAACATCAAAGGGGTCGGCTTGCGGCTCGTCCCAGCCGGCCACATCTTGGGTTCGGCTCAGATCGTGCTGGACTGGAAAGGCACCCGTGCGGTGGTCTCGGGCGACTACAAACGCAGCGCCGATCCGACTTGTACGCAATTCGAGCTGGTCACCTGCGATGTGTTCGTCACCGAGGCGACGTTCGCTTTGCCGGTGTTTCGACATGAGCCGGCGGACAAGGAGATAATGCGTCTGCTGCAGTCGGTCGCCCGTCATCCTGCGCGCGCTCATCTGCTGGGTGCATATGGCCTGGGCAAGGCGCAACGGCTACTGAAACTGATCCGTCTGAGCGGCTACGACCAGCCGATCTATCTGCATGGCGCAATGGTCGGGTTGACCGAGTTGTTCCAGCAGTTCGGCCAGGACTTCGGCGATATCCGCCCAGTGCGCGAAACCGGTGGCACCGACTTCGCCGGCGCGATTGTGCTGTGTCCGCCGTCGGCCTTGGCCGATCGCTGGTCGCGCCGCTTTCCCGATCCGGTTACGGCCTTTGCATCAGGCTGGATGCGGGTGCGTGGACGAGCCAGGCAACGCGGTGTGGAACTGCCGCTGATTGTTTCCGATCACGCCGACTGGCCCGAACTGCTTGCCACCATCCGCGAGACCGGCGCGCAGGATGTCTGGGTCACCCATGGCCGCGACGACGCCCTGGTGTATCAACTTGGTCGAGAAGGGCGGCGCGCCAAGGCGCTCGCGCTGGTTGGCTTCGAAGACGAGGCCGAGTGATCCACGATGCGGAGATTTGCTCAACTGCTCGACGAACTGTCGTATACGCAAGGCCGCAACGACAAGCTCGCACTGCTGACCGGCTACTTCCGCGCAACCCCTGACCCTGATCGCGGCTGGGCGCTTGCTGCGCTCACGGATGGATTGCCGATACGCATCGCATTGCGCCGTATCCTGACTGACCTGATGGCCGAACGGATTGATCCGGTGCTCTATAAGTTGTCGCGCGACTATGTCGGCGACACGGCCGAGACAGTATCTCTGCTATGGGACGACAACGCCGCTTTGAGCGAGGCAAGCCCCGGCCTGGACGAAATCGTCACGGCGTTTTTTGCTGCCTCTCCTGCCGCCATGCGGCCGTTGCTGGCCGGTCTGCTCGACCGGCTCGATGTGCGCGGCCGCTGGGCGCTATTGAAATTGCTGGGCGGTGCTCCGCGTGTGGGTGTGTCGGCGCGGCTGGCCAAGATGGGTCTAGCGACGGCCATCGGCAAGGATATCGCAGATATCGAAGAGATCTGGCATGGCTTGAAGCCTCCTTACGCCGAACTGTTCGCCTGGGCTGCCGGCACATCGCTCCGGCCAGATGCGACAGGACTGCCGATCTTCCGCCCTCTGATGCTGGCGCCGCCCATCGAGACCGGAGACTGGGATAATCTGCAGCCTCAAGACTTTGCGGCGGAATGGAAGTGGGATGGCATCCGTGTACAGATTGCTGCCACTGCCGGCGGCGTGAGACTGTTCTCGCGCAACGGGGACGATATTTCCACGGCGTTTCCCGAAATCGCCAAAGCTTTTGCGAGCCGCAATGTAACCGTAGACGGCGAGTTGCTGGTCATGCGCGACGGCGAAGTTGCACCCTTCAACGATCTTCAACAACGCTTGAACAGAAAGAGTGTCACGGCGCGCCAGGCCCAGTCCCATCCCGCCCATGTCAGGCTGTATGACATTTTGATGGACGCTGGCGACGATCTGCGGGCGCTGGCGTTCGATGAGCGTCGCAAACGTCTGGAGGCGTGGCACATCACTGCCGGAGCCCCTCTTTCAGACCTCAGTGAACTGATTTCTTTTTCGGATTTCACCGAGCTTGCCACCTTGCGCGATGGCGCGCGCGCCGCCGGCATCGAAGGCCTGATGCTCAAACGCCGTACCAGTCCCTATCTTGCGGGCCGGCCCAAGGGCCACTGGTTCAAATGGAAACGCGATCCGCTTACGCTCGATTGTGTGCTTCTGTACGCCCAGCGGGGCTCGGGCAAACGGTCGTCATACTATTCCGACTATACGTTCGGCGTTTGGCGCAACGATGACCTTGGTCAGCGTGAGCTGGTGCCGGTCGGCAAGGCCTACTCAGGTTTCACCGATGCCGAACTCAAGGAGCTCGACAAGTTCATCCGTCAGAACACGGTGGAAAGCTTCGGTCCGGTACGGCGCGTGACACCGACGCTTGTGCTCGAAGTCGCATTCGATGCGGTGCAGGCCTCAAGCCGTCACAAATCCGGTGTCGCCATGCGTTTCCCGCGCATCCATTGCATCCGCTGGGACAAACCGGCAGCCGAGGCTGATACGTTGGCGGCGGTCCTGGGCTTGATTGCTGGCTCATAAGTTTTCCGCACTCGAAATATCGGCGAGCCTAAAAGGCTTAAAGCTGTTTGAATCAAAACGGCTTCAATTGATGGCGTGCTCGACGATAACTTCATTTGGCGCCAGCTGCGGTCAAAAACGGTGCTTTGCCAAATGCGATTCCCCAACCCACATAGAGGGTCGCTCCTCGGCGTTGTCTCCGTCGACGTTCAGCGTCGCGTTGGCCGCCAAATGTGGAAGAATTGGCGCTGCATTTGCAGCGTGTTCAACATGAGATTGAAGGCGAATGCCTGCTGGTTCACCATCATACCAAGCGGCGTGATCGACAGCCCTGAGGTGAACGGCTTCGCGTCGACCACTTGGCCCGGCGCCGGAGACGCGGCGTCTGTCTGAGGCGATCCAACACTGGGGTCGATCATCGGCATCCTCTCGCGCAAATCGTCGTCCGTCGGCTTGATGCGTTCTTTCGGCGAGGTGCCGCTGCCCGATACAGGTTCCGCCACCGTCGCATGCAGGGTGTCCGACACGACGGGACGAACCCCAGCTTTTCAGGCTGCTTATCCTGAGAGGTTGACCTTGTTGTACGGGCCCGGACGGTTTTATTGGTCTCAAGAAGGATGTTCTTGATAGGGCGCTTAATGGTCGGCGCGGCAGTTTTTGGCTCCTGCAGGATGCTCTCCGGCTTCATTGCCGTCAGCTGCTTTGCTTTTGCCGGCGTGCGGCGGCTGACCGGGCCAAGCTGCCTCGAAGCAGATCGCGTCTGTAACGAAGTCTTGGCCTTTCCGATTGCCATAGGCGCCGCGCGAGCTTTGGCAGGCTTTGCCTGCCCCGTTGATTTCGCCGGCCCCGTTGACTGCAACGACGATTTTGCGGATTTCTTTACGACTTCCTTGTTCTTCGGATTCTTAGTAACTGCTCACCCCATGCCCTATGAAACCGATGCTACTGCGGCTCCGACGGCGAGGGCTTCGGTGATGGCCGCCAATGCGGTCCGGCCGTTGAGGCGGCCGGTTGCCACAATCGAGCAGATATCGGCGTAGACCTCCGCTCCCCAGGCCGATCGGAAGCCATTTGTCACTTTTCGGAAGATCACGGACGGTCGCAGCGCGCGCTCCGAGACATTGTTGGTGGCCGGAACATCACGCTGCGTGACGAACACGAACAGCTTGGCCCGGCAATCGGCCATGACGGCCTTCAGCTTGATGGCGTTGGCGCGGGTGGGGCAGGTGGCGAGCAGCCGGTCGAGGCGGCGATCGAGATCGCGCCGGTAGGCAGCGAGCGTGTTGTCGGCCAGGCTGTCGCGGCGGCGGCCGATGGCGCAGGCTCGCTTCAAAAGGCCTTTGAAGCCGGGTGCAAAGATCATGTCGCCGTCGTCGATGGCAAACTGGGCATCGCGCAAGAGATGGGCGAGGCAGACCTGGTGCTGCTCGGCATGGCCAGCTTGTGCGGCGAGCCGGTCGGAGATCCACACCTTGGGCCGTGCGCTGGCCAGGAAGGCGATGACCACAGCCTTGCCCCGGCTCTGTGCGATGACATGGCGGACCGCTGTGGCGCAGCCGAACACCCACTGCCAGTGGGTTTTTCCCGCCACCCGCGCCGAGGTCTCGTCATTGGCGATGACGGTCGCAGCGCGCACCTCGGCCTC
>JANLQJ010000202.1:0-14344 GCA_031367715.1 Hyphomicrobiaceae bacterium | reverse complement strand
GCCAAGTTCGTCGCTGCGCTCGATGCGCCGCCAAACCCCAATGATAAGCTCCGTCGCACCATGCAGACGCCCGCGCCCTGGGATCGCAAGTGACTGTTGCCGCGCCCGTCCTGCTCGACGATAGCCATCAACTCGACGCCTTCGATTGTGGGGTTCCGGCGCTCGATGAGTGGCTCATGCGACGGGCGCGCGGCAACGCGGCGAGCGGCGCATCACATTCCTATGTGGCGGCCGAAGGCAACGTCGTCGTCGGCTACTATGCCTTGGCCGCCGGAGCCGTGGACGTGACGTCGGCGCCTGGCCGGTTCCGTCGCAATATGCCCGATCCGATCCCGATTGTGGTGCTCGGGCGCTTGGCCATTGATCGGTCGCAGCAGGGCAAGGGGCTCGGTCGCGCGCTGTTCAGAGACGCGGGCCTGCGCGTGGTGCAGGCGGCCGGCATCATCGGCGTGCGCGGCGTGCTGGTCGATGCGATATCGGACGAGGCCAAAGCATTCTATCTGGCGCTTGGCATGGTGGTCTCGCCGATCAATCCGATGGTTTTGATGGTGACGCTGGCCGACCTGAGGGCGAGCCTTGGGCTTTAGGTCCATTGGCGGCGGATGAAATTCATGCGGTACGGTGCCGCTCCAACGACGGTGCCAAAATCATGCAGTCCTTCGATCCTGAAGCCATTGGTTTTATCCGACTACGGGATTTTCAAATGCCCGTCAGCGTCGACGTCTATGAATTGCGCAATCACGCTCTCGTCGACGGCATGGTCGACGTGCTGCGGATCAATATCTACCTGAGCAAGGATGGATCATTCGTGACGATCTGGAATGGCCTAGTGGAGCCCATGCTCGCCGAGGGGCAGTTCGAAATTCCAGACCTGCCAAGTTTTCAGGACATGTACTGCGAGACCCTGTTTCGCGGACACATCGAGTGGGAAGAGGAAGCGCTCGTCATATTGAAGGCGCTCCGGATCGACAGTGGTCGGCATGGTGTTCCGCAGCTACTTGCTGGCGCGCCAAATGACTTGCGATGTGAAGCACTGCCGCCTGGTTAAAACGAACTTGTGGGCGGTAGCAGGAGAGAAGGAGACGGAGATTGGGAATGATTGCGATCGGCTGGGAATCCCATCCCGCTCCGAAACAGGGTTGGGACTTCGGCCTACTATATCTTGTGTTTCAATAAGTTACTTGACACGGGTTGGGAACGCTAAGGTGTTGATCAATCAGTGTCCCCATCCTTCCGTAGGGAGCGCCAATTCTGCATTTTATAATACCTTGAAATCGCACATTTTTCTGAGATAGTCGACCCCGCCCTCGACGCCAAAGGCGATCTGAGGTGCAACAAATGGGGCAACAAATCATGGGTCGACCCACCGCCGCCGCGCGCCCAAACAGGCACGATGGGTTTTGGTTCCTGGTTCGCCGGGTTCCCAGGGAGTTCGTGCCGTTCGACCGCAGGAACCCAGTTCGCATCAGCACCGGCATAAGAGTCGCCGACGATCCGCGCGGCGTGAGGGCCGGCGAGGTCGTGGCTCGGCTTGACCGAGACCTCGCCCGCTATTGGAAGGACAAGCGCAGCGGCAAGGATGCTGACGCCGAGGCCCGTTACTAGCAGGCCTGTTCAAGCGCGCGCACTTGGCCTAGCCTACGTCCCAGCGGCCGAGGCGGCTACCCAATTGCCAATCAAAGATATGCTACGCCGGTTTGAGACGGTGATCTTGCGCGGCACGGCGGCCAAGCCAGCTGAGGTCAGCGCGGTTCTCGGTGGCGAGAAGCCGCCGGACGTTATGACGGCGACCATGTTCGAGGACTACGAGGACATCGTTCGAGCAACCGTGTCGGTCAAATCCGACCGCCAACGGAAGAAGTGGCGCGTGGGCAAAGAAACAGCCGTCAAGGTCTTCGTTGACCTGATCGGCAACCGGCCACTCACCTCGCTGACGCGCGCCGATGCCTTGAAACTGAGGTCGCATTGGCAGGATCGGATCGTGGCGGGCGAAGTCGAGATTGGCACGGCGAACATGTATATCGGGCACATCAGCGGCATGTTTCGCGCCATCAATGAGAGTCGGCAATTGAACGCGCCGTCGATCTTCGACCGGGTCCGCATCAGCGGCGGCAAGGATGGTCAACGCCTCGCCTTCGCGCCGGACATTGTTCAAAACCACATTCTGGCCAACGGGCTATTTGAGGACATCAATCCGGAGGCGCGGCGGGTCGTTTACTCATTGCCGAGACCGGACTGAGATTGTCAGAGGCTATCGCGCTGACGCGAGAGACAATTCATCTCGACGCCGACGTTCCGCATATTTCTGTTCTAGCGGACGGGCGGGAATTGAAGACCGATGAGTCCAAGCGCGTTATTCCTCTGGTGGGCGTCGCCTTGAAGGCCATGCGTGAACAACCAGATGGCTTTCCCAGGTATCTCGACAAGGCTGACAGTCTTTCAGCGCTGGTCAACAAGGCCATGGACGCGCGTGGCTTGCGGCCCGAGGCCGGTCAGTCGCTCTATTCCTTGCGGCACACCTTCGAAGATCGGCTCAGAGCGGTCGATGCGCCGGACAAGATCATCGCCTGCCTGTTGGGCCATAAATGGTCCCGGCCGCGCTATGGCGTCGGGCCGTCCTTGGAGCACAAGCGCGATTGGCTCGACCGTATCGCATTTTTGCCGCCCCCTACTCCTTCGGCTTGCTGGTGTCGTTGCGGTCGGCCTCGGACGCGCTGACCCAGACCCAGAGGCCGTCGGACAACTCCGTCTGCCGCATATCGCCTTTGTTGGCGATGGCGATCAGCTTGTCGGCGACCGGCTGTGGCAGGTGCTGGCCGATCGGGATGATCAGCAATCCCTTGGGCAGATCGAACACCTGATGATTCGCATCGTCCGGACACTGATCGTCGCGTGCTTCGGGCATGTCGGGCAGACCGACCGTGCCGTCAGGGAACGCCATCTTCATGCCGGCTTTGAACATCTCGCCGGCGACATAGGGTCCCCATTTCTTAGTGGCCTCCCACCATTTCGTGTCGACTGCGACCATGTCGGAAGCGCCGGAAACGGGCGTCTCGGAAAGCTCCGAGTACACTTGAATCTTGACCCGCTTCTTCAACCGCCCGGCGATGGTTTCAGGCGGCGCATCGCTGATCTCGATCAGGCGCGGTGGCTTGCCATAGGTCAGGTGCAGGTTGCGCATCTTGCGGCTGGCGTCCTCGGCGGCCGTCGGCTCGATGCCATAGAGCAGTCGCAGCAGCTTGTGCCGGTGCGGCGTCGATCCCGCGCAAGCGGCGTCATCCGACTTCTTGGCCGCCAGTTCGGCGCGCAGCACATTCAGCGAGTAGTGCCCGCGGCACCCCGGCGTCAGGCAGGGCACCGTGAACTGATAGGGCGGCTCCTCGTCCTGCGCCGTGCCGGGCCAGCGCGATTCAACCAGCCGCACGAAGGTATCCTGCAGATCCTGCATCAGCGCGTCGGCGCGCGGCCCGCGCGCTTCGAAATGCACGGTCTGCTCGCCATCGACCGTCACCAGGGCCTCGGCGTGCGTATTGGGATGGCGCAGGAACGCACCACGTTGCCAGAACAGCGAGCGGTCGACGTATTTGTAATTGTGCTTGACCGTCAGCACCGCCATCAGCCCCGAAATGGGATAATTCAGGCGGCAATCCATGCGGATGGGATCGCTGGTCTGCGTCCACGGCACGGGGTTGAGCGGCCGGTCGGTGACCTTCTGCGGCACCAGCCATTCCCGCTCCGTCAGGCGATAGATCAGCTCGTGCTCGGCCATCAGCTTGAGCAGATGTGGCCACAGATGCTCTTCGAAGCGGATCGGATTGTCCGCAGCCGGACGGTTGTGATTGCGCCAGACGCGGTCGAGATCGCGGATGTGAAGGATGCCGCCTTGCGTATTGGCGAGAGCGTCGTCGTCGAGCACATAGGCGATGGCCTTGAGCAGCCACTCCGGATTGAGCACCACGATCTGATCGACATCGACCTCCCAGCCCTTGTAGTCGAGCCGCCCCTGCAGCGAGAGCGCCGTCGCCAGCACGCGCGCGTCCAGGCCCTCGACGCCATGGGGTCGGCACACCTCGAGATAGCGCGAGTAGGAAATGTAGTTGCCGTCGTTGGCGCTCAGAGTGTTGGTGCGCAAGGCCAGCACGGCGTCGCGGGCCGCAAGATAGCTGGCCGGCCATTTGTCCTCGAAACCCGGTCGCTTGCCGACCTCGTCCCAGACCCGCGCCAGCAGCGCCTCGACGCGATGCCCGCTCGGGCTGTCGATGCCAAAGATGTCGCCGTCCTTGATCAGGGCCCTGAGATCATTGGGCAGGGCCGCAAGACTGGGAATGCCATCATGAGCCCCCATGCGCGTGAAGACCAACAGCACGCGCGCTTGGCGTCCGGCGCGCAACTGGATCAGGCGCAACCATTCGGGCAGCCCGGCTTCGGCGATGTTCGATCGCTTGTCGCACAGCACCAGATACAGCGCCCCGGGCGTGAACAGCGGCAATTGCGCCGGCCGGTAGCGATCCTGTCCGCCGAAATCCCAGATGTTGACGCGGCCCTTGGCCTCGCCGCGCACGATCAGGTCCCGAAAGGCGACTTCGCCGCCGCGTGTCGATTCCGGCGGTTCCCGGAATACGCCAAACTCCAGCCAGCTCCGCAGTGCCGTCTTGCCATGCGAGGGATCGCCCACCAGCACCAGCTTGGCCTCATGGAACGGCTTGCCATCGGCCAACACCTTGCCGAGGAACGACACCACGGCCTCGGCTCCCTGGTCGACGAATTCGGCGGGAGGATAGGTGAGTGGGTTGTCGTCGGGAATGAGCAACGTCAGCGCGGTCAGGCGGCCCAGCTCGGGCGGCAGCGCGGTGAGCTGGTTACACGCCAAGTCGAGGCACTCTAGCAGCGGTAGTGCGGATACAATGCGCGCGGGCAATCCACGCACCGCGTTGCACTTGTTTTTGTCTTGCTTGCTGTACCAGTAATCAGGCCTTTCTCGGGCATTGGCTCGCCGCCGAGATAGAGCGCCTTAAGCCAGGGCAGCCCGGCGACTTCGTAGGGGATTTCGGTGAGGCCGAGGCCGCCGAGGTCGAGTTCGTCAGCGCGGGTGCGGTTGCATTCGGCGATGCGGGCGAGGGCGACCGCGGGTTGGGGTGCGCGCGCGGCTGACTCTGGGCCGGGCAACTGCCCGTCGCCATCCCGTTGGTTCTCGACCGTCGCCATCCTACCCCCCGCCAATCCGCATGCGCCCTGAGGATCGGCACAGGCTTGTGGCAACATTGCGAGGTCTGGCCGCTTCCACTTACAAGGGTCCCGGGACCAATTGAAGGATTGGACGAAGATGCGGGGCGGGTTCTTCGCGATCAGGTTGGCGGTTCTGGGCGGTGTGAAACTTCCACGGCGACGGTTTCGCGGCCGAGCTTGGCGAAGGGATCGTTGCTGCGCGCATCGTCGTTGAGGGTTGCCGCCGCCCGGTCGGTGACGAAATCGTAAGCCCTCAGCCAGTTGTTGCGCACCACCACCGGATCGATCGACAGCGAACGGACGTTTTCGATGAAGCGGGCGAGGTGATAGGCGATCTCTCGCATCTGCGGGCCGGTAGATTTCGGAAGCCGGTCCCACGGCATGGGCAGCGCCTTGGGCATCGACTTCGACGATATAGGGCACGGCCCCGCCTGAGCGGCCGAGCCAGAGCAGGAGGGCCGCCAGGATCACGGACAGCAGCACGCTGCCGAGCGCCATCATCCGCCAATTGTGCGCCTGGACCCGCGCCGATCCGATGCGGTCGTCCCATTTCCGCGCGGCTTTCTGATAAGGCGTGCCGGTTGCGTGGTCTCGCCATAGCGAAGCGTCGAGCGTTTGAAGGCCATCATTCACCTCTAGCTTTTGTCTTCGAGATCGGGGCCGCTGCTGCTCGACGGGCGGTCGCCCTCGCGCAAGGCCTGGGTCGCGGCCATGCTTGCGGCCGGCGCCGTGACTGTCGCCTTGGCCACTCTGGCCATGCCGCCGCTGTCCTACGCGGCCACAGGCGTGCTGATCTGAACGGGCTCAGACAAGTCGCGTTATTCCGTAGCGTTTTGTCCGCTTATTGGGGGGCACCCATGGGTTGCGGCCAACCAATGCGGGCTGCCTGAGACCGAACGGTCGTGTAACGCCGCAGCGTGCCACATCAATCGCAACGCAGCACGGTTCGCGGTCCAATCCGCCGCACCAGCGCAAGACGCTACGCAAACACCCCCGGCCGCCTGCGCCAGTCGTCCCAGGTAACGGACGCGCTATCGGGCAACTTCGCCAAGACCCGTCGCTCTCCGCCGGCTTTGTCAGACGCATCACTGTGCCAATACGAGCCGCCGAACACGCGCACCGAACTGTACATCGCCGAGCGCACCATGGGTTTTACGTTCAATTCCTCCATGGCCGCCTTGAACACGTCGTCCGAAATCTTGCGGCTGCTGCACTGATCCCAATAGAGCCAATCATGCAGGATGGCGGCGTGGCCGTGCCGTCCCTGGGGCGGCAGGACCGACCAGAATATCTGCGGTACCGACGCGAGATCGGTGACGAAGCCCTTGGGCACGGTCACGGCTGGCAGCTTGCCGGCGTATTGCGCGGGCGGCGTCCAATCGATCTTGTCGAACACGCAGTAATAGTCCATGTCGCCAAAGGCTTGCAGGATGGTCGGCCGCGAGAACGCTCTTGTTGCTTCGCCGTCGGCAGCGCGCTGGCTCGCGTGCCATTCCTTGATCCATTGCTGCTTGGTCTTCTCCGCGACCGCGCCCAGCGACGGCGATACGCCCCAACTCTCTGGCACCAATCTATCGACGATCCGGCCGATCATGCCCAGCCGCCGTTCGGGGTCCAGCAGCTTGCTCTCTGGCGCCTTCTCCAGCAATGCCTCGACCAGCAGGGCCCGGTCCCGGCGCGTTTGCCAAATCGCCATGGCGAGTTGCGCACTGTTGACCAGGAAGCTGCCGATCGACATCGCCTCGACAACGCCGAAGCTGCGGGTCTTTTCCGCCGTCAGCGCCCGCTCCGTATCGGCGGAAACGTCACCGCCCAGTTCCGCCGCAACCGCACGCGCCAAGTCTTTCTCGTCCATGTGCAAAACCCCGCAGTGTGCTTCCCGAATTGACCGTTGTTTACCACAGCCGTTGGTTTTGATAAGCACACATCACAGGTGATGCGGGGCAGGGATATGGCTGGGCGGGTGGCGCTGGTGATTGGCAATGGCGCCTACAGCCATGCCATGACGCTCGACAACGCGGCCAACGATGCCGAGGCGATGGCGTTGCTGCTCAACCGCCTGGATTTTGAGGTCGTCAAAGGCATCAACCTCGATCAGCGCGCCATGGGCGACGTGCAGGCCACGTTCGAGACGGCGTTACGCGCCAAGCCCGATGTGGCGCTGCTGTTCTACGCCGGCCACGGCCTGCAGGTGCGCGGCAAGAACTACCTGATCCCTATCGACGCCGAGATCACCGAGATGGCGCACCTTGCCTCTCGCGCGCTGCTGTTCAACGACGTGCTTGAGCCGATGTCGGAAGAGGCTGGGGCTAGTCTGATTTTTCTCGACGCATGCCGCGATAGTCCGTTTACACGCAATCTTGCGCGAACTTTGGGCGAGGTGGCGCGCTCACAAGACGTGCGCGGGGGCCTCGCCCGCGTTGACAAAGTCGCGGGCACCTTCATTGCCTATGCGACGGCTCCCGACCGGGTTGCCTTCGATGGCAAGGGAAAGAATAGCCCGTTCACTGGGGCACTGCTGAAGCACATCGAGACGCCGGGATTGTCCGTCGGCGACATGATGATCGATGTGCGCAATTCGGTGCTGGAGGAGACTGGTGGCCGGCAGGAGCCGTGGGATCAGTCGAGTTTGCGGTCGCGGTTCTATTTTGTGGCTGCGGCGCCTCAGCTACCGACAATCCCAAACAAGATGTTGGAGGCCGCTGCCGAATGGAGCGCGATTAGAGAGACTGAAAGTCTCGCTACTCTTGCCATTTTTCGCGGGCGTTTTCCGGAACCTCCATGGAGCACCTATGCCGATATCCGGGTGGCCGAACTGCGAGAAATGGACGAAGTACGGCGAAAATCGGCGGACGAGGTCATTGAGCTTGGCAAGACCGACGCGGAAGCAAAGGAGCCTTGGTCTTCCAGAGTCCAAACATTCCTTTCGATTGAAGCGCATCTCAGCAATTCTGATTTGGAGTCGATAAATCCAGAGCAAGAAGAAGCCACTCTTGGAACTGACAGTGCACATTGGCAGGAAGCAGAACAGGTCATCGATGATGCAACCAGCGATCCGCGCCAATCTGACGAGTCGCGTCGCAAAGATGCCGAGGTCGAGCAGGTAGAGGTTGGGGTTCAGTACGGAGCGACAACGGAACCAAGTCAGATGCTTCCGCCTCGCATTTATGCCGTTGCGGAGCCGGAGGCAAAGCTGATTGCGCCATCGATCGAGCCAGCGCCAATTTACCCCTCCAATTTCATACTAGGACTGTTTTCTGTTGCACTTTTAGTGGCCGGTGGCTTGGGATACTCTAACAGGTTGAGCCTCGGCCCTTCCGGCAAAGGAGGCCGTCCAACAGTAGTGCTGGCCGACAAGGCTCCCGCCAGGACCATCCCGGTTGACGCCACAACCGAGCCAGCTACTCCGGCTAAGTTACCCGTAGTCGCGACAATCACTGCGCCGGACGTTATGGCCAGCCCGCGAAAGGTTGCAACCGTCGTCGTCAATCCTGGCGAACCGATCAGCGTTCCAGATATCCCAAAGGATCCCGCCGATCTGGCGCTGATGGATGGTCTGATGGGAGATATTAGCGATCAAGATGGTGGCTTTATGGTGTCGGTCGGTGCCGGGAAAAAGGTTCTCAAACCCGGCGACACTTTTCGCGATTATGCTGGCGGCCCAGAGATGGTGATTGTGCCGTCGGGCATATTCACTATGGGCTCCAACAACGGCGATGACGACGAGAAACCGCTGCATTTGGTGACAGTGGGTCATGCCTTCGCCGTAGGCAAATTCGAAGTGACTTTCGAAGAGTGGGACGCCTGTGTCTTCGATGGCAACTGCAAGCATCAACCTGACGACAGCAAATGGGGCCGCGGGAAACAACCCGTGATCAACGTATCTTGGGACGACGTAACCAAAGAATACCTGCCCTGGCTGTCTCACAAAACTGGAAAGACCTATCGCCTCTTAAGCGAGGCCGAGTGGGAGTACGCAGCCCGTGCCGGCTCTAAGACAACCTACGATTGGGGCAACGATATCGGCGAGAATCGTGCCAACTGCGAAGGTTGCGGTAGTCGATGGGACAACAGCCAACCCATCACAGTGGGCTCGTTCAGGCCAAGTGCCTTTGGCATTTACGACATGCACGGGAACGTCTGGGAGTGGGTGCAGGATTGCGAATCGGAAGGATACAAAGGTGCCTCCGGAGACGGGTCGCCACCTAAAGATCCGACTACAGTTTGCCGCCATGTCCTACGGGGTGGTTCCTTTGATGACTCTCCGTGGGACCTTCGTGGCGCCAATCGCTTCAGGGGCACTAACGATAGGCGAAGCATCGGTACTGGCTTTCGCCTCTGTCGGACGCTTTCGGGGACATGATGTTCATCATCGGCCAAGCGCTGTCGCAGCGGTTGCGCACGGAAGTCCGAGCCGATGATGAACATCATGTCCCCGCCCGCTCCGCCTCGGCATGCGCCCGCGCCAGGCCTTCCGGGTCCACGGCGATCATTTCCAGCAGGCCCACCATCCCCGCCATCGCCTCCCGCCCGCCAGCAGTTCGTGCGCGGCGACCAAGTATAGCCGAGACGCATTAACTCTATTTCAGAAATAACTACACAACATCTCCAATCTATACTACACTCCTCTCACCTCTTCTACGGGGATGCACTCGAGGGCGTCTCGATCTGCTGGGAGAGGGCAGCGACCGGCGCCGGGTGCCGCACACCCCAAGCGCAGGCGGCCGACGTCGTCCTCCGGGGGTGAGACGCCCCGGGATGGAGCAGCCCATGGTAAGTGGCGACGTAGGGATCGATAAATCGCTGGCGGGGCGGCCGGGTGCCGCTTTCTACACTACCAATTTCGCGGCATCCGGCGGCCCCGCACCCTTTTTTGTTGGCGCACGGCGACTCCCGTAACCGGGAGCCGGCCGCCGTGCGCGTTGGGAGGGTCGCATCGAGGCACAGCCAATTCTTCTTTGTTGCGCCCGGCGACACGCGTAACCGCGAGCCGGCCGCCGGGCGCGGAACGCCGTCGCTGGCACCGCCCGCCGCCGCCCCCTTCTCCCTGGGCCAAGCGCATGCATGGCGCGGTCGAGACCGGCGGCAGTATCACTTCAAAGCGTTCGCCGCTCTCGGGGAGTTCGGCCGATACGATGGGGTCCTGGTCGGTGACCTCGCGGCGCACGTGGGCGGCCACCAGGCGGATGATGCGCTCGGCCTCGGCAGCGCCGATCATCTCGCCGGTATCGGCCCGACCGAGCGCGGCACGGTCGATCCAGAGCTTGCCTTCCGGGTTCACCATAACTTCGAGTACGGAGGGATCGGCGAGGGCGGCGGCGATGACGGGCCCGAAAGCCGTGCGCAGCATCTGGCGGCTGCGGCCGTGCGCTTCCTCGACCAGCACGCTGAGAAACATGTCAATCATGATCGACGTCTCCTGCGTCGGTACGGCCATTCGGTCTTGGTACGAACTGTTCGATGTTCGAGGTTTGGGGCCGTCCCGGTGCATCGACGCCGGCAGCCGCGAACAGGTCGGGTTTCTGGACAACGATGGTTCCAAGACCTCGGAGACCAGGCGTTGGTCACCCGCCAGCTGCTTGCCGATCTGGGCAACGACCAACTGGAAACGCTCATGACCGAGCAAACGCGACCATAATTTTGCTTGGCACGTCACTCGCTTCATATCTTTCGGGGCTCGGCGTCGGCGCGCGAGCGCGCGAACGTTGGGCACATCACTATGCACGCAGCATCCGTGTCGACTGGCGCGCTGGCTATTGGCCTGCGCGGCCCGGCACACCGGCAACACGCATCATCTGCTTGCTGCTAGGCCAAGCAGCAAAATCGACATCTGGAACACCGTGATTGGCCGGTGGATCACGCCTCGAGAGTTCATGTCGCGCGCTGTTGCACGCTCGCAGGAATGATACCAGGAATGATACCAGTTGCAATCCGACAATTGGCCTCCCATGCTCGCAGGGAGATTGTGGTCTGGCGAGGCGTGCAATGGTGATCGATGACCCGGCGGAGCAGGCGCCCGTCCTGGCGACCCTTGGCCTCACCAAGTCTTTCCGCAGACTCGTCGCCCTCAAGAACCACAGCATCCGGGTGAAGCGCGGCGAGATCGTGGGCGTGATTGGCCCGAACGGTTCCGGCAAGAGTACATTCTTCAACCTCGTCACCGGGTTTCTCAAGCCGAACGCGGGCACGGTCAGTTTCGAGGGGCGGGAGATCCAGAATCTGACCGCCCCTGAAATCGTCAGGCAGGGCGTGGCGCGGACCTTCCAGGGTACGCGGCTCTTTCCGAAACTCAGTGTACGCGAGAATCTGCGGGCGGCTGCCCAACTGCGGCATCGCCTGGGTTTCCTCGATGCTGTCCTTGGATTGCCGAGGCTGTCGCAGGTCAATGAGGCCGTCGATGCGCTCACCCACGAGATGCTGGCGCTGGTCGGCCTGCAGAACCGGGCAGAAGTCCGGGCCGCCGATCTGGCCTACGGGGAGCAGCGGCGGCTGGAGCTCTTGCGGGCCCTGGCGACGCGGCCGCGCCTGTTGATGCTGGACGAGCCGGCGGCGGGCATGAACGCCGCGGAAACCCAGGACCTGTTGAAGCTCATCGAAACGATCCGCAAACGCTATCAGGTGGCCGTCATCGTCGTCGAGCACGACATGGATCTGATCATGAATCTCTGCGATCGGATCCAGGTCCTGGCCCATGGCGAGGTCATCTTCGAGGGCAATCCGGCCGAAGTGCAGGCCAATCCCCAGGTGCGGGAGGTCTATCTTGGCCACGCTTGAGCTCGCACACGACGGGCCGAGCGTGCCGGCCAGGGAGGGCGCCACGCGAGCGCTTCTTGAGGTCTCAGATCTCCACGTCAACTATGGGACTGTGGCAGCGGTCCGCGGCGTCAGTCTCAGCGTCGCGGCGGGCGAGGTCGTGGCGCTGCTGGGCGCCAACGGTGCTGGCAAGAGCACCATGCTGCGCACCATCTCGGGGCTCATCCGGCCGCGCTCGGGATCCATCATGCTGGACGGCAAAGCGATCCATCGTTTGCCACCCGTGAAGATCGTGGGTCTGGGAGTGGCCCACTGCCCGGAAGGGCGCCGCTTGTTCGGATCGCTGACGGTGGCGGAGAATCTTCGGTTGGGCTCGGCGGCACGTGTGGATCGGACCGGCCTGGCCGAGGAACGCGAGCGCATCTACACCACCTTCCCGATCCTGCGCGAGCGAATGACGCAGCCCGCAGGTACGCTTTCGGGCGGGGAACAGCAGATGCTGGCACTCGGCCGCGCCCTCATGGCCAAGCCGCGGGTGCTACTGCTCGACGAGCCGTCGCTGGGTCTGGCGCCGCTGCTGGTCAAACAAATATTCCGTACGCTGGCCGAGTTCAAGGCCGCTGGCGTCACCATGCTGGTGGTCGAGCAGAATATCAATCTGGCCCTCGATCTCGCTGATCGCGCCTATGTGCTGCGCACTGGAGAGGTGAGCCTCGCGGGGCCGGCGGCGGACCTCAAGACCGACTATGAAAAGGTGGCGGCCGCCTATCTCGGAGTGCGGCCATGAGTATAGAACTCTACATCACGCAGCAGCTGATCAACGCGATAAGCCTTGGAAGCCTTTATGCGCTCGTTGCCATCGGGCTATCGATGATCTTCGGCATCTTGCGCATGGCCAATTTCGCCCATGGCGACATGATGATGGTGGGAGCCTTCGCGACACTGGTCCTGCAATGGGCCGGCTGCAATTTTGGTTGGGCCGTCGTCGGTGGAATTGCCGTCGGTGCGCTCGCCGGCGTGCTGGTCGAGCGAGTCGCCTATCGACCGGTGCGCGGCGCACCCGAAGTGACGATGCTGCTCACGAGCTTCGCCGTCACCTACATCCTGGAGAATCTCGGCATCCTCATCTTTACCAGCTCACCGCGCAATTTTCCGCTTCCCGACTGGCTGAACAGCGCCTTCCAGCTGTTCGACGGCCAAATCACCTTCACCCAGATCAACATACTGACCGTGGTGCTGACGACGGTGGCGCTCGCTGCTCTCGGCTGGTTCGTCACCCGGACGGACGTCGGGCTGGGCATGCGCGCCGCGGCCGAGGACATGCCGGCCGCGCACCTCGTCGGCCTCGACGTCAACCGGCTGATTGTCGTGGCTTTCGCCATCGCTTCGGGTTTTGCCGGTCTCGCGGGCATTCTCTGGGCCGCCCAATCGGGCGTGGTCGACCCACGGATGGGTTTCACGCCGCTCCTCAAGGCCTTCGTCGGCGCCATCATCGGCGGGTTCGGGAGCATCCCGGGCGCTCTCATCGGAGGCTATCTGCTCGGTGCGCTCGAGGTCAGCATCGTCGCCTTCCTGCCTTCGCAGGTCTCTCCCTACCGTGACGCCATCGTCTTCGCGCTCCTCATCGCCTTCCTCCTGTTCCGGCCCAACGGCCTCATGAAGCGTACTCAGGAGGTCAAGCTGTGAGCCGCAGGCATCAACTTCTCTTTATCACCGCGTGTGCCCTGTTTCTCGGCCTGTTCAGCTTCACAGCGCCGATGCTCGTGAATGACTACATCGTGCGTGTCATGACGGTCATGTGCATCAATGCCATTCTGGTCTTGTCCATGGGACTGACAAATGGGTTCACGGGAGTCTTCTCGCTGGGCCAAGTGGGGTTCGTGGCCGTTGGCGCTTATGTCTCGGGCGTGCTCTCGCTGCCTGCCGCGGCAAAGGCCGCATACCTGCCAAATCTGCCCGGTTGGATCGCAGCCGTCAATCTCGGGTTCTTCTCTTCGACCATCGTGGCGGGCCTCGCCTGCGTCTTGCTCGCCTTTCTGGTGGGCAGGCCGCTGATGCGGCTGTCAGGCCATTTCGTTTCCGTGGCGACGCTGGGCTTCCTCATCATCGTCAACAATGTTCTGATCAATTCCGATGACTATACGCGCGGCGCCCGCACCTTCACCGGCGTGCCGCTACAGACGACGCTGCCCTGGGCGATGGGTTGGCTGATTGCGACGCTCGTGATTCTCGCCCGCATCGTCTATTCGCCGAAGGGGCGCGCCTGGCGTGCCGTGCGCGAAGATACCATCGCGGCTCAAGCCATCGGCATCGACGTGCTGCCGGTGCGGCTGTCTGCGTTCGTCATCGGCGCATTCTTCGCAGG
>JANLQJ010000163.1:0-5245 GCA_031367715.1 Hyphomicrobiaceae bacterium | reverse complement strand
ACTTCCCGGCGATGCGCTTGCCCTGCTCTACGACCTCACGCCAGCGGAAACCCGTGTCTTTGAATCCATCGCGGCCGGTGAGGCGCCAGCCGAGATTGCCAGCCGCCTCGGCATCGCGGTTGCGACCGTCAAGACGCATCTGGTCCGCGTGTTCCAGAAGACCGGCTGCAACCGGCAGCTCGATCTTGTCAAACTCGCCAGCTCGCTGGCCATGCCGTATTGACGGACGCAACGGGCCGCGCAATGCGGTCGAGAGCCCTCACTCCAGTCCCAGCAGCACCGGGACCAGCGAGGCGATCAGCAGCGCCGCCATGGTGTAGTTGAACAGCTTCACCCGCGACGGATCGCGCAGCATGTCGCGCAGGACCACGCCAAAGCCGGTCCAGCAGGAAATGCACGGGATGTTGATGGCGCCGAATATCGCCGTCATGATCAGTAAGCTGACGAGGAAATTCGTAGGCACCGTATAGGCCGTCACGGCGGTCAGGATCATCGCCCAGGCTTTGGGGTTGACCCACTGGAACAGTGCCGCCGCCAAAAACGTCATGGGCTTGTCCGTGCCGGACGCATCGCCCTTGATGGGGCCAGCGTTGGCGATCTTCCAGGCCAGCCAGACCATGTAGACGACGCTGACCCATTTCAAAACCGTATAGAGCATCGGAAAGGCCTTGAACGCCTGATCGATGCCGAGCCCCACCGCCGTGATCATGATCATGAAGCCGATACCCACTCCCAACATGTGCGGGAGCGTGCGCACAAAGCCGAACTTTACCCCCGATGCCAGCAACATGATGTTGTTCGGCCCCGGCGTGATCGAGGCGACGAAGGCAAAGACGGAAAGCGCGGCGAGGAGGTCAAGGGGCATGGCTATGCTTTGTCTTGGTGGGCGGTTCGGGAATCAAGTATTGCTGTCGTCGCCAAATAGGTCAAGTATGCTGTCCTATCCGTCATGCGCGTGCAGCCGGTTGCCGCTGAGCGTGTCGCGGCGCACAGTCGTCTCCTCAACATCTCAGGATCAGCACGACCATGACCGGCAAGGGCCGCATCTTCCGCCAACTGCATGAGCGTCCCGGCACGTTCATTTTGCCCAATCCGTGGGATGCCGGGTCGGCACGCATTCTGGCGGCGCATGGCTTCGAGGCGCTGGCGACAACCAGCTCGGGCATGGCGTTTTCCCTCGGGTTACCCGAAGGCGGCGTGTCGCGCCAGGCCACCTTCGAGCATTGCCGGCAGATCGTGGCGGCAACGCCACTGCCGGTGTCTGCCGATCTTGAACGGGGCTTTGGCGACAGTCCCGAGGCAGTGGCTGCAACCGTTCGCGATGCGGCGGCGATTGGTCTGGCTGGCTGCTCGATCGAGGACCACACTGGGTCGCCCGACAATCCCATCTACGACTTTGCCCTCGCGGTCGAACGTATCGCAGCCGCAGCAGAAGCCGCGCGCGGTTTGGCGAGCGATTTCGTCTTGACCGCGCGTTGCGAGAACCTGCTATGGGATCGCCCAAATCTGGATGACGTGGTGAAAAGACTGCAGGCCTTCGAGCAAGCCGGCGCTGACGTGCTGTTCGCGCCAGGGCTGCGTGATCCTGCGGCCATTGGCACCGTCTGTGGCGCCGTGTCGAGGCCGGTCAACATTGTCATGGAGCTTTCTTGTAGTTTCACGCGCGCGCAAGCCGAGGCAGCCGGCGTGAAGCGGATCAGCACCGGGTCCAAGCTCGCCTGCCTGGCCTATGGCGCGCTGGTGAAGGCGACCCGCGAAATGGCAGAGCAAGGCAGTTTTGGCTTCACCGCCCAAGCCATGGGCTTTGCGGAATTATCAGCCTACTTCACAACGCCTCCGGCGGGTTGAGCAGGCCGTCAGGTGTCAGACCGTCAAACCGATGTCTGGACCTGTGCCCACTTTCTTGAATTATGACAACAGGTCAAAACATAAGTTGGTAGGTAAAAGTTCAGTTTTTGCAGCGGGCGCTGTTTTCTTCCTTCTCCGATAAGGAAAAAGGGGTTGAACGCTCGTCCCTGACCTGGATTGTGTGTATTGCTTTGAGTGCGGAGTGCGTTGCCGATGCTGCGTCGTTTCATTGAAGGCCTGTGCGTTCTCGCACTGTTGCTGGTGGTCGGCGCCATGGGCGCGGCGCGGCTGTGGCCGGCGCCGGGCGCGGGCTTCTGGTGGCGGGCGGCCGCCATTGCCCAGATGCCACAAGATTTTGGCGCGCTCGACATCGCCCAGTCGCCGCGCCGTGCGACGCCCAACGACGCGCTGATCTGCCCCGAGAGCGTCTGTCAGAGGGCCAAACCCGATCTCGTCGCACCGGTGTTCGCGGTGCCGGCGGCCGAGCTGCGCCGCAAGGTCGCCATCGCGGCCTTGGCCGAGCCGCGCACCGAGGAGCTGACTTGCGCCGCCGACTGCGACAAGACGGGCCGCTTTGTGCAGTATTCGGCGCTATTCCAATTTCCTGATACAATCGATGTCAGAGTGGTCGAGGCTGGCGCAAACTCGTCGACGCTGTCGATCTACTCGCGCAGCGTGTTCGGCTATGGTGATTTCGGCGTCAACCTTGCGCGCGTCGAGCGCTGGCTGGCAACGCTGCACCGGATCATTCCGCACTCATAGCCAGTCAATGGCATTTTTCTTGCGTCAGGACGCTCATGACCCATTCGAAATTTTTTGCGATCTCCTGTGCCTTCGGTTTGCTGCTCAGCGCGGCCAGCCAAGCCCATGAGATCAAAACCAAGACGCTGATCGTGATGCATCCCTGGGTCCATGCCGCCCAAGCCGGTGCCCTGTCGACCGACGGCTTTGTGGTGATCAAGAACATCGGTAAGGAGCCCGAACGCTTGCTCGGTGCATCAGTCGACGGCGCGCTGGGGACTGGCCTCATGCAACTGATCCCCGGCGGGCCCGGCGGTCTGTGCCGCCTCGCTGCAGGCATCGAGATCGCGCCCGGAGCAACGATCGAGCTGAAGCCCGGCAGGTCCGGCTTTATGTTCGGCAAGTTGGCCAAGACGCTGCGACAGGACCTCTATGTCAATGGTGTCCTGACGTTCGAGAAAGCAGGCGCCATCAAGGTTGAGTTTTTCATCGAGGCCGCCGACGCCCCCTCGTCAAGCCACCAGGCGGTCGCCGATTGTGCCGCTGCTGCGACTCAGTAGTCTGCTCAGGCGCCGGCACCCATCGCCAGCATATCGACCCGCGCCAGCTGCCAGATCACGCCGCGCAGCTCCAACTCAGCCAGGAACACCTTGTCCGGATCCCAGCGGTCGACGATCTCGATCTGGAAATGCGTGAAATCGGTGAAATTGGCGTGGCGGATGCGTTTGAAGGTGTTGGCCGATGGCAGACTATCGGGATCAAAGCCGGCAGCGCGCACTTTTTCAGCCTGCGGCGAATGCGGCCCCATATACAACGCAAACCCGGCTGGCGACACGCGCTGATCAAGCGTGTAGTCGACCATGTAGGGGCCAATGGCATCGGTCAGCGTGTATTTCACACGTTCCATCATGCCGGGTTTGTCAGGCCGGGCCAACGCCTTTTCGTCCAGGCGCCGCAATATGGAAACGCGCAAAGACTCCTTCACGCCCTGCCAGTCGACGATAGCGTCCATCAACGCGACGTTGTTGTTCTTGATGGCGCCTGACAGCACCACGGCGGTGGCAAATGGCGACAACGTGTAGCCGCACACCGCCAGCGCGACCATCAACAGCGTCGAGGTGATGGCCTGTTTCACGATCTTCAACATGGATCTACCCCGTCCGTCGATCCGTTCATGCCATGCCTCCGGGACTGGTTGCAGCCTCATCCCCCAGACACGGTAACCATATTGTCTCAGGATTTGGGTGCAACCAAGGCAAAGTTCAAGGTCAGCGTCGGCCCACTGCGGTAAGGCGCGGCCCTCAATCGCAGATGTGCTTCAGCGCCTGCCAGCTGTCTGCGCTCAGGCTGGCCTGGCCGGGATAGGTGGCCGCATCCTCTGCCATTTTGGCGCGCTCGGGGGTTGGCGGATGGGTCGAAAAGATCGACAAATTGGTAGGTGGGATCGCGGTCTTTTGCGTCGTCTTGTCGTGCGGCGCCGGTTTGTCTTTGGCCGGTTCCGCCGGCTTGTCCTCGATACCCGGATCGGTGCCGTCCGCCGTTTCCAGTTTGAGCAGCCGCTTGAAAAACACTGACAGCGGATGCGGCGAGATATTGGCCTCGTGCAGGATGCGCAGGGCGTGGGTATCGGCCTCGTGCTCGGCCTCGCGCGAGTATTGCAGTTCCAGCAGCAGCGCGCCGGTATTGGTCAGTGTGCCAGATTGTCCCGACGCGAACAGCTCGATGATGGCCGACAGCCCGAGCGAACGGATGATGCCGGACTCCGGATGCAGCTCGATGCCGTGCCCCATCTCATGGGCGATGACACCGGCGACCTCGTCGGGCGAGTCCGCCTCGGCGATCAGATTGCCGCTGACCACGATTTGCTCGCCCGGCATCGCAAAGGCATTGATGATGTCCCAATGCACCACGCGGACGTGAAACGGGTCCCTGTTGCCGGACGCTGTCGACAACGTGGTCACCATCTGGTCCAGTGCCTTGTTACCTGCGGGCGACGTGCAGATGGAATGATCGCCGGCAAGGTTCAGCGCCGCCTTCTCGCCGATGGCCACCCGCACGTTATGCGGGATCAGGCCGGCCACCGCCTTGGCCGGCTGCCAGTCGAGGAAATAGATGCCGCCGATGAGCAAGGCGAGGCCGGCCGTGATCAGTAGCCCCGGCACCGCGTAGCGCCGACGATGGGCGCTTGCCGACAGATGTGGAGCCCGCTTCAATAGCGCCGAGGCAAAGCCGGGATTGGCGATGAACAGCGTGGCGCCGGGCCGCGCCGACGTTCTCAGTAGAACCTCGTCATCTTTCCAGTGCACCGGCGCGGCGGCGTCCAGCTTGCCCAACGGCCAGATCTCGGGGGCGGCGAGTTCGGCACCGCTGATCTCCAACGCCTCGGCAATGCGCACCGAGACGGCGCGCGTCGCGGCGGTACGGCCGTAGCTGTAGCGGCCGGTATAGCTGGGCATCTCCAAGTCGGACTCCTCGGGCCGATCGGCCCTAAATCGACAAGATGAAATATGACGCGGCCTCCACGTCGAACGCTTCGGCCAGGCCCTCGCCAGTCTTGCTCAACTTGGCCTGCGACTGTTGGATACCGGCAAAGTCGATGCTGCCGCTACTGGACAGCCGCGTGATAAAGTAACGTGCCACGCGCGCTTCGGCCACC
>JANLQJ010000120.1:0-25253 GCA_031367715.1 Hyphomicrobiaceae bacterium | reverse complement strand
GCCAAGCGCAACCTGTGCGCGAGCATCTGTTGGGGGGGGGTGCGCCCCCGTTTCCGTGAGCGCGTGGTTTTAAATTTTTGAGTTACTCTCTCTCTCAGTAACTGAAAAAGTGAAAACCACGCGCTCGTCTTCCACGCCCTCAAAGGCCAAATTCTCAGCTTGTTTCGCGTCCACAAACAGCCCATCGCCCGCGTTAACTTGTTCGCTCGGCTTCTCCGGCACCCAGCCTTGCCCATGCAACAGTGCGCCAAACTCATTCATGCGGCCAAAGGCTTTCCAGTCAATAACCGCGTCATAGGTTAAGTCGCCAACGATGTTGTCGAAATGCAGGTACAGCACTTCGTCCCCAACCTCCCGCCAGATGCCCCGAGTGCGATGTGCAACTTGGTCGGCTTCTGCCTGTACCATCTGGTCCATGATGCGCTGGCAGAATGTGTCTTCAACGCCCAAAGTGTTAACAGCGAAGCCGGAGCCGTCACGCAACCTGATGCCTTCGCGTTTCGGGATGTAGCCACTGGGCAGCGTCAATTGGTTAACAACAGGGCCAAGCACAGGCTCGGAAAGCTCCGGGGCGAATGCCGCCACGCAACGGGAAAGGTTCGCGACGGCCTCGGGAGCTGGCAGCGTCCTACCAACACCCATCGCGAGCTTGACCTTCGAGAAGTCATTCCGGCCACGTAGGGCGCCGAAGTGCCCAGCGCCGACATGCTGCTGCAACATACCGTTGCCGAGTAGGTATGTTTCCCAGGCCTTGTACCCAAAGAGGGCAACGCTCGGGGCGTCATCCTGCGAAGGCTCAACGCGGTCGCTGAAAGCGCGGACGATGCGGTAGAACTGTTCTGCCTTGCTGTCCCTTGGTAGCCGCCTGGCGGCTTTGACGGCGCCCTTGGCGCCAGTCTTCTTCCAGGCCTCCGCAACCTTGCTGGCAACGTCCCTCAGGCCGTCTGTGAGCACATGAGCCATGCTTGATGGCGCATCCAACACCTTGACGCGGAACACGCCCCGGTCTTCGGCCTGTACCTTCACGACTTCCAACCCAAAGAATGGCCGCGTGTAACCCATGCCATAGCGGCGATGAGAAAGCACAGCCCTCGAAAGTACCGCGTCAGCCGTGCCATCAAGAATCAGCAACGGGAAATTATTCATCCACGCCGGCATCTCTTGGAGGAACCAGAGCTGCAAGTTGTCACCATCCCGCGTAAGGCCTGCTGGCGCAGACAGGCTGGCCGGGTTTCCAGCGGCAACGAGGCGAGCACACCACATAAGCCATTCCAGTCTGTCTCGGGTGTCGCGGGCGACGGTGGCTTCAGGGGACTCCATGCCATTGGCAATAGCCACAGTGTCCGCATGCTTCTTGGCTCCCTCGAATGCCTTGGACAGCACCCTCAATGTCGCTGCTGTTGGCTGAGGCGGCGTCGTGTTGTCCTTCATGGCGGCGAAGGTCATAGTGAGGTAGGTGCGGGATGCCTTGCGGTTTGCCTCCCCCTGCACCCTTCGCACTTCAGCAGCGCCACGGAGCTTCAATGCTTTGATGCGCGAAGAGTTGGCGTTGGACTCCGCGAGAAGCTCGTTGATGGCAGCCGTCTGTCGTTCGAGACCCGACAATTCAGCCCGGATGCGCACAACGGCGTTCGGATACTTCGCGCCGAAGGCTGCGGCCTTGGACTCAAGCTTGGCCAGAAGGCGCTTGTCCTTGTTGGTCTGTTCGGTGTCCTTTGGGCCTGCTGAGGGAAGCACCGGCAATAACTCATCAGCACTTTGCACTGTCAGCCATTCGATAGAGCGCGCCCAATGTTTGTCGCCAGTTTCGACACTGTTCGTCAGCGACTGAAAGAAGGACTCATCAATTGCCGTTCCGAATATTGGGGCCGCGTCAGCCGGCTGCTTTCTCGGGTCCAGATGGTCGGCCTTGATGGATTGAATGCCGCCGCTGATATGCTTATGCGTGAAAAGCTTCAGGCCAGCGCCCGTTTCATCGTTTTGGAGTCGGTAGGGACATGAGCACTGCCCACACACCAGCCGCGAGACGTTGTGCAGATGCGTATTTGCAGCCTTGCGTTCATCAGTAGACGCCTCGCACATGCCGGGCTGCTCACGCCCCTTGAAAACGAAAGCCGAGCAGGGGCGTTTCTGTTCTGACAGCTTGACGCGTTCTGTCTCAAACTCCGCGGCAATTTGTTCGGCAAGTGCATGGTCGGGAACAAACAACAGGAATCTGAATTTGCGCAGGTCAACTTGTGCAAGTAGCTCGCGAATGAGTCCTGTTGTTTTGCCCAGACTCATGGAGCTGCGTAGGATGATTGTCTTCGGAAACTCGTTGTCCAGGTCGATAAGCCCGTCTGCGCAGGGCGTTGCGGCATGGAACGCGTTGGCATCCGTCATGAAGTCGCGAAGTGCTTCATGCGTCGCATTCTTGGCGACTGCCACGGGCAGCCCAGCATCAGGAAACTTAGGTGCGCATACCCTCTCAGCCCGTTCCTTTGCCATGTCGCGAGAGAAGACCGTCTCGCAGGCGGGAAAGATGGGTTCGACAGTATTCGCATCATCAGCCAGCGCTGCGCGCAGTTCCTGACGCCCCAGCGCCCCCATGAGAAAGCGCGGCAACTCCTTGATGGCTTGGGACATGCGGTCGGGTGGCCTGATGCCACGGACACCAGCACCGTGAAGGATGTTTGCCATCTCGGCGAGTGAGTCAGCTGCCAGCTCGTTGATGCGCGCTTCTGGCGTAGACGGAGTAACGAGGCCATCGCGGACTAGTCCTTGAGCAAGACGGTACGTGGCCTGACGAATAGTTTCGTGCGTCGAAGCCGTGCCGAGAAACATCATACAGTCGCGCCATGAGTGCGGCCAGATGTACCCGCCTGCGCCGAGGATAGCCTCAGTCAGAACCTTGCCGGACTCATCCTTGACGGCATCGCCCAGCGCCTTTGGAGTCTTAAGCCGGACTTGCTTCAATTCCTCAACCAACGGCATGTCCATGTCGCCATTGCCGGGCAGCTCGAAGTAGCGCTGCGGTATCGGGTCAGGTCCACCAAGAATGCGTGGTGGGCAGATGTAGACGGGTTGACTGACGCGAAGTGTGGCCACGTCGAGTCCACCTTGCAATTGTCCGTTGTCGCCTTTTTCAGTCCAGCCGCCGTCAGCCATCTGACGGATAAACACAGCAGCCCAGTTGGAGGCTTGACGCTGTGTGCGCGGTTCCTTCAGCCATGCCCAGAAGTGAACCTTCACAACCCAGGGCTGGCCCTCTTTGCCAGCGCTTGAACTCAGGCCACAGAACAACGACGCCTTGCGGAGTTCTGGCGGCATGAAGTTGTCGCGCACCAGCTTGATGGCGGCAACCGGGTCGGTAAACACGTTCGCGCCATTTTTTCTGAGCCAAGCCTGTTGAGCTGTTGTCGGGTCGAAGTCGAAGCAATAACCGCGTCGCGCATAGTCAGCGAAGTTGCCTGCCTCTTTGAATCTGCCAGTGCGCCGAAAGTTACCCGCCGCCATGGCCTTGCGGCCTGCGGCGGTCATGTCGCCGTGGACTAGGTATTCTTGCCCCCGCGCAACCGCGTCCTTGACAGCCGAGACGTAACTTTCTCGCGAGCTGACAGCGGTCCCGCGAGGTGTCCAGAATTTCCATGCGCCGCCAGTCTCGGGGAGCGCATGCATCGCGCCATTGATGAGCTGCATCGTCTTGGCCGGGCTGGGCAACGCCCTGGTGCCCATAGGCGCGGCCTTGAGGAACCACAGCCGCTCACTGTGTGGCTGTTGGCCGACAACAGGAAGCTGTTGCGACAAGGCGTTGCCGGTCGGCACAGTGACATTATCTGATGAATCGAGCACGGCGTACCTTCAGCATGTTGGAACCTCAAGACGAACTTCACTCCCGCCAAGGAGCGATGAATGCAGAATACAGTCGCGCTGCTATTGCGTGACTAAACCAGAGAGTGTCTGCATTCCGACGTCCGGTCTGATGGTCCTTCCCGTGCTGGTGCCGACAGGCCTGTAGTCTCTCACGGGACACGTTTGCGGGCAAGCAAAAAAGAGGTTAACGCATTGATTTTGTTGTTGCATTGGTAGCCGACATATGCGATATTAAGTCATCGGCCCTCAGCAAGCCGGAACCCGGTTCCGCTACTCCGCCAAAGCCTACTGGTAGCGCAACCGCAGCGAACATCGGCCCGTCAGAAATGGCGGGCCGTTTGCTTTTTGCAGGTTGTTCGCACGCTCTGGTTTATTCTCTCACTGTCCGACACAGGGAGAAGTTATATGAGCGACCATCAACCGACGCGCTGGCAAAACACTGAAATTGGAAAGGCCAACATCAAGAACGCCGGCATTGCGTACCGGCGCACCAAGGGCGGTAAAGCGCAGTTGCTCCGTGCTGTAGTGGCCATGAGTCAGCCTGACGTGGCCCTGCGCCGCAACATCAGCTGCTACCTTCGCCACGAACGCCTAGCCATCATGCGCGGTGATGTGGTTAAGGCTGCGAAGTGGGCCAAGAAACTCCGTGAGCTGCGCAATGAACTGAAGGCGGTGACGCAATGAGCACCACCACGCCGCCACGCTATGGCACCAAGCGCTACCCAGCCCCGCCCATTCCCGCTGCTGAGCTGTGCAAGCTCATTGCCGCCTTCCTCGCCAAGCGAGCGGCTGCCCAGGCCACCACAAAGCAAGCCAGCAAATGAAATATGACCTCGCCCGACTAGCTCTTGAAGCCAGGGCCGAAGCTCGCGTTACCGAAGCCGCACGCTGGCGGGCGCTGACACCAGCCCAACGCCGTGACGCTCGCAAGTCCTTTGCTGCGCGGGAACAGCACCTATTCGAGGTTGACTACCTTGAGGAAATTGGCGCTGTCCAAGCCGCTGAAACCATTGAGACTGCGCGCCTAGATGTTGTGGAACTGTTTCTTGCGGAACGTGAAGCAGCGCGTGAGTACAAGCTCGGTGACGCGCGTGTCGCTGTTGGTTTGCCCCGTGTGTTGAGTCCGATACCAGCACCGCCGCCCAAACCGAAGCGGCGTTGGAAATGGATTCCGCCGAAACTGCCGGGACGTAAGGGGCATAAGCAGTGGTTGTAGCTCAACCACCGCCACAGCATGCTCCGCCGTCGTCCTATTCCCAAAGCCAGCGCGCGCGGCGGCCAGTGTGGCGGAGCGGTTGGCGTTTTTCTTCTTGTCCTTGTTTTCAAGTGTCAAATACTTGACACTTGAATTCTTGCTGCGACGGTCGCCACCATGACGGCCAGCAAAGACACCGGCGAGGTCGGCTTGGAAGATGGCCGCTTTCTCGGAGGGCGTGAAGTCCTTGCGTGTGCTGTTCTCATCGCGCTCCGCGTGGAGCTTCCGTCCACGCCGCACGGATTCCCGGCTTCGGTTCGTGAGCTTTCCGACAACGGTGTCGTTGTCGGGTTTGGCTGGGCCGGTGGGGCGGCCACCACCTTTGCCTTGGCCTTTGGTGCCACGAACCGCTCGGCTGCGGTCATACTTGGGCGAAGTATTTGCCTCACGTGAGGCAATAACTTCGCCCGCCTCCTTCTCCTTCGCCGCACGCTCACGTTCCTTGTCGCGGGCGTCTTGTGCCAGGCACAGACGAGCACGCGCTTCGGTAGCGAGGGAGAGTTGGGCGGGGGTGAGGTCGGCTTTGTTTTTTACTTTTTTTCTGGCAGGAAATGCCGTTTACTGAGCAATTCGCCCCAGGCTTCTTCTGAAAATTCCAGCGCCGCCCAAATATGCCCATGGCGGGCGAGTCCGAGAGTACAGGTACTTGTTCCTCGGTGGAGTCTCTTCCGGGGATGACCGGGGGGGGGGGGGTGTCGGCCGGCTGGGGAGGGTGACCGGTAGGGTCCCCTTCGAGGGGGGGGTGGCACCAATAAGGATGCTTGCTGAGCACCATCGCCGCGAGTGCCGAAAGAAGTTGAGCGCTGGCGGCATCGGGTATTGGGTAGGGCGTCAGGAATGTAGCGCATAGGCCTGGCTACGTCAAGGGGTACACCGACAAATACCTACACCAACACCAGCAACCATGAAGTGCCGGTAATCATTGCACATCCAACACTGCTCCGTAAGCGGAATGCTGCGCTGCAACATGCGAATTTGGTTGACCTGATGCCTCGATTGCCATACTCTTTGCTCAAGCACAGAGTATAGGAAGCATGATGACAGCCCTGATTGAAGCCGGAAACGCGGAAATGAACAGTGCAAAGAGCAATCGCCGGAAGCGCAAAGCAGAGACAGCAAAGCCGATGGTTGAAGCTGTTGCCTACCTTCGCACCTCATCAGACTTTAACGCCCAAGACGGCAAGGACTCCGAGCCTCGCCAGCGTGAGGCCATTGAGCGCTACGCCGAATGGGGCGGATACACGATTGCCGATGGTGACTGGTTCAATGACCCTGGCGTGTCCGGCACGTTGCCGGTGACGGAGCGGCCTGGCTTCATGGCGCTGCTCAACCGCATTGCCGAAAATGGCGTGCGCGTCGTTCTGGTTGAAGATGAGAAGCGCTTCGCACGCCATATGGCCGTGTCAGAAGCCGGAGTCGCCTTGCTAGTCAAAATGGGCGTGCGCGTCCTGACAGCCAGCGGCGTTGACCTGACAGAGACGGACGACCCGACCAAGGTGGCTATCCGTCAGATGCTTGGCGTCATGGCACAACTTGAAGCCAAGCAAATAGCCAAGCGGCTGCGGCACGGGCGCGAGGCTGCGAAGGCCGCTGGCAAGCCTATTGGCGGGAAGGCTCCAATGCATGTCGCGAGGCCCGACGTAGTTCGCGAGGCCAAGCGACTGAGACGGCGCAACCCCACGACTGGGGATGTGATGAGCTACGCGCGCATTGCTGAAGCGCTGGCGCGGCTTGGGCATCTATCGACGGCAAAGAGAAAGGGCGATGAACCGCGCCCTTTCTCTGCCAGCGCTGTGCAGGGGTTCTGCGATGGCCCTATGCCAGCGCGGGCTAATGACAGCGAGCGGGAGTGAAGGCCATGGCCATCGTATGCGTGCTGATTATAGCATGGGTTTGGTGTGGCGCACTGGTGCTCGATGCGCGGGCTGGTAGGGCGTGTGCTGACTTGTAGTCACGGAAGGCTTGAGGCGATGATTAAGAAATAAGACTCCAACAGACATTCTGTGTGAGTCTGATTCAGGAAGTCCTTACGAATAAGGACTATTGTCAGCCTATAGTAACCCAACCGGAGAATGCACCATGACACACTGCCGCGTACTGAAGCTAGCCAACCGCCCTTCGCGTCGCTCGATGGCAGTCGCCACCATCGCCCTGGAAAGCGCCAGCGCACAGAAAGAACGCGCTACCTGGTGCGAGGGCAACCCTGCTGTGGTGCTGTTAGAAGGACGTGTGCGTAGCAATATTGCGGTGTTACTGGCGCTTTCGGTGCAGCTGGGTGTGGGGGATGTGGCGATGCGGGTTGTGGCGTGAAGCGTGGCAAAACGGCGTCAGACTTACTGTCCAACGCCGCTGCCTACTGCTTACTTCGTGCTGTACGGTCGAGGCCTTTGAATTGGCGGATACTCAGGCCTTGGAATAGCTGGCGGGTACTCTGGCCGCTGAGGCATTGACGGGTAGGATGGTCTGCGGGGTTTGTCGTATTCCATTTGGGGTTGCCCTAAGTTTGCAACCCAGCGGGGGGAGCTGGGTCTGCTGTGGGAAACGACGCAACACAACGGAACTTAGAGAAGATGCGCCCGCAGTATGGGCTTGTCAATAATGCTCCGTGTTACCCGTACTACTGAACCCGCCAAACCTGCCAGTCGTCAAACCCTGGTTCGATGACGACGCGCCACGCAGGCGCTTCGCCCCATAGTTGCGTAAGTAACGCCACGCAGTAGGCCCGACGGGCTGGCCCCGCGTGCTCCGGGTGCATTACCCAAACGTCGTTAAATGCATGCCGGCCGAAAATGAGCCAGCGAACGCGGCTCGGATGCCATGCACCTTTAGCCTCAGAGAATATGACCAGGGTCTTGCCACTGGCATACTGTGGTCCATGACGGGGGTTAGCTTTATGGGCCAGGGCAGCGACGACGCACTCCTCGACTGTTCGCGACGCTTGGTTCCTCTGATGCACAAGGACGTGCTCCATCCATCGTCCCCTACGGTCTGGCCGATGCAAAAGGTAGCCGTCTCCAACATGGTCTTCGGCAATTGTCCACCCTGTTCGCCCTTCCTCGAATTCCAGGATGGTTCCAAGGAGCCAGTTCCCGAGCAACTCGCGGGGTAGCATATGAAACTTTGGGAAATGCCTACCGTTCCACAAGTGTCGCGGGTCCGTGACCAGTGGCTTCAGCTCCGGAAGCAAAGCGAGCAGGCTCTTGGCCACGCGCACCCGTGGCCCTTTCGTCAATAGCGTTCGTGACTTAGGGATGGCGCAGGATGGCGCTTGTAAACTCATGTGCTTGCTTCCGGTTGAGAGCCTCCACGTCACCACACCACATGAAACCAAACTCGTCGGCGGACACGTTAGCACGATGCTTATCGGTGGGCTACAGCTCGCCAACAATGCGCAGCAATTCCCCCTGCCACCGAGTCAGCGCCTCAAGCTTCTCATCATCGTAGTCGTGCGCGTCATAGACCGCAGTGGTCATGCTGGCGTTCTTGCCTGCGACGTGGTTGAGCACTCTCTCCCGCGTCTCCTTCTGCACCTTGAGCCGCGCCATGCCGGTGCCCACCGTCCTGCGAATGTCATGCACAGTGAAGTCAGCAGCGCCGCGCAACTCGACGATGGCTTTATTCAGCGTCTCCTTGTCCAGCGGACCATAGGCGCTAGCAAAGACGCGCTCATGGCTGCCCAGCGCCATGGCCTGTTTGAAGATGCCGACTGCGGTAGCAGGTAATGGGAGGCGCTGGGCAACGCTATTCTTGGTACGGCTTGCCGGGATGGTCCAAGCGGGCATCGCGCCAAACTCGAATTCGCTCCGCACGGCCTCAGCAACCTCTGTCCGGCGCTGTCCTGTCAACAGCAGCGCGCGGAACGTGAGCTGAATATGGGGGGACTGCGGAATATTCCAGACGGCGCGAATTTCATCTTCGGTCAGCACGCGCGTCCGTGGCGTCTCGTTGGCTCGGCGCGGGATGCGGAAGCATGGGTTGAATTCGAGAACGCCATTGCCCTCGTTGACGATGTAACTGCATACTGACGAAATAAGCGTTTGCGTCCTGTCGGACTGAATCAGCGTTCCCTCTTCGGCGATGTTTTCGAGGGCGTCCTTGATGACTTGACGCTTCAAGTCAGCAACAGCAACCTTGTCCAGCCCGGCGATGCCGACCACGTTCCGTGTCCATAGGCCTTCCTGCAAAGACTTGAGGGACTTCATGCCTCGTTGCTGCGCAACAACGTGCCAACGTTGATACCAGTCGCCAAGCGTTGCGCCCTTTGGGGCCTTGCGCTCGGCAACTGGGTCGCGGCCTTCGTTTTCGATGGCGTGCTTATGGGCGCGGGCGTCTTTGATGGCGTTGGCCAATGGCTTGGCCGGGTAGGTGCCGAGCGTCAACGTCTGCGGTTTTCCACCGGGCATTCGATAGATGAACTTCCACGCTTTGTGACCGCTGGCCGTTACCTCAAGCCAGAGGTCAGGGACACCTTCGATGCGTCGCTTCGTTCTTGCCTGACCTGGTTCACAGGCAAAAGCCTTGATGACGGATTCGTAGGGTTTCAGAGCTGAGGTGCCATCTTTGGTCATGGTGCGGTTCTCCGGTCGGAACCGCTTTAAAGCTACGTCCGTACGCTGTCAAGTTCGGAGCAACGCCGGAGCAACAGAACCGTGTCGCACCAGGGGTAAATTAGTCCGACTAAGTCTCATTGAAAGCCACCGTAACAGGCTGAAATGGTTGATAAATGTCTGATGGTGTCCTGTCCAGTCGCACTCAGTCAAACCCATTGGAAAAGCTTCAGGTGCTAGCGCCCGAAAGGGTGTGCAGGTTCGAGTCCTGTTCCGGGCACCAATAATCTCTCCCTTAGCAAGCCACTTGGCTTTGAAGGCCAGCTTTGCCACTATGATGGCATTGGCGACCGATTGTCGCGCTCAGCTGGGTTCAAGGGAGTTTGTAAGCATGCATCGTATCAGAATGATTTTTGCCGGCGCTGCGATGGCGGTCGCCGGCCTTGCCGGGTCGGCTGTCGCCGGTCCCACACTTGACGCCATAAAAAAAGCAGACGTCCTAAAGTGCGGCGTCAATACTGGCCTCGGCGGCTTCTCGATTGCCGACAGTTCGGGCAAATGGACCGGCCTTGATGCCGATGTCTGCCGTGCCATCGCCGCCGTGACGCTTGGCGATCCCAACAAGGTCAAATTCGTGCCGCTGTCGGCTCAGCAGCGCTTCACGGCCTTGCAGAACGGCGAAATCGACGTGCTGTCGCGCAATTCCACCTGGACGCTGCAGCGCGACACCAAGCTCGGGCTCAACTTCACCAACGTCACCTTCTATGATGGCCAGGGCTTCATGGTGCCCAAGAAGTTGAACGTGAAGAACGCCAAGGAGTTGAACGGCGCCACCATCTGCGTGCAGACCGGCACCACCACCGAGCTGAACCTCGCCGATTGGTTCCGCGCCAACAATCTGCAATTCAAACCGGTCGTCATCGAGCAGCAGCAGGAAGTGCTCGCCGCCTTCTTCTCGGGCCGTTGCGACGTCTACACCACCGACCGTTCGGGCCTGGCGTCCTCGCTCAAGAACGACGCGCCCAACGGCGGCGCGGACTACATGGTGCTGCCGGAGGTGATCTCCAAGGAGCCGCTTGGCCCCGTGGTGCGCCAGGGCGACGAACAATGGACGGATATCGTGAAATATACCGTCTACGCCCTGATCCAGGCCGAAGAGTCGGGCCTGACGGCTGCCAATGTCGAGGAGATGGCCAAGAGCTCCAAGGATCCAACCGTGCAGGGTCTGCTCGGCACCAAGAACGCCGAGGGCAAGACGTCGGGCAACGGCGAGGCGCTGGGTCTCAGCGAGGACTGGGCCGTGCGCGCCATCAAGGCGGCCGGTAATTATGCCGAGATCTATGAGCGCAACATCAAGCCGCTTGGCCTTGAGCGCGGCATCAACGCGCTGTGGAGCGCTGGCGGATTGATGTACTCGCCGCCGCTGCGTTAGGAACGGAACTGCCCTCTCCCCCGACACTTCGCGGGGGAGAGGGCAAGACCTTAACCTCCCCCTTGTGGGGAGGTCGGCGCACCTGCGCGGAGGCGCAAAACAGAAGGGCGCCGGGTGGGGCTGGCAACGCTTGCTGCGCCGGTGCAGCCAACCCCACCCCCAGCCCCTCCCCACAAGGGGGAGGGGGGGCTCGCATCTCTCGGTTCGGTGATCAGTGGCTCTCGTATCCGACCCAGTTTCAACTGTCCCCCCGCCGCGAACCCGCCCCGGTGGCGCGCTCGCCGCCATCGGCTTGCGGCTCGCGGCGTTCGTACTGCCGTTGCTGCTGGGCTACCTTGCTGGCTATCTGGCGATGCAGGTCCTGTTCGGGCTGTTTGCCATTGGCGGGATCGTTGGTGCGCTGATCATCAAGGATCGCACCCTCAAAGGCCTGTTCTGGGAAATCCTCGCCATCAGCCTGATCCTGTTGCTGGGCGCCTATCTCACTCACAACACCATCGTGAACCTGGCCGACCGCAAGATCGCGACCGGTTATGGCTTTCTCGACCGCGAGTCCCGCTTCGAAATCAGCGAAAGCCTGATCTCTTATTCGGCGGCCTCGACCTATGGGCGCGCGCTGCTGGTGGGCATCCTCAACACTCTGAAAGTATCGATCATCGGCATCATGCTGGCGACGATTCTAGGGGTGAGCATCGGCATCCTTGGCCTGACGCGTAACTGGCTGGTGGCGCGATTGTGCGGCGCCTACATCCACTATCTGCGCAACATCCCGGTGCTGCTGCACATCTTCCTTTGGTACACGGTGATCACCAACCTGTTGCCGCCAATCCGGCAGGCGCTGTCGCCGATCGCGGGTGTGTTCCTCTCGCAGCGCGGGTTCTTTTTTCCAGTGCCGGTTCCCGCTCTTGGCTGGACGGCGGCGCTCTATGGGTTGGTCGGCGCAGCGGTGTTGGCCTGGCTGGTAGCGCGTTATGGCCGTGCGCAACTGGATCGAACCGGTACGCCCTTTCCCTCCGGCCGCATCGGAGTTGCGCTGGTGCTTGGCCTGCCGCTACTGGCCTGGCTGATCACCGGCGCGCCGACCGCCTTCAGCGTACCTGAACTTAAGGGCTTCAACTTCGAGGGAGGCACCGGCTGGTCGCCGGAGTTTTTCGCGATCCTCGGGGCGCTGGCCACTTACACCTCGGCCTATATCGCCGAGAACACACGCGCCGGCATTCTCGCGGTCTCACACGGGCAGATCGAGGCCGGCCGCTCATTGGGCTTGAGCGAAGGCGTCATCATGCGCCAGGTGATCCTGCCCCAGGCGCTGCGCGTGATCATTCCGCCGACTACGAACCAATATCTCAACCTGACCAAGAATTCTTCGCTGTCGGTGGCGATCGGCTATCCCGATCTGGTCAGCATCGCCAACACCACGCTGAACCAGACCGGGCAGGCGATCGAGTGCATCTCGATCATCATGCTGGTATATCTCGCGACCAGTCTGGCCACTTCGGCGCTGATGAACTGGTACAATCGCCGCATCAAACTGGTGGATCGTTGATGGCGGTGCAAGAGGCCCGTCTGGCGCCAGCTGCCGTCCCGCTCGGGGCGCTGACGTGGTTGCGCGCCAATCTGTTCTCCGGCCCGCTCAACACTGGCCTCACGCTGCTGGCCGTCGGCGTGCTGTGGCTGATTGTGCCGCCACTGCTGCGCTGGGGCGTGCTCAATGCGGCCTGGAGCGGCGGCTTGGACGCCTGCAAGGCCGTGCAAGGGACGGGCGCCTGCTGGGTTTTCATCGCCGAGAAGTATCGGCTGATGCTGTTCGGTCTCTATCCGTTTGAGGAGCAGTGGCGGCCGCTGCTGATGATAGTCATCCTGATCGCATTGCTGGTCGTGAGCATGAACCGGCAGTTCTGGCGGCCGTGGCTGGGTCTGGCCTGGATCGCCGGCTACCTCGCCATGGCGCTCTTGATGTGGGGCGGCGTGCTCGGCTTGCCGTTTGTCGAAACCGACAAATGGGGCGGCCTGCCGCTAACACTGATCCTCACCGTCAACGCCATCGTATTCTCCTTCCCGCTCGCCATCGCGCTGGCGCTCGGGCGGCGCAGCGACCTGCCGGTCATCCGCACTCTCTGCATCTTCTTCATCGAGGTCGTGCGCGGCGTGCCGCTGCTCAGCGTGCTGTTCGTCGCCAGCCTGATGATCCCGCTGTTCCTGCCGGCCGGCTTCGACATCAACAAGCTGCTGCGCGCGCAAATCGGTATCATCCTTTTCACTGGCGCCTATGTGGCCGAAGTCATCCGCGGCGGCTTGCAGGCGCTGCCTAACGGACAACTGGAGGCAGCGGATTCGCTCGGCCTTGGCTATTGGCAGAAGACCGGCTTCATCGTGCTGCCGCAAGCGCTCAGCCTGGTCATTCCGCCGATGGTCAATTCCTTCATCGCCACCTTCAAGGATACCAGCCTGGTGATCATCATCGGGCTTTTTGATCTCTTCGGGTCCGCGCGTCTGGCCGCCAACGATCCCGCCTGGCGGCCGTTCTATGTCGAAGGTTTGCTGTCTGTGGCGCTGATCTATTTCGTGTTCTGCTATTCACTGGCTCGCTACAGCCGCTATCTTGAGAAACTGGCCCGCAAAGGAGATGTCAGGTGAGCCTCGCAGAAGCCAACATCGCAGCGGCTACCAGCGGTCCGATCATCAGCATCGAGCGTGTCAGCAAATGGTACGGCAAGTTCCAGGCCTTGAAGGACATCGATCTGACGGTCGCTCGCAAGGAGCGCATCGTCATCTGCGGCCCGTCGGGCTCGGGCAAGTCGACACTGATCCGCTGCATCAACAAGCTGGAAGATCACCAGCAGGGGCGCATCATCGTCGATGGCGTGACGCTGGATGAGAACGTCAAGAACATCGAGCATGTGCGGCGCGAAGTCGGCATGGTGTTTCAGCATTTCAACCTGTTCCCGCATCTCACCATCCTGCAGAACCTGACGTTGGCACCGATCTGGGTACGGAAGATGCCCAAGAAAGACGCCGAGGCTGCGGCGATGGCCTATCTGGAGCGAGTGAAGATCGCCGAGCAGGCCGAGAAGTTCCCGGGCCAGCTGTCGGGCGGCCAGCAGCAACGCGTGGCGATCGCAAGATCGCTCTGCATGAACCCGAAGATCATGCTGTTCGACGAGCCAACATCAGCGCTCGATCCCGAGATGATCAAGGAGGTGCTGGAAGTGATGGTTGGTCTGGCGCGTGACGGCATGACCATGCTGGTGGTCACGCACGAGATGGGCTTTGCCCGCGAAATTGCCGACCGCATCGTCTTCATGGACAAGGGTGAGATCGTCGAACAGGCGCCGCCGAAAGAGTTCTTCGCCGCGCCAAAGTCGGAGCGCACGAAGTTGTTTCTCAGTCAGATACTGGGGCATTGACTCACGGTCCTCTCCCATTTTGACGGGGGGAAGGTCGTTCGGTCTATACCAACTCCGCCGGCCGCGGGGCGCCGTCGTAGCAACTGGGAACGGACTGATCGGAGGCGAAAATCGCACCCGCAAACCGCGATTGCCGTCAAGGCTGCCAACTGCCAAACGATCACGCGAAAAAAGGTCCTCGGGCGGGCCCCGAACACTGGAGCGCGCAATGCAAGCGAAACTGGGCATATCCCCCATCTGCTGGTGGAACGACGACCTGGTCGAACTCAGCGACGACGTTTCGCTGGAGGAATGCTTCAAGCAGACCCGCGAGGCGGGGTTTACCGGGCTTGAGACTGGTCGCCGCTTTCCCAAGGACGCCAAGGTGTTGGGGCCGATGCTGAAGGCGAACAAAGTCTCGATCTGCGGCGGCTGGCATTCGGGCAAACTGCTCGACGGCGATAGCGAGGCCGAGAAAGACGCCATTCGTGCACAGATGGATTTGTTCAAGGCGACGAAGGCGCCGATGATCGTTTATGGCGAGGTTGCGCGTTCGGTGCAGGGGGATCGGTCAAAACCACTGGCGACCAAGCCGAAAATTACAGAGGACGAGTGGAAGGTCTACGGCCGCAAACTTTCGGCCTTCGCCGATTGGGCGGCCGGCGAGGGCATGCCGCTGACCTACCACCACCACATGGCCGCCGTGTGCGAGACCGAGGTCGAGCTCGACATGCTCATGAAGCATTCCAGCATTCCGCTGCTCTACGACGCCGGCCACATGGCCTTCGCCGGCGGCGATGTGCTGCGCGTGATCGACAAGCACCACAGCCGCATCACGCATGTGCACACCAAGGACGTGCGCATGGACGTGATCAACAAGCTGGATCGCACCAAGGAGAGCTTCCTCGATGCGGTGATGAAGGGCGCCTTCACGGTGCCGGGCGACGGCTCGCTGGATTTCGAGGCGATCGTGAAGAAGCTGGCCGGTTACGGCTACCAAGGCTGGTTCGTGGTCGAAGCCGAGCAGGACCCGAAGAAGGCGCCGCCAAAAAAGATGAACGCCATCGGCCACAAGGAGCTGATGCGCGTGATGACGGCGGCTGGTTATGAGGTAGTGGCGTAATCCCCCAAAGGCACCATCTACGCCTCCCGGAATTTGGCGCGCTCTTACTTTCTCGCGCGCCAAATATCCGGGATCTTTACCGGGCATGGCTCTGGCACGGCGCCAAACACGCGCCGGTAAAGACCCCGGCTTTGCGCGCAGAAAAAGCGCTCCGGCCGGGGCGCGGGTGGTGCCCGGCCCAACCTCAATCTCTTGTGCCAAACGGTGGTCCGCAAACTTTTTGGGGGAGCTTGTCGTCAATAACTACCCAAGGTGCCTTGGACGCGACCATGTAGTGCAATTCGACTTTGACGCCAGGATCAGTATCCAGCGTTCCCATACGAATGCGCAATTCGCTGGGTTCTTTCTCATCACGTTTGTAGATGGGCGAGCCGCAACAGCTTGCAAAACATCTTTGCACGCTTGGGCTTGACGTCCAATGCGACAACAATTCGTGACCCGAGACAACGAAAAACTGGGACGCCAGCACACTGGCCGAAGTCCCAAAGCTTGATCCTGAATGTTTGCGGCAGCGCCAGCAATGGCAATAGTTGATCGGGCCAAAGAGCGCGCCGCGAACTTCATATGTGATGCGCCCGCAGGCGCATGACCCTGTCAACATCTTGGTTGTCCCTGCCGACTTCAAAATTTATGCGACCCCTGAAAGAAGAGTAGGGTCGCGCGTGACACGCTTGACCCAACCTACACCCCCACCCGCTGCTTCGTCTTGCTCTCCACAATATCCTTCTTGGCCGCCTTCACCGTCTCGCGCGCTGAAACTTCCGGCACGCCGACTTCCCACCAGGCGTCGCCCGGCGTCCAGGCGTAGGCGTCGGTCTCGATGACGATGACCGTGGTCCTGTCGGCCTTCTTGGCGCGTGCGAAGGCGGCCTCGAAATCGCCGATGCTCTTGACCTTCTCGGCGTTGGCACCCATCGATCTGGCATGGGCGGCGAAATCGACCGTGTGCTCGACGACGTGCTTGCTGTCCTTGAGCAGATTATTGAAGCCCGGCGTGCCCTTGGCGATCTGCAGCCGGCTGATGACCGCATAGCCGCCGTTGTCGCAAACCACCACGATCAACTTGTGGCCGGTCAGTACGCTGGCATAAATGTCCGTGTTCATCAGAAGATACGAGCCGTCGCCGCACATGGTGATGACTTCGTTGTCCGGCTTGGCCATCTTGGCGCCGTAGGCACCCGCGATCTCGTAACCCATGCAGGAGAAGCCGAATTCGCAATCGAAGGTCGCTGGCGTCTTGACGTTCCAGCACTTGTTCAGCTCGCCCGGCAGGCCGCCGGCCGCCGTCATGATGCGGTCCTTGGCTCCGGCCAGCCGGTTCACCGCGCCGACCACCTGGCCGTAGGTCGGTAGCGCCGCGTTGGTCGGCTTGGTGTGGCTATCGATAGTGCCGTTCCATTCGACATAGAGCGACTTGGCCTGGTCGCCCCAGGACTTCGGCGCGGCATAGCTGCCGATGGCGGCGCCCAGCTCGAGGATGGCTTCGCGCGCGTCGCCGACCACGCTGACGGCCAGATGCTTGGTGGCGTCAAACCGCGCGGCGTTGATGGTGACCAGTTTATAGTCCGGCGACTGGAACACGCTCCACGAACCGGTGGTGAAATCCTGCAGCCGCGTGCCGACGGCCAGCACGATGTCGGCCTCGGCAGCCAGCGCATTGGCCGACGACGAGCCGATGACGCCCAGCGGGCCGGCGTTCTGGGCATGGTCATGCACCATGATGCCACGCCCGGCGATGGTCTCGACCACCGGGATCTTGTGCTTGATGGCAAACGCCGTCAGCGCGTCATGGGCGAGCGAATATTGTACGCCACCGCCGGCGATCAGCAGCGGGCGCTTGGCGTTCTTGAGCAACTCCGCCGCGCGGGCGATTTCGGACTTGTCGGCGCGCGGGCGGCGGATATCGTGGACGCGCGTTGCAAAGAACACTTCCGGATAGTCGAAGGCCTCGGCTTGGGTATCCTGGCACAGGCCGATAAACACCGGGCCGCAATCGGCGGGATCGAGCAGCGTCGCAACTGCCTGCGGCAGCGACTGCAGGATCTGTTCTGGGCGGGTGATGCGGTCCCAGTAGCGGGTGACGGCCTTGAAGGCGTCGTTCACCGAGATGGTCGGGTTATGGTAGTGCTCGACCTGCTGCAGCACCGGATCGGGGAAGCGGCTGGCGAAGATGTCGCCGCACAGAAACAGCACCGGCAGGCGGTTGGCATGGGCCACGCCCGCCGCCGTCACCATGTTCAGCGAACCGGGGCCGATCGAGGCCGTGCACACCATCATCTGGCGGCGCAATTTGGCCTTGGTGTAACCGATCGCGGCCAGCGCCATGGATTGCTCGTTGTGGCCGCGCCAAGTCGGAAACTCCTCCTTGACCGCCTCCAGCGCTTCCGAGATGCAGGTGACGTTGCCATGCCCGAAAATGCCGAATGCTCCGGCGAACAGCGGCACCGCCTTGCCATCGACGATGGACTTCTGGGCCATCAAGTAACGCACCACGGCCTGCGCCATGGTCAGGCGGATGGTCTTCATGGGGGTGTCTCCATCAGGGCGCCAATTCGCGGCAATTTGGGTCGGGACCATAGCGACACCGGCGACAGCGTCAAATAGGTTTGCGCGGCCAAGTTGGGCGATGGCTGTATGGGCGCAAGGGCGAGCTGCGCTCGCCGCTATGCTGTTGGCAGCGGCGGCAACCAATGGGGTGTGCGATTGCCGACTGCGCCGCGCCCTCGAATGCCCTATGCTGCTCCCTTGATTTGCAACCCAAGTGAGCACCCATGGCTGTGACACTGCATGAGGGGGACCTCCCCGCCGGGCTTTCGTTTGGCGCCTCTGTTGCCATCGATACCGAGACGCTCGGCCTCAATCCACATCGCGACCGGCTGTGCCTGGTTCAACTGTCGGCGGGCGACGGTAACGCGCATCTGGTGCGCGTTGCCCAGGGGCCGGCTGAGGCGCCAAAGCTGAAAGCGCTGCTGGCTGACCCCGCCGTCACCAAAATCTTCCATTTCGCCCGCTTTGACCTGGCCGTGCTGTCGCACCGGCTCGGCGTCATGCCGGCACCGGTCTATTGTACCAAAATCGCCTCAAAGCTGGTGCGAACTTACACCGACCGGCACGGCTTGAAGGATCTGTGCCGGGAGTTGCTCGGAGTTGAGCTGTCCAAGGAGCAGCAAAGCTCCGACTGGGGCTCGGCCAAACTGAGTCCCGAGCAGCAGACCTACGCGGCCTCCGACGTTCTCTACCTGCACAAATTGAAGGCGGCGCTGGATGGCATGCTGGAGCGCGAGGGCCGCATGGACCTTGCGACCGCCTGCTGTCGTTTCCTGCCAACGCGGGTCCGGCTCGATCTTGGCGGCTGGCCCGAGGACGACATCTTTGCCCATTGAATGAAACCGGTCCGATGACACTGCAAGCCACGCACCTGCCGGTTCCTGTCCCGCCCGGGCTCCCGCCTGCGCTCCAGCGCGGCCAGCTGCCTATAGCCTTGGTCCCCGAGGCCGAGCGGCGGCGGGCGTTTGCGCGCGCGCGGCGACACAGCTTTTTCGTGCGCGCTCTGAAAATCACGCTACCTGTCCTGGCCGTGGCCTCGGTGGCAGTGCTGTTCATTTCGCCGACGATGGTGATCCAGGCGGTGCGCCCGGATCTGAAAGGCGCGAGCATCGAGGGCGTGGAAGTGACCGGCGACCAGCTGCGCATGGTCAACCCGCGCTTTGAAGGTTTCACCGCCGACCAGGGCCACTATGTCGTCTCGGCCAAGGCTGCGGTGCAGAGCGTCGGCAACATCGACCAGATGCATCTGGAATCCGTGCACGGTCATCTGATTGAGGTCGACAAAAGTTGGACCGACATCACGGCCAAGGGCGGTATCTACGAGACCAAAAAGCGCACCATGCGCCTCACCGACGGCATCGTCATCACCACCAGCGCCAAAGCCAAGGCCGAACTCGACAATGCCGACATCGACATGGACAGCAAGAAGGTCACCTCGGCGGTGCCCGTTGTCATGACGCTGCCCAATGGCACGCTGAAGGGCCGCGGCCTGCTGATCGAGGGCGATGCCAAGCGCTTCGTGCTGACCGCCGAGGTGGAGGCGCATCTGATCCCGCCCAAGGCGGCGATGACGAAAAAAACCAGCATTTCCGCCAGTCCGCTAGCGGCGACCCCCGCCATGAGCGACGGTCCGATTGACGTCAAGGCCAAACGGCTGGAAGTGTTGGACGCAGCCAAGACGGCCAATTTCCTTGGCGCCGTTGAAGCCAAACAGGCCGGTATGACGCTGACCGCCGAGCAGCTGGAAGTCGGTTATGCCAGCCAGCCCGGGGCCAACCCGCTGGCGACGACAGCGGTCGGTACGGCCCAGGACCTGCGCTCCGTGACGGCGCTGCGCAATGTCATCATCACCACCGCCGATGGCCGCAAGGCCACCTGCGACAAGAGTCAGTTCGAGCCCGCCGCCAACCGCATGAAGCTGAGCGGTTCGGTGGTGCTGTCGCAGGGCGCCAGTGTGCTGCATGCCGATTTGGTGGTCGCCGATCTCACGACCCACCGCACCCTCGTCACCGCCGCCAGCCGGGTCTCTGGACATTTCCTGCCGCCGGCCAAGCCCGGCCCCGGGCAACCTGCCGGTGGCCTAGCCGGTCTCGGCGCCTCAGGCAGCGCCACCGACATCAGCGCCCAGAGCCTGGAGCTGGCCGACGACACTGGCGAGGCGGTATTCCAGGGCACGGTGATGGTTTCGCAACGCGGCAACCGCCTCAACGGCGAGCGGCTCGCCATCGACATGACGCACCGGCGCATGACCATGAGCGGGCCGGGTCGGGTCAGCGGCCGTTTCGAGGCGACCGCTGCGCCCGGCAAGGAGGCCACGCCCGCGCCAGACGAGAGCATCCAGACCGTCAGCAGCGGCGTCAGTGTCGGCCGCAGTTTCACCGGGCTGTCAGCCGGCAACGGCCAGCCGACCAACATCGAGGCCGACAGCCTGACCGTCGAGGACGAGCGCGGCGAGGCGATCTTTACCGGCAAGGTGGTGGTGCTGCGTGGCAACAACCGCATTTCGGCTGGCCAGATGCATGTGTTCTATTCTGGCGGCGGCGCGAATGCTCAGGACAGCGCCCAGCTCAGCCGCATCACCGCCAAGGACCACGTGGTGATCAACGCCCCCGACAATCAGGTAGCGACCGGCGATTGGCTACTCTATGAGGCGGCCAAGAATCAGCTGGTGATGGGCGGCAACGTGACCGTTTCGCAGGCCGGCAATGTGGTACATGGCGACAAGCTGGTGGTCGATCTCGACACTGGCGAGAGCCATTTTGATACCCGCTCGGCGGCCGGCGCCGATCAATCGTCGGACGCCGCGCCACGATCGGGCCGCATTCAGGTGCTGATCACGCCGCAAGGCGCCCAGCAGTTCGGCGCAACTTTGGGTGCCTCGAGCGCCAAGGGTGCATCCAAGACCAAACCCCGACCCAAATCCGCCATGAGCGCCAGCGATGTCCTGGTCGCCCCGGATGTTGGGCAACAATGAGCTGATCAGACTTACATGAGCAAACTAGGCACAACCTTCAGCCGGCTGATCGGCGCGGGCGGCAAACCGCCGGTCGCCGAGTCCGAAATTATTCGCCCAACACAGCGCGGCACCGGGGCAACGCAACGGCGCCAGCTGGCGGCCAAAGCGGCTGCGCCGATCCCCGCACTTGGCCCCGATGTCGAACCCTACGATCCGGTCCCGGCGTCCGGCAAAGGCTGGCTGACGGCCATCTCGGTCAAGAAGGCGTTTGGCAAACGCCAAGTCGTGCGCGGTGTCAGCCTCGCCGTCCGCCAGGGCGAGGCGGTCGGCCTGCTCGGCCCCAACGGCGCCGGCAAGACCACCTGTTTCTACATGGTGACGGGGCTGATCGCCGCCGATTCGGGCCGCATCCTGATCGATGGCAACGACGTCACCACGCTGCCGATGTATCGCCGCGCGCGCCTCGGCATCGGCTACCTGCCGCAGGAGGCCTCTATTTTCCGTGGCCTGACGGTCGAGCAGAACATCATGGCCGTGCTGGAGCTGGTCGAGCCCGACCGCAAGAAGCGCAACATGCAGCTGGACGCGCTGCTGGATGAATTCCGCATCACGCGCCTGCGCAAGTCGCCCTCGATTGCGCTGTCTGGTGGCGAGCGCCGCCGCTGCGAGATCGCACGCGCGCTGGCGACCCGCCCGAGTTTCATCCTGCTCGACGAGCCCTTCGCCGGCATCGACCCGATCGCCGTCGGCGACATTCAGGCGCTGGTCCGTCATCTGACCGATCGCGGCATCGGCGTTCTGATCACGGATCATAACGTGCGTGAAACGCTGAGTCTGATCGACCGCGCGTACATCATCTATGACGGGCAGGTGCTGATGCACGGGAGCCCAGAAGAGGTGATCGCGCATCCGGAAGTGCGGCGGCGGTACCTGGGGGACATGACGCTGTAATCGGACCCAATCGCCGGTCTACCCTCAGGTGTCATGCTCGGGCTTGTATCACGGCTGTCCGGTGGATTTGCGGGGAAACGCAAGACGTTCAATCGTGATGTGGATTTCCTTGATCCGGTATTGATCTGTAGACGGCACCCTGGCCAGCCAAACTCCGTCATTCCCGCGTCGGCGGGGATCCAGCCAAGCTAGGGCTCGCGCCATGCTGCTGATCCAGGAATGCGTTGCAGATCAACGAATAGCCGTGGTTTGAGTTTGCGGAAACCACGCGCTTGCCTGGACCCTCGCCTGCGCGGGGGTGACGAAATATCGGCTGTGTTCGGTCAAACCGGACAGTCGTGGGACACCCCCGAGCATGACACTGTTGGGCACGAATTGAATGGGTTACGACACCTGCAAGACAAAGCTGCAAACCCTCGCCAAGGCTGGGCTCCCCGAACCGTTCGCGGCCTGGTTCGCGGCGCGAGGCTGGCAGCCGAGGCCGCATCAGCTGGCGCTGGTCGAGGCGGCCGCCGCATGCCGTTCGACCCTGCTGATCGCACCGACTGGCGCCGGAAAGACGCTGGCGGGCTTCCTGCCCAGCCTGATCGACCTGGCCGCCCGCCCAGCCAATGAGCCGCGCCTGCACACGCTCTATGTCTCGCCGCTGAAAGCGCTCGCTGTCGATGTGCAGCGCAATCTGCTCAGCCCGGTCGCGGAGATGGGCCTCAGCATGCGCATCGAAACCCGCACCGGCGATACTCCCGCCGGTAGGCGCCAGCGCCAGCGGCTGATCCCGCCCGATATCTTGCTCACCACGCCCGAGCAGATCGCGCTGCTGATCTCGCACGCCGATGCGCCCCGGCTGTTCGGTAGCCTCAAGGCGATCATCCTCGATGAGCTGCACGCGCTGGTCATCTCCAAGCGCGGCGATCTGCTGGCGCTCGGCCTGCAGCGGCTGTTGGCGCTGTCGTCGCAAGCCATCGTCACCGGCCTGTCGGCGACGGTGGCGCGGCCGTCCGAGCTGCAGGCCTATATCGTGCCGCAACGGCCCGACGAGGGCGTGACGCGGCTTGGCCACCAGGTGGTGCTGAAAGGCGGCGCGGCGCCGCAGATCCGCATCATGGGGGCGGGGGACGATCTGCCCTGGTCCGGTCATTCGGCGCGTCATGCCTATGCGGAGATCTATGCCGAGATTGGCGCGCACCGGTTGACGCTGATCTTCGTCAACACGCGCTCGCAGGCCGAAGTGATCTTCCAATCGCTCTGGCGCATGAACGAGGATAACCTGCCGATTGCGCTGCATCACGGCTCGCTCGATGTCGGCCAGCGCCGCAAGGTCGAGGCGGCGATGGCGGCGGGGCGGTTGCGCGCCGTGGTTGCGACGTCGACGCTGGATCTCGGTATCGACTGGGGCGATGTCGATCTGGTGATCCATGTCGGCGCGCCGAAAGGGGCTAGCCGGCTGGCTCAACGCATCGGCCGCTCCAACCATCGCCTGGACGAGCCGTCGCAGGCGATCCTGGTGCCAGCCAATCGCTTCGAGGTGATGGAGTGCCAGGCCGCGCTCGATGCCGCCGCAGTGGGCGCGCAGGATACCCCGCCGATCCGGCCCGGGGGGCTGGATGTGCTGTCCCAACACGTCATGGGCACCGCCTGCGCGGGGCCGTTTTTTCCCGACGCCCTGTTCCATGAGGTGCGCGGCGCCTCGCCCTACGCCCAGTTGACGCGCGATCAGTTCGACCGCGTGATCGATTTTGTCTCCACCGGCGGCTATGCGCTGCGCGTCTATGATCGCTATGCGCGGCTGAAACCGATGGAGGATAAGCGGCTGCGCCTGGCCCATCCTAACCTCGCGCAGCAATACCGCTTGAACGTCGGGACCATCATCGAGATGCCGATGCTGAAGGTGCGGCTGATCGGGGCCAACCGTCGCTTTCTGTTGCACGGCAAGTCGGGTCAACCGGCCCCGATCATCGGCGGCAAGTATCTCGGCGAGATGGAAGAAAGTTTCATCGAGCAGCTGGCGCCTGGCGATACCTTCGTGTTTGCCGGCCATGTGCTGCGCTTCGAGGCGGTGCGCGAGAGCGAGGCCTTTGTCAGCCGCGCCGAAGGGCTGGACGCCAAAGTGCCAGCCTATGCCGGCGGCAAGTTCCCGCTCTCGACCTATCTGGCCGCGCGCGTGCGCGACATGCTGGGCAATCCGAAAGATTGGAAGCGCTTGCCAAAGCCGGTCGGCGCTTGGCTGCGCATCCAGCAACGGCGTTCCGTCATTCCGCGGGCAGATCAGCTGCTGGTCGAGACCTTTCCGCGCGGGTTGCGGTACTTCATGGTCTGCTATCCGTTCGAGGGGCGGCTGGCGCATCAGACGCTCGGCATGTTGCTGACGCGCCGCCTGGACCGTGCGGGCGCGCGGCCACTGGGGTTTGTGGCATCCGAATACTCGCTCGCGCTGTGGGGCCTGGAGGACATGAGCGGCATGATCGCCGATGGACGTCTCGATCTGGCGGCGCTGTTCGAAGAGGACATGCTCGGCGACGATCTCGATGCCTGGCTCGCTTCTTCCAATCTGATGCGGCGGACGTTTCGCCATTGCGCCGTGATCGCTGGCCTGATCGAGCGGCGCTTTCCCGGCAAGGAAAAGACCGGCCGGCAGGTGACCGTGTCGTCCGACCTCATCTACAATGTGCTTCGCGAGCACGAGCCCAGGCACATTCTGTTGGAAGCCGCCTGGGACGATGCGGCAACCGGCCTGTTGGACATCGGCCGGCTCGGCTATTTTCTGGCCCGGGCGCGCGGCCACATTCTGCACCAGGCGCTCAAGCGTGTGTCGCCGCTGGCGGTGCCGGTGATGCTGGATATCGGCAAGGAATCGGTGCCAGGCGATGCCGCCGAAAGCCTGTTGCGCGCGAGCGCGGAAGATCTGATCGCGGAGGCGATGCGGGATGGTTAGTATGCTGCAACACTCAATTGGCGACCGGTGGCCTCGTCATCCCGGTGCGGGCCCAAAGGTGCCAACTTAGGACAAGCCACTCTTGTTCTCTTCTCGCCGTCAAGACGGGGAGATGAGAGGCCGTTCCGCGCTTAACGTCAGCGCCTATGAGTCTGCGCCGGGATGACGAGATTTTGGGAACCATTTGTATAAGTCAGAACACGAGTGGGGCCGTTACAGCGGTGCACAGGATTTCATTCGAGAGTTGGCAGATTGGGCTCGGCGGCGTTGCG
>JANLQJ010000089.1:0-8488 GCA_031367715.1 Hyphomicrobiaceae bacterium | reverse complement strand
CATCGGCCAGGCGACGCGGCTGGAGCTGTATCGGTTGCAGGTCGAAATCCGCGACTGCGAGAAGCGCGCCTATGATTTGTTCCTGCAGAACCTGGTGAAGGGGACGAGCCATTTGTCGCTCGGTCAGGAGGCGATCGCGGCTGGCTTTGCCGCTGCGATGCAGCCCTCGGACAAATCCTTCTGCACCTACCGTGGTCATGCCCATACGCTGGCACGCGGCGTGCCGATGGAGAAGATGCTGGGCGAGCTGATGCTGCGCGACAACGGCCTCATGCGCGGCAAGGGCGGCTCGATGCATCTCACGTCGGCCGAACACAATGTGATGGGGTCCTACGCCATCATCGGCGCGCATCTGTGCATCGCTTGCGGCTCGGCCTGGCGGGCGCAGTATCAGGGCGCGAGCGACGTGACCGTGTGCTTCTTCGGCGATGGCACGACCAACATCGGCGCCTTCCACGAGGCGCTGAACTTCGCGGTGATCTGGAAGCTGCCGGTCGTGTTCGTGTGCGAGAACAATCTCTATATGGAGTACACGCCCATTTCGGAGGTCACGGCGGTGCCGCATCCGGCCGCTGACAGAGCGTCCGCCTACGGATTGCCACGCATCCTGATCGACGGCAATGACGCCGATGTGGTGCTGCGTGCGGCGCGTACCGCCTATGCGAAAGCCCGATCTGGCGCGGGGCCGTCCCTGATCGAATGCCTGACCTATCGGCATTCCGGCCACTCGCGCGCCGATCCCGCCAAGTACCGGCCGCCCGGCGAACTGGAAAAATGGCTGGAGCGCGACCCGTTGAAAGTCTATCGGGCCCGCATGGCCGAGTTCGGTGTATCTCCGGATGCGATCGCCACCATCGAAACGGAAAGCAAGCGTAAAGTCGAAGAGGCCACCACGCTCTGCAAGGCCGCGCCACCAGCGTCGGAAAATCTGCTCACCGCCGATGTCTACGCCGATGGAGGCTGGGCATGGCGGAACTGAGCTATCGCGATGCGGTGATCCGCGGCCTGGCGCAGGAGATGCGCCGCGACAAGGACGTGGTGCTGATCGGCGAGGATATCGGCAAGGCCGGCGGTGTTTTCAAGGCGACGCTCGGGCTCTATGAGGAGTTCGGGCCGTTGCGCGTGCGCGATACGCCGATCTCGGAGCAGGCCATCCTCGGCGCCGCCATGGGCGCGGCCATGACCGGCATGAAACCCATTGCCGAGCTGATGTTTTCGGATTTCGCGGCGGTGTGCTTCGACTTCATCGCCAACGAAATCCCCAAGCAGCGCTATATGACCAATGGCCAGTTCGGCTGTCCTCTTGTCATTCGGACAGGCAATGGCGGCGGTGTGCGCTTCGGCGCCCAGCACTCGCAGTCGATCGAGAACTGGACCATGATGATCCCGGGGCTGAAGGTTGTTGCGCCGTCGTCGCCCATCGACGTCATCGGCTTGATGGCGGCAGCCATCCGTGATCCCGATCCCGTGATCTTCCACGAACACAAAGCGCTCTATGCCACCAAGGGCGAGGTGCCCGACGGCGAGATCCTGGACGTGCTCGGCAAGGCCAAGATTGTCCGTCCGGGTAAGGATTGCACGATCGTTGCGCTGGCGCTGATGGTACACCGCGCCAGGGACGCCGCCGAAATTCTCGCCCGCGACCACGGCATCGACGCCGAGGTGATCGACGTGCGCTCGCTGGTGCCTTTGGATACCCAGTGCATCCTCGGCTCCATCGTGAAGACCGGCCGTCTGTTCACGGTCGAAGAGAACCCTCGGCTGTGCGGCTGGGGGGCGGAAATCGTCTCGATCGCCGGTGATGAAGTGTTCTGGGATCTCGACGGTCCGATGGTGCGGATTACGACGCCGCACATCCCGCTGCCAGCGGCCGACAATCTCGAGGACATGGCCATTCCGTCGGTCGGCCGCATTGTTGATCGTGTGTCCAAAGTCATGAACGGGTCGCGCGCATGAGCTCGACCATCATCATGCCGCAGCTCGGCGAGACGGTCGCCGAGGGCAAAATCATCGCCTGGTTCAAGTCCGTGGGCGACAAGGTGGCCGTGGGCGACCGGCTGTTCGAGGTCGAGACCGACAAAGTCACGGTCGAGGTCGAAGCGACCGAAGGGGGCACGCTGACGGATATCCGCATCGGCAAGGACGTGACCGCCAAAGTCGGAACAGTCGTTGCGGTGCTGGATGGCGGGGCAGCTGCTGCCCCCAAACCCGCGTCAGTGCAGGCACCGAAACCGGCGGCAGCTGTGATGTCCGCCTTCGAAGAAGTTCGTACGGCGACCGGGGCGTTCGGCAAATCCAAGGCCTCCAACGACGTTCGCGTCAGCCCGCTCGCGCGCCGGCTGATTGCGCAGAACGGGCTCGATATCGAAACGGTTGCCGTGGCCGCATTGAAGGACAACGTGCGCCGGGTTGACCAGCGCGTGATCGAGACTCACCTTCGCCAACAGCCGTCCGCCCTGATGGTTCGGACGCCGCAGATCCAAGTTCAGACCCTACCACTCACCGGCGGCGAGATCGTCACGCTCAATACCATCCGGCAACGGACGGGTGACCGGCTGGCCGAGAACTGGCGCACCATCCCGCATGTGTTCCAGGCGATCGAGGCAGACTTCACCGCTGTCGAAGCGGCGCGTACTGAGATCAAGGCGCGCTTCAAGGCCGAGCAGGGCGTGTCGCTCACCTACCTGCCCTTCATCGCCCGCGCCGTGTGCCTGGCGCTCGACGCCTTCCCGCAGGTGAACGCGCGCTTCGACGGCAAGGCGTTGAGCCTTTCGCGCGACGTCAATCTCGGCATCGCGGTGGATCTCAATCACAAGGGGCTGGTCGTCCCAGTGATCAAGAACGCCAGCGATCTCACCACGCTCGGACTTGCCAAGGCGATCGCGCGCATGGTCGAGAAGGCGCGTTCGGGGAAATTGTCCGTCGACGACTTTTCCGGCGGCACCTATTCCATCAGCAACAACGGCGCGTTCGGAACGCTCTTTACCGCACCGATCATCAACGCGCCGCAGGTGGCCATCCTGTCCGTGGACGCCATACGTAAGCGCCCCGCCATCGTCGAGACACCCGAAGGCGATTTCGTCACGGCGCGCCTGATCGGCATGGTCGGCCAGAGCTTCGATCACCGCGCCTTCGACGGTGCCTATGCGGCAGCCTTTCTGTCGAAACTCAAAAATATCATCGAGACCCGCGATTGGGTCCAAGAGCTGTCTTCCGGGAGGATGTCATGAAATACAACAGCCCACACTCCACCGCCTCCTGGGGCGCCATGGCCAAGGACTGGGAGCAGGGCATCGATTATTCGCGCCTTTCCAAGGAACGGCTGAAACGCGCCCAGAACGCCATCAAGTTCGCGGGCCTCGGCGGTGTGCTGTGCTTCAACTTCGACAACATCCGCTACGTCACGGCGACCCACATCGGCGAATGGGCGCGCGACAAATTCTTTCGCTACGCGCTGTGCCCGGCCGAAGGCTCGCCGTTCCTGTGGGACCCGGCCCCGCCGGCAAAACGCATCTCCTCGCCCTGGATCGCCGACAATGTCGCGGCCCCCATCACGACCATGCAGGGCGCCATCCCGCCGGGCCTGAACGTGCAGCGCGATTTCGCCCGCCAGATCAAGAAGGCACTGGTGAAATACGGTATCGACAAGGAGCCGCTCGGCATCGACATCATGGAGCTGGGGATGCTGCGTGCCCTGGAAGCCGAGGGCATTGAGGTGGTGGACGGCCAGCAGGCGTTGCTGGATGCACGCGAGATTAAGACCGGCGACGAGATCGAACTGTTGCGCATGGCCGCGGCGATGGTCGATGCAACCTATGTCGACATCGCAAAAAATATCCGTCCGGGTACGAAGGAAAACGAGTTGGTCGCGATCGCCAACGATCGCCTGTTCCGCATGGGGTCGGAGCGCGTCGAATGCGTGAACTCGGTGTCGGGCCGCCGCGGCCGCCCGCACTCGCATACCTTCAGCGACCGGATGATCCAGCCCGGCGACATGATCTTCCTCGACATCATGCATTCCTACAACGGCTACCGCACCTGCTACTACCGCACGTTTATGTGCGGAGAACCGAACAAGCACCAGATTGACGCCTATGAAACCGCCTCCAAATGGATCAGCGCCTCCATCGACATGATCAAGCCGGGCGTCACGCCAGACGAGGTCGCCGCCGTCTGGCCCGACGCGCACGAGTTCGGCTACCGCGACGAGGAAGAGGCGTTCCTCTTGCAATACGGCCACGGCGTCGGCCTGTCGCTCTGGGAGCGTCCCATTTTCTCCAAGCGTTTCCGCGGCCAGAACACGCCGCTGAAAGAGGGCATGGTGTTCGCGCTGGAAACCTGGAAGGGCGCCGAGGACGGTTCTGGCGCGGCCCGCATCGAGGAAGAGGTGGTCGTCACCAAGGACGGCTGCGAGATAATCACCAACTTCCCGTCCGACCGGCTGATTTCCTGCGGATTGCCGGGCTGCGAGGTGTTTTGAGGGCAGTCCAACTCGTCATCCCGGCGTAGGCCGGGGCCTGCCCAACCATCGGAGGTCGGCGAATTTCGACACACGACCGTTCGTGTTTCTCGCGGCGAATGCTATTGCTGGCATGGACAGGTCCCGGCCTTCGCCGGGATGACGAAAGACGGAACCGAATGGCATGACTTCAAGCGGCACTGCCCCCTTCCGCATCCCCGTAACTCTCGTCACGGGCTTCCTCGGCAGCGGCAAGACCACGCTGATCAACGCGGCCCTGCGCGCGCCGGAGCTTGCCCGCACCGTCGTGATCGTGAACGAGATCGGCGACGACGGGCACGAACACTCGCTGTTCGCCTCCAGCAACGACGCCGTCGTGGTGCTGGAGAACGGCTGCCTGTGCTGCACGGTTCGCGGCGATCTGGTGGCGACGCTGATCGACCTCAACCAGGGGCGGATGTCGGGGCGCATCCCCGCGTTCGACAATGTGGTCATCGAAACCTCGGGGCTTGCCGAACCTGGTCCGGTGCTGCAGGCGTTCCTGTCGGAGCCGAACCTCGACGGGCTCTACCGCGTCGCCAGCGTGCTGACGCTGGTGGATGCCGTGAACTTTGCGGGCACGCTGAAGGAGCACGACGAGGCGCTGCGCCAGGTGGCCTATGCCGATCGCATCCTGATCAGCAAGATCGATCTGATCAAAGACGATCCGCAGACGGCAGAATCGGCCCTGCGCGCGACCCTGGCCCGACTGGCCCCGGCTGCCAAGGTCGAACTCAATGACACCAGCGCCCCCCCGCGTGTGGATCTTCTGAAAGCGCCCGGTTTCGATGCCGCCGATCCGCAGGCCGATCCCCTGCCCTGGCTGGCGCTGGCCGCGCACGAACAGCATCACACGCACGATCATGATCATGGCCACGAGGACGGGCACGATCACGACCATGTCGACCACTTGCGCCAGCGCGGCATCGAGAGCTTCGTGCTGACCCGCACCGAGCCGATGGCGCGCGAGGAACTGCAGTTCCTGCTCGCCGGCATCAACCAGAACCTCGGGCCCGGCCTCCTACGCGTAAAAGGCCTCGTCAACATCGCGGGCGAACCGGGCAAGCCGGCCGTGATCCAGGGTGCCCAGCACATCCTGCACACCATGACCTGGCTCGACCGCTGGCCAAGTGCCGACGAGCGCAGCCGCATCGTGTTCATCGCGCAGGGCACAACGCGGGCCGAGCTGAAAGAGATCATTGAAATGCTCGACCGCATGAGCGCGCGAACCTTCAAGGCGCGCGAACGCGGCCGGCTGGCCTTTGAGCAGGCCGAACGCGAGAAGACACAGGGCGAGCGAGCCCCAGCGGAGAAACTGCCATGAATGTTGGATTTCTGGGCCTCGGCACCATGGGTAGGGCCATGGCCGCCAATCTCCTCAAGGCCGGGCACACGCTGACAGTGTGGAACCGCTCGCCGGGCCCGGCTGCCGAACTCGCAGCGTTGGGCGCAACCATTGCACAGCGAGCCGCCGAGGCTTTCCGCGGCGATGCCGTCATTTCGATGCTGGCGGACGACGCATCGACCAATGCGGTCATCACGGACGAGGTCCTGGCCGGTGCGCGCAAAACCATTGTGCACGTCAACATGGCGACGGTCTCGGTCGCAACCGCGAAATCCCTCAGTGAACGCCATGAACGCCATGGCCTCGCCTACGTCGCCGCTCCGGTGTTTGGACGCGCCGAGGTTGCCGTCGCCGCCAAACTCAACATCGTCGCCAGCGGATCCGATGCCGCAATAGCGCGCGTGCAGCCGCTGTTCGACGCCATGGGCCAGAAGACCTGGCGCGCGGGCACCGATCCCACCCACGCCAACCTCGTCAAGATTTCCGGCAACTTCATGCTGGCCGCGACCATCGAGATGCTGTCGGAGGCTTTTGCCCTGACCGAGAAGGGAGGCGTTGATCCGAAGATCTTCGCCGAGATCATGACCAGCACGTTGTTTGCCGCGCCTGCCTTCAAGATTTACTCCGAACTCATCAACGCCAAACGCTTCGAGCCTGCCGGCTTCAAGATGACGCTCGGACTTAAGGACGTAGGCCTGGCGCTGGAAGCTGGGCATGCCTCGCAAACACCGCTGCCCATGGCCAGCCTGGTCCGTGATCATCTCCTGGAAGGCCTCGCCGCCGGCCACGGCGACAAAGATTGGTCGGCGCTTTCCAGCATCGTGCGCCGCAATGCCGGGTTGACGGCGTGACCTGGCCATTGACCTAATGCCCGCATGACCGAATATGAGCTACTGCGCATCATCACCTTCTTGGAACGGGTCAAGGGACCCTACCGGGAGTTGGTGCCGATTGCGGAGGAGGATGCATCCTGGAACATGCTCCTCTATCTCATCAAGCAGAACCTGACTGGATCGGTGGTAACCATCTCGTCGCTGGCGTCGATTGCCAATATCCCGTTCGCGACCGCGAACCGGCGCATCCACGACCTCATCGAGGCCGGGCACATCCTGAAAAAGCCGGCCAGCGAAACCGGCCGCAGCTTTGTCCTGGCCCCCAGCCCGGAGCTAACGAATGCGTTCGTCCAATACGCCAAGCGCATCAAATCGCTCCTGGCCGAGACCTTCGGCTTACGCTCGAAACACGAAGATGAGGACAGTTACTACCTCGGTGGCTCATACTTTGCGGCTCAGATCATCCCGCCGCCGCGCTTGATCGAGAGCCTCTTTCGCGGCAAGCGCGAACTCAAATTCCTGCTCAATGACGACAACTATTTCGCCTCGATGAGCAACATGTGGTCCGATTTCCGCAACAACATGTCGTCGCGCAAGAATTTCGATCTGCTGAAATTGCCCGAGCTGCATGCGCGCATCAGCGAGAACGCGGCCCGGCCGAACTCCGCCTACGATATCGTGGCCTTTAACGCGCCTTGGCTGGGCGAGGTCGCCAACAAGGGCATGTTTCGATCGCTCAATTCGCTGATCGAGGGATCGTCCATTTCGCCACACGATTTTCACCCCTCGGTGTGGTCGATGGGGTCCTGGCACGGGCGACATATCGGTGTGCCGATCTATTGCACCATCGAACTGCTGGCCGCCCGCACCGACCTGTTCGAGCGCGACGGCATCGCCTACCCGGACACGTTCGACGAGACGATCGCGGCGGCAAAGCACTTTCACAAGCCGTCCAAGCAGCTTTATGGCATCGCCTGGAATGGCGGCCGTGGCATGCCGATTGCCTCGACCTTCATGTTCCTGATGGCGTGCTGCGGGGAGTCGATTTTGAAAATCCCCAAGTCGCGCCTGTTCTTCACGGTGGACCGGGCGGTAGGCGATCAGCTCAGGCCGCAAATCCTTTCGGAGGCCGGGTTCCATGTCCTCGACTACCTGCACCGGCTCATCGAATTTTCGTCGCCGGATATCCTGGACATGGACTGGGACAAGCGGACCACTGCGTTTCTGAATGGGCATGCGGCGATGGCCTATTGCTGGACCGTCAGGGCCGCGCGCTTCGAGACCGACATCAATTCGGCCGTAAAGCATAAGGTAGCCTATCTCCAGCAGCCCAAGGGTCCGAGGGGAGCATCGAACAATCCGATCGGCGGCTTCCTGCTCGGCATCCCGAGCAATCTCCCCGAGGCTCGCGTGCAACTGGCCTTTGAAGCGATCTCCTGGATGACCTCGCCCGAGGCCATGAAGGCCAACGTTCGCAACGGCTTTCCGGTGGCCCCGCGCTTCAGCGTCAGCGCGGATCCGGAAGCAGCTGCGACGTCCCCGATCGTGAGCGTGGTCGACCATCTGGCTAAGCTCAATTTATTGAAATCCTGGCCCCGCCCGCCCGTGCCGGAATATCTCAGCATCGAGATGATCCTTGGAGATACCATCCACCAGGCTTTGCGTGGCGAGGTCAGCGACCGTGAGGCGCTGACCAAGGCTCAATCGGCCGTCGATAAGCTCATGCACGGCGCGGGGTACTATTGAAGGGTCATTTGTTTGTTGAGGTTCGGTTTGCTGACAACCGCGAAGAGCACGGCCCATTTCTTGGCT
>JANLQJ010000084.1:0-68640 GCA_031367715.1 Hyphomicrobiaceae bacterium | reverse complement strand
TCATCTCGCGCAAACTGCCAGACGGGCGCACTGCGGTGCGCCCCTACTCATTCGGGATCACGGCGGCCTGACGCCCAGTATCGTCCGGGGGGACGCTTCGACGTGCCACATCAATGATCCAGGTCCTCGCCAACGGCCTCTATCTCGGCGCGCAATATGCGCTGATCGCGCTGGGATTGACTCTCATCTTTGCCCTGATGAATGTGCTGAATTTTGCGCACGGCCAGATGTATGTGCTCGGCGGCTTCATCACTTATACCGTCTACGCCCAGCTTGGCCTGCCCTTCGTAGTCGCTCTCATCTGCTCGGGCGTCACGCTCGCCGTCGTCGGCGCGCTAATCGAAAAGTACCTGTTCCGTCCGGTGATAAAACGTAGCGTGCGCGATGAAAGTACCATGCTACTGGCGGCAGCCATCGCCTTCTTCTTCGATGCGGTGATCCTGCTGGCGTTCGGCGAAAAGCAGCGCGGCGTTCCGAAAATCCTCAACGGCGTGTTCGTCAGCCAGCCCCTCATCATGCCCTATGACCGCATGCTGGTCGGCGTCATCGCCATCGCGCTGATCGGGGCCTTCATGCTGTTCATGCAGTATTCCAAACCGGGACGGGCCATGCGCGCGCTGGCGCAAGACCGCATGGCGGCGCAACTCATGGGCGTCAATGTCGATCGCTATTCCATGATCGGCTTTGCGCTCGGCGCCATGCTGGCGGGCGTCACCGGCGGCCTATTGGTCGCCATCACCGGCGTGAACTCCGGCATCGGCGGCCCGATCTCGATCAAGGCCTTCACCATGGTGATGATTGGCGGGGCGGGCGTGGTCGGCGGCGCGATTGCCGGCGGCTTCATTCTCGGCATGCTGGAATCGGTCGGACTCACCGTATTGCGCGCCTATGGCGACATCACCTATCTGGTGATCTTTGCCGGTCTCATGGTGTTCCTCGCCATCCGCCCGCATGGGCTGATGGGCAAGCCTTGGGGCTGAGGGGGGCTGACATGAGCAGTACCCAGAAGACCACGCAACTGGCGATCCTGGCCGCTTTCCTGCTCGGCGTGTTCGTCGTCATCCCCTGGGGGATCGCGGCCACCGGCCGCCACGATCTCTATTACACCCTGACTTCCGTGGCGCTGCTCTCGATCGCCAGCGCCGGCGTCTGGCTCACCTTCTACATCGGCCGCATCAACATCGGACAGGGCGCCTACGCCCTGATGGGCGGCTACGTCTCGGCCATCCTGGTCGTCACCTATGGCGTTTCGTTCTGGCTGACGCTGCCACTGGCGGGCCTGTTCTGCGCCGCCATCAGCGTACTGATCGGCCTGCCGATCCTGCGGCTGCGCGGCGTTTATTTCGCCATGGTCACGCTGGTCCTCACCGAAGTCACGCGGCTCAGCGCGCTTGCGCTACCCATCACCAACGGCGCCAAGGGCATGGTGAGCATACCGCTGCCGGGGCCGCTCGGCATCGGTGGCTTCAACCTCGTCCCTGACTTCGCCACGCTGAAGACGCCGAACCTCGCCTTCTATTATCTCTCGATGTTCCTGATGTGCCTGTGCTTTGGCGCCATGTACCGGCTGGTCCACTCACGCATCGGAAAACTCTGCCAGTCGCTGCAGCAGAATGAGGAACTGGCCTCCTCCATCGGCGTCAACATCACGCTGCTGCGTGTCATCGCCTATGCCATCTCGTCGTTCCTCGGCGGCCTCAGCGGCGCCATCTTCGTCGGCATCGCGCAATCGATCTATCCGTCCAGTTTCACGGTCACCGACAGCGTCAATTTCATGCTGAACTGCTTCCTGGGCGGGCTCGGCTATGTATTCGGCCCGATCATCGGCACCTTCCTGCTCTATTTCGGCTGGGACCTGTTGTTCCAGACCGGCCAGTTCCAGCTCCTGATTTTCTCCAGCCTGCTGATCATTTTCATGCTGGTGCTACCCAACGGATTGCTCAGCCTCAATCCTTTCGCGGGCAAGAAGTCATGAGCGCGGGCGCGGCCATCCTTGAGGTCAAGGGCATCACGCGGCGCTTTGGCGGGCTGGTCGCCGTCAACGACGTGTCGTTCACCGTCGCCGAGAAGCAGATCCTCTCCGTGATCGGCCCGAATGGCGCCGGCAAGTCGACGTTGTTCAAGCTGATCGCCTCGTTCCTGCATCCCAGTGGGGGCGAAGTGCGGTTCCAGGGCCAGCGCATCTCTGGCCTGTCACCGCACATCGTTGCGCGCAAAGGCGTGGTGCGCACGTTCCAGGAAACCACCGTCTTCAAGGCCATGACGGTGCGCGACAATATCGTCATCGCGCATCACTTGCGCTCCAAGTCGGGTCTTACCGGTTTCTATTTCGGCAGCCGGATCGCGCGCGGCGACGAGGCCGAGTTCGGCCGCTCGGCCGATGAGATCATCGATTTCCTCGGCCTCACCGAACAGCGCGACAAACTGGCCAGCAGCCTGCCGCATGGCCACCTGCGCGCGCTCGGCATCGGCATCGGGCTCGCCACCAATCCAAAACTGCTGCTGCTGGACGAGCCCTTCGCCGGCATGAACCACGACGAAACCAACCGCGCGGTGCGGATGGTCAGCCGCGTGCGCGACCGCGGCGTCACGGTGGTGCTGGTGGAGCACGACATGCCGGCCGTGATGAAAATTTCCGATCGCGTGGTGGTGCTGAATTTCGGCGTCAAGATCGCCGAGGGCACGCCAGCCGAAATTCAGCGCAATGACAAAGTCATCGAGGCCTATCTGGGCAGCGAAGACACCTCGATCGGATTGTGACGATGAGCGCTGTACTGACCGTCAAGAACGTCGAACTCTACTATGACCAGGTCTATGCCCTGAAAGGCGTGTCGCTGGACGTCACGCAAGGCGAAACCGTTGCATTGATCGGGGCCAATGGCGCCGGCAAGTCCTCGATCCTGCGCGCCATCACAGGCTTGCGGAAAATCAAGACCGGAGAGATCCATTTCGACGGTAAGCGCATCGATGGCTTGGCCCCAGACGAAATCGTAAAACTCGGCATCGTCATGGTGCCCGAAGGCCGCCACGTCTTCCCGTTCATGTCGGTGAAGGACAATCTCATGATGGGAGCCTTCATCCACAACGACAAGGCAGCCATCGCGCAAAGCCTGGAAAGCGTCCTCACCCGCTTTCCGCGCCTGAAAGAGCGTTACTCGCAAGCCGCCGGCACCATGAGCGGCGGCGAACAGCAGATGCTGGTGATCGGCCGTGCCCTGATGACCCGCCCGCGCCTGCTGCTGCTGGACGAACCCTCGCTCGGCATCGCGCCGAAACTGGTGCAGGACATCGCGCGCTCGATCGTCGCCATCAACCGTGACGGACAAGTCAGCGTACTGCTGGTCGAGCAGAATTCGCGCATGGCGCTGCGCATTTCCAACCGCGCTTTCGCGCTGGCCACGGGATCGGTTGCGTTGAGCGGCAAGTCCTCCGAATTGGTCACCGACGAGCGCGTCAAACGCCTCTATCTCGGCGGCGAACTCTAGCGTAGGGGCGCACCGCAGTGCGCCCGTCTACCAGCTTGCTCGCTGCCCGACGGGCGCACTGCGGAGCGCCCCTACGCCTCGAAGCATGCAATCGATTGCCACTTTAGGTGATCACAGTCTGGCCTGGAGCCACCGCCTCATGCGCATCCTGATCGTCAATCCGAACACCACCGCTTCCATGACCCGCAAGATCGGCGCGGCTGCGCGCGCCGTGGCGGCGCCCGGCACCGAGATCGAGGCGGTCAACCCGGACTTCGGCCCCGTCAGCATCGAAGGCTATTTCGACGAGGCTTTTTCCGTCCCCGGACTGCTCGCTGAAATGGGCAAGGCGCGTGACCGCGACGCCTATATCATAGCCTGCTTCGACGATACCGGCCTCGATGCCGCCCGCTGCTGTGTCGATGCCCCCGTCATCGGTATCGGCGAGGCCGCCTTTCACATGGCCTCGCTGATTGCCGGAAAGTTCAGTGTCGTGACGACCCTGTCGCGCTCCGTGCCCGCCATCGAGCACAACCTCCGCAAGTACGGGCTTGCCAGCCGTTGCGCCCGCGTGCGTGCCAGCGAAGTGCCTGTCCTCGATCTGGAAAAGCCTGGATCGAATGCACGCGTCAAGATTTCTGCCGAGATCCAAGAGGCCATCAAGTGCGACCGGGCCGAAGCCATCGTGCTTGGCTGTGCCGGCATGGCCGACCTTGCCAAATCGCTGTCGCGAGAGCACGGCATTCCCGTTGTCGATGGCACGGCGGCGGCGGTAAAGCTGTGTGAAGGCCTGGTCAGCCTCGGTCTGAAGACGTCGAAGATCGGTGGCTACGCCCCGCCGCGTGGCAAAACCTACCACGGCATATTCGCGGGGTTTGCCCCAAGCGAATGATGCGCCAGCGGCTGCCATGGCATTTCGCGCTTTGTTTGAGTTTCGATCAACGACGACTGCCTTGGGCCACCTCGATTGGTACCCTCGGTTTGCCGGTGGCTCAACCCGGCGTTGCATTGCGCTGCAGCAGTCGACCCAGCCTCGCCAATCAACTCTCAGAGACGTCGTCATAATTTCCGGTCAAGCCGCGGCCGTTCCGCTTGGATCAGATCGCACATCAGGTCGCCCATGGCCGAGAAATCCTCGCCTCCCATGCCGCGGGCGCGCGCGGTTGAGAACATCTCGCGGGCGGCGGCTGCGACCGGCAGCGGGACACGGGCGGCGTTGGCGGCGCTGATGATCAGGGACAGGTCCTTGTGCGCAAGGTCGATGGTAAAACCGGGCGAGGTGTCGCCAGCCAGCACCTTGTTCGGCCAGTTGATTTTCAACTGCCCGTTGGTTGCCGTCGTACCATGGATAACATCGAGCGTCTTGGCCAGATCGAGCCCGAAGCGCTGCGACAGGGCCAGCGCCTCGGCGTTGAGCTGGCACAGAATAATGGCGAGGTAGTTGTTCACGAGCTTGGTGCGCGTGCCGGTGCCGCCCGCCCCGCAATGATGGATGGTTGTGCCCATGGCTTCGAGCAGCGGTTTTGCGCGCTCGAAATCGGCCGGCTCGGCGCCGACCATGAACAGGCTCTCGCCGCGTTCGGCATGCCAGGCAAGGCGACCGATCGGGGCATCGATGGTGCGGACGCCTTTGACTTTACCTTCCGCATGCAGCCGGTCCGTGGTTTCGGGATCGATGGTGGACAAGTCCATCACCAGCGAGCCTGGTTTGGCATGAGCGAATATGCCGTCCGCACCCATGACGATCTCGCTCACCTCGCGCCCGGTCGGCAACACAGTGATGATGATCGAACATGTCTTGGCAACCTCGGCGACGCCGCGGCCGGCCGTGGCGCCAAGTCCCACCAACGCCTCGACCGGTTCCGGCCTGATATCGTAGACGGCCAGCTTGAAGCCCTTTGCGACGCAATTGGCCGCCATGCCGCGCCCCATGGCGCCAAGGCCGATGAAGCCGATCGTTTCGTCGCTGGTTACCATCTGCTTGCCCTTCCCTGCCGATATCGAATTGGCCTACGCTATCCTCAATCGCACCACGAGGATCGATCATGGCAACAGTGAAACTATGGACCGACGCAGAAGTCGAGGCCAACCCGCGCACCAAGGCGGTGTTTGCTGATATCCGCGCGATGCGGAAGGCGGACTTCGTCAACAATTTCTGGCGCGGTTTGTGCAATGATGTGGGCCAACTGGAGCGTACCTGGGCGAGCCTCAAGATCGTGATGGCCAAGGATGGCGCGCTCGATCCGTTGACCAAGGAGCTGATCTATGTCGCCGTGTCGACGGTGAACGGCTGCTCCTACTGTATTCACTCGCACACTGCGGCCGCGCGCGCCAAGGGCATGACAGATGCTCAGTACGGGGAGCTGTTGGCCGTGATTGGCATGGCCATGCAAACCAACGGCCTGGTGACGGCGCTGCAGATCCCGGTCGACAAGGAATTCATGGTATAGCCGTCAGTGTACCGCCGCGTACATGATCCGCTCTTCGGTTGCCTCGAGCGGCATGATCTCCTCGACAATGCGGCCTTGGCGACAGACCAGGATACGGTCGGACAGGTTCATGATCTCGGGCAGATAGGACGAGATGACGACCACGGCCAGCCCCTGATCGGCGAGTTTGTTGATGAACTGGTGGATCTCGGCAATGGCGCCGACATCGACACCGCGCGTCGGTTCGTCGAAGATCACCAGCCGCGGCTGTTGGATCAGCGCCTTGCCGATCACCACCTTCTGCTGATTGCCGCCGCTGAGTTCGACCACGCGGGCGTTGTCGTTAATCGCCTTGACGTTCAGCCGCTTGGACCAGTCGGCCGACAGTTCGCGCATTTCCGCAAAGCTGATCCGCGAGGATCGTTCCAAGCCGGCGGCGAGCAACCCGGAGTAGAAATTTTCGGCCGTCGACATGGTCTCGAAAAAGCCTTCGGCCTTGCGGTCCTCGGTGACGTAGATGATACGGTCACGGACGGCTTCCGTCGGCACGCTGTAGCGCACGGGACGGCCATCGAGTTCGATGGCGCCGCCGCGCCGGAAATCGCGCTTGTAAATGCCCGCGACGACCTTGAAGGTTTCCGTGCGCCCCGAACCGATCAGGCCGAACACGCCGGTGATCTGGCCCTCGAAGATCGAGAAGGAGTTGTTGCGCACGCTGTTGCCCATCGAGATGTCCTGCACCGACAACACCTTGGCGCCGGCTTTGCGGATCTGCTCAGGGCTCCGGCGCCGATTGTAGATCTCGTTGGAGAGCGCGCGCCCAACCATGGCGCGCACCACCTTGTCGCGATCGAATTCCGAGGCCTTGCCGGTGGCGACCAGTTCGCCGTCGCGCAGGATGGTGATGCTGTCGGCCTGGGCCAGCGCCTCTTCCAGCGCGTGCGTGATGAATATGATCGATACGCCGCTGGTCTTGAGGCGCTTCATCAGGGTAAAGAAGTGGCGCTTTTCTTCAGGCGTCAGCGTGGCGGTCGGCTCGTCGAAGATGATCACTTCGGCCTTGTGATGCACGGCGCGCGCGATCTCCACCATCTGGCGTTTTGCTGCGCCGAGCGTCGCGACAGTTGCCGCCGGATCGACCGAGAAGTTCAGCGACTGCAGGAACTGCTGGGCGTCGATGTAAATGCCGCGCAGCCGATTCAGCAGCTTTTCCTCGCCTAGATAGATGTTCTGGGCGACTGTCATCGACGGTACCAGGCTGGTTTCCTGGAACACCATGGCGATGCCGGCGCTCAGTGCCTCGAAAGGTGAGGCGTAGCGCACCTCCAGGCCGCGATGGAGCATCTTGCCGGCATTGGCCTCGACGACGCCGGCCATGATCTTAGTGAGGGTAGATTTGCCGGCACCGTTCTCGCCCAGCAGGGCGTGGATTTCGCCGGTCTCAAGCCTGAAATCAACCTCGCGGACGGCCGGCACGCCGCGATAGGCCTTGGTCACCTTTTGCATCTCGATGATCGCGGTCATGGATCAGCCCCTCTCAACCCAATCGACCAACCCAACATTCGTCATCCCGGCGCGGGTCGGGAGCCGTCCAACTTCCGGTTGGTGCCGCGCGAGGCCATGCGAGGCGGGCCATCGTACCTTGTCCGCGGCATCGACGGATCCCGGCCTGCGCTGGGATGACGAGGGGGAAAGCTGTCTGCGCGGAAAACAGAACATCAGTGTCTTCCCATCCGCATTGCGAGAACCGCATCGCTGCCCTTGGACGTGGCGACGATCCGACCCGCATGATCGATCGCGCTGGTGATGCCGTGGCGTTGGCCGTTGGCTCGGCTGTGGTGACTTGACGTCGGCTGAAAATCCGCATCGAGTTCGGCGATCAGGCCGTAAGACCGCGACGGCGACCACGGCTTGTGGATACCCATGCTGCGCACACCTCCCGATTGCAGCGGTTCGAGAAAACTGCGGCTGGCCGACAGCGCGGGAGCAATCCAGTGGCGGGGGTCGATCTCGCGCATCATATCGGCGCGGTAGGCGTCCTCCTGCAGCACGAACTCGATCAGGCGATTGCGCGGCGCGAACAGGGAGAGGAGATAGCCGCCCGCAGGACGTGCCGAGAGCCGCGCCGGATAGCCGGGCAGTTTGGCGAACACCGGCACAGGCGCGCCGCCTTGCGTTGGAATGGCAATCAGCCGGTGCCTCCAGCTTTCGGAAACGACAATGCGATCATTCGCTGTGTCGATGACGAGGCCGTAGGGAAAGGCCAGACCGCGGGCGAGGCAGGTGCGCTGGCCGTTTGACAGCGAGACGTGCCAGAGTGATCCGGAGGCGCCCTTGTGCATGAGGTCGGAGACCCAATGCGATGGCGCGCACACATCCGATCCGTTGCAGACGTAGAGATCGTTCGGGCCGTCGAACGCCATGGCAACCGGGCATTTGAAGCCATCGATGAGCGCCGCGCGGTCCTGACGGATGACTATCCGGCCGGTCTCCAGCGCTACGGCGAGCGTGCCATCGTGTGATGCGGCCAGCGCCGTGATGGGGGCATCGAAACCGGCAACCACCGTGTTGCCATCAAGTGCCAGCACATTCGCGCCGCTAGAATAGCGCGGCCCTCCGCCACTCACCACCAGATTGTCCGGCGCCGCGCAGGTCGCCAGAACTGCGGCCTCCTCAAGCGCGAGGTTCGACCGGAAGGCGCCATCCATGGGCGGGATCGTCACCGCCTTGCCGCGAAACAGCTCCAGCACCGGATCGAGCATCATGCCTTCTGCCCCCAATAGGAGGTCGGGCCGGTCCAGGTTGCATCGGCGCCAGGTATCTTGTAGCGGCCGATACGGTTGTTCAGGATGCCGCCGACATAGAGATATCCTTTGTGCTCGCGCATCGACGTCACCATCGGATGGCTGACGCCGGTCATGTCGCCGAGCGTTTCGATGATGCGGCCGCTGTCATCGAACTTGACCACGCCGCCGGTATTGATATTGGGAAACAGCCAATCGTCCGCCGGCAGACGGCGCGTCATGCGCTTGCGAAATCCGGGGTGGCGCAGGGCGAGATCGAAGCTGGGCGTGCGCATGCCCAGCCAGGCCATCCAATAGCTGCCGTCCGAGGCGCGATTGATGTTGTCGGGATAGCCCGGCATATCCTTGATGACACATTCCGCCGTTCCGGCCTTGGGGCCGTCGATCCAATAGCGATGCACGCGGCAGGCCCAACTCTCGGCAAAGAACAGCGACTTGCCGTCGTGGGCCAAGCACACACCATTGGCGTAGCGGTAGTTTTCCAGCAGCGTCTTGGTCTTGCTGCTAGCCGGATCATAAACCAGCAGCCGACCGGTTGGCCGGCCTTCGATGGAATCCAGCGCCCAATCATGGGCATCATAGCGGGTGGTTGAATCGGTGAAATAGATCTTTCCGTCGGGTCCGACGTCGAGATCGTTTGGGTCGCGCAAGCGCGCATCATCAACGATCGAAGTCAGGGACCGTGCCGTCTCGGCGGAAAGTTGCCTGACCTTGCCGGTTTTGGAAATGGCATAGAGGCCCATGGCGCCGACACAGGTGAGCAGCGTACCGTCGCGGTCGAAGGCGAGGCCGAGCGGGAAGCCGCCGGTATGGGCAAAGACTTCATAACGTTGGTAGTCGGGCGCGAAAAAGCGAACGATCTCGCCGTGGCGGGTGCCGCAATAGAGGTGATCGTCGCGATCAAGGATAACGTCCTCGGGGCCCTCGAGTTCTCCGAGCCCGATCGACTGGGTCCGCGAGATCTTGTTATTGAGCGCATACGCCGTACCGCCGTCCGGCAGCGCCGACTGTGTCTCGCCCATACGGTGATAGATCGGCGAAACATAGACTTCGTTCAGCACTTTTTGGCTGTTCTTCAGCCAACGGATGTCCAGCGTCACGGCGGCGGCCAGCATCAGGCCGAGCACCATCTGGTTGGTGCCGGTACCAAAGCCGAGCCGAATCAGGCCGTTGTTCATGACGAGGACGATGATCGCGCCCATCAGGCCCTTGGCGATCGAGCCGCGCCCGCCGCCCAGGCTGTTGCCGCCAACCACAGCCGCCGTCAGTGCAAGGATCTCGAGGTTGAGGCCGGTGCCCGGTCCCGCCCCGCTGAGCCGGCAGGCGATCAGGAAGCCGGCCAACCCCGAGCAGACACCCGAGATGACGTAGGACAGAAACACGGTCTGGCGCACCCGGATGCCGGCATTGTGCGCCGAACGCCGCGAACCGCCGACGGCCAGGATGTGCCAGCCCGGTCGCGAGCGCGTGATGGCGATATGGGCGACGATGGCAATGACAACCGCGACGATGACGCTAATCGACAGCCCGAGGATCTTGCCGTCGCCAATAAAATCCCAAAGGTTGGACTTTACATCCGACAGTTGCACCAGTGCCGCGAAGTTCACCACCAGGATATCGAACAACGCTCGCCCGATGATGAAGGTGACGAGCGTTGTCAGGAACGCACGCAACCGCATGAAGCCGATGAGATAGCCGTTCACCGCACCAAACAGCGCGCCGGTGGCGATGGCGGCCAGGAAGCCGAGCCAAACCGGCAACCCAAAGATGAAAACCGTCGAGACGGCCGAAAAGGTTGCGAGGGCGAAGATCGATCCGACCGAGAGGTCAATGCCGCCGGCCAGCATGACAATCGTCAGGCCCGTGACGACAATGGAAAACTCGCCAAGCTGCCGTGTCGATTCAACCAGCGCGTTGGGCTTGAAGAAACCGGGGATGGCGGTGCCGAAACCGATGACCGTGGCCAGCAACGCCAGAAACGGTATGGCATTGTCGGCCCACCGCTTGGTCAGGATCTCGCCGATCAGATGATCTGGCACAAGATTATAGCGCCAGCGCTGCGCCCGCTCGGCAAAGGTCATGGGGTGGTCCGATGTGGGAGAATCGCCGTCGTATCCGAACATTCCAACGCAGCGGCACTTTCCCTTCTCCATAGGGAAAGGGGAGTAAGACGGCAGGCGTAAGTTGGGTCAAGCCTTTGGCGCGACCCAACGTCTAGCAGCGGGGTTGGTTGCGTTGGGTCGCGCAAGAGCTTGACCCAACCTACTTTGCAACCTACTTGGCCGCCTGCAGTGCCTTCACGTCCCAGCAAGTATCCGCCTTGATGTCGGCCTTGGTGTAGGCTTTCTCCAGCGTGTAAATGTAGGTCTTGGAGGTGCCGGGCGCCTGGCCGCTCTGCAGCAGGAACTTGATGATGGCGTTCATGTCGCCCGACTGCTTGTGCAATTCGGTGGTCACGACCGCCGCGTACTCGCCGGAGGTGAGTTTGTCGCAATCGACCTTTTCGCCGCCGCCCGTCGTCACCAGCGCGATCTTGTCCGTCTTGCCGGCATCGCGGATCGCCGCCGCCGTACCCGATGCATCGCCATCCCAGAAATCGATGACGGCGCAGATGTCGGGGTTCTGCTGCAGCATGGTGGTCGCAACATTGCGGGCGTTCGTGGCGTCCCAGTTCGAGTCCGGCTTGGCGACGATCTTGAAGTCGGGGTATTTCGCCAGAACCTTCACGATGCCGGCATACTGATAAAGGCTGGACGCGTTTACCTGGTCGCCCTGCACCAAGCCGATATGCTTGGAGGATTTGTCGCCGCAGGCCTTCACGGCAGCCTCGGCTTCGAGCTGGCCGAGCCGGTCCCAGTCACTGCCGATGAAGGCGTCGGCATTGAAGTTCGCCGGATTGTCGATCAGGATGACATAGATGCCGGCCTCTTGCGCCTTCTTGAACAGCTTGGCGTAGGAGTTGAGATCGGGCGCGTGCACCACCAGAACGTTGGGCTTGGGATCGGAGGCGATGGCGTCGGTGATGGCCTGGGCGCCCGCTTCCACGCTCCAATTCGGATCGCGAGTCTCGAACTTGCCACCCCAGCCCTCGACCTCGCGCTTGAGGTAGGCCGACCAACCTTGGGCCAGATCAAAACCCATCGCCATCGGCACCAGCACCACGCGTTTGTCCTTGAGCGCCTTCTGGTACGCCCCCGGTCCCGGATCCTGGTCAATGGCCAGAGCCGGGCCCGCCGTCATGAGCAGCGTTGCGCCGAATACGGTCGCAGCAAGTGTCTTCCAGTTCATGCGTTTTCTCCCTGTCATTTCAAATGTCGCCCTGTTGGGCTGTTTGTTCATCGCGTGGATTGAGTAGACTATCGACGATGATGGCGATGAGCAAAATCGTCGATTTGATCAAGTTTTGATAGATGTTCGAGATGTCGATGATAGTCATGGCGTTCAGCATGATGCCGATCAGCAATGCACCGACGATGACATTGCGCATGCCGCCCTTGCCGCCGCTGAGGCCAATGCCGCCGATCACCACGACGAGAATTATGTCATAGAGGAGAGTCGAATTGACGATACGCGTGTTGATGCTGAGGAGACTGGCGGCCGTCAACAATCCGGCGCCAAGTGCCACCAGGGCCGACAGCACATAGCGCAGCAGGATCATGTGGCGCACCGGAATGCCCATGTTGCGCGCGGCCTGGAAATTGTCGCCCATCAGGTAGACGTAGCGGCCCCATTTGGTAAAGCGCAGGAACAGATAGGCAAAAAAACTGATGCCGGCAAAGATGAACACCTCTGCCGGAATGCCAAGCAGCCGCGCGCCGCCCAAGGTCTGCAACCAATGCCCCGGCGGCACCGGCACCGCATCCTGCGTGATCAGCTGTGAGCGCACTGCGCCGAACACGAACGACGCGCTGGCCAGCGTGGCGAAGATCGCGGGCACATCGGCGTAGGCAATGAGAATGCCGTTAGCGAGCCCGATCGCCAACGTCGCGCCGATGATGGTCGCCAGCGCCACCGGATCGGAGACGCCATTGTTGAGCATCTGCAGATACCAGGCCGCCGACATCGCCATGATCGCCACCGCCGACAGATCGACACCTCTTCCGATCACCACGATGGCCATTGCAACGGCGAGAATGCCAAGCACCGAGACGCTGCGCACGATGGAGATGAGATTGTTGGGGGCGAGGAACCCAGGCAGCGTGGCGCCCGCGACCGCAAACAGCAGAACGGCCAGAGCCAGAACGATCTGCTCCTGGCTCCATGGACGCCGTCTGTTTGTAACCGGCATGCTTGCGGCCTCGATGTACGTTCGCAATGGACGCACAGGCTCGGCGCAGTTGTCAAGAACGCTGCCAGTTCAAGTCGCCACCAACTCCGCGACCAGCTGGTCGACGGTGCGCTGACGGCAGTAGCCTTTGATGGTGGCAATCGAATTGTCGTGCCGCTGCTGACTGTAGGTGAGGCAGGCGTCGGTGGCTTGCGTGACGAGATAGCCAAGATCGCAGGCATCGCGGATCGCCGACTCCACGCACTGATCGGTGATCAACCCAGAAATCACAAGCTGGCGGATGCCGAGATTGCGGAGCAGATAGTCGATGTGGGTCGAGACGAATACACTGGACGACCCCTTGGGCAGCCAGATCTCGTCGCCGGCGGGGGCAATATCGTCAATCACGCGGCCATCCCAAGAGCCCTTGGGCACGTGAAAGCCGGTGATCTTGTAGTCGAGGCTGCGATCGCGCCCATCGAGCGTCAGGCTTTCTATGGTCGAGTACAGAACTTCCATCCGGGCATTGCGTGCAGCCATCTGCAGGCGCTGCATATTGGGAATGACGCGAGCCTCCAGCTCGGCGAAGTACCAGCCATACTTGGCCGCGAAGGCTTGCGGCGCGAGATCCTTGAACTCAGCGCCGTTTCGCTTGGCGGCAAAGTTCTGCACATCGATGAACAGCAGGGCGCTCTGCTTGGGTTGCAGCGGCACGTCGCGGCTCAGCACGGCGTTGGCTCCGTCATCAATAGGCATCGTTGTACCTCTGGCACAGGGCTTCGGGCGAAGCTTCGGCGAACATAGCGATCTCCTTGCGCTTCACGGTCACATAACTGTCGCGCATGATCGCGGGCATCCAACTGGACGCGATTTCATCGGCGAGCAGCGCGTCCAACGCCGCACCGAGTGTCGCAGGCAGCGGGCGTATGCCCATGGCGGCGCGATCGGTATCGCTGAGGGTCGCCGGATCGCAACCGAGCGGTTGCGGCAGCGGCAGACCTTGCCGGATGCCTGACAGGCCTGCCCGCACCAGTGCGCCGAGCACCAGGTAGGGATTGGCGGTCGCATCGGGCGGGCGAAACTCCAGATTGTGGCCTTGCGCCCGCTTTTGCGGATCAGGGGAGGGGCAGACCCGGATGGCGGCCTCGCGGTTCTGAACACCGAAAGAGGCATAGCCGCAGGACCAGTGATGCGGGCCGAGGCGCAAATACGAGACCGGCGAGGGCGCCACCAGCGCGCACAGCGCGGGCATATGGTGCACGACGCCAGCCGCAAACTGACGGGCGATCACCGATAACTGTGACTTACCACCGCTGGCGTCATAAGTGCGATTGGTTCCATGCGCGTCGACCAGGCTGAAATGCACATGCGCCCCGTTGCCAACGCTTTTAGGGGTGGGCTTGGGGCTGAAGCCGGCTCGGCAGCCAAGCCGCCGCGCGCATTCGCGGATCACTTCGCGGGTGATGATGGCGCGATCGCCGGCCGCAACGCCAATAGCAGGAGCGGTTGAGATCTCGTATTGGTTGATACCAAATTCGGGTTCGACCGTTTCCAGGCCGATCATGGCTAGGGTCAAGGCGTGCGTGAGGTCGCTAAGAAAGCGCACCGGCTTGCGCATCTGCTCGACCGAGAACGGCACGGTCCAACTCATGGCCTCGCCTGTCAGCAGGAACTCGTGCTCGAAAGCGGCGGCCATCGTCAACCCGGTCTCGGCCTCAAGATCAGCCAGCGCCACCTTGTAAAATCCACGCGTGCAACACTCCCAATGGTGACCGTCCGACATGGAATCGCACAGCACGATGTTGAAGGGCTGGGTATCGGGCCAGATGTCCAGCCGCGTATGAGTTGCTGGCACGGGCGTCTGGCGAAACTCGGTCAAGGGCCCCCAGGGATTGTCGGCAATGTCCTCGAACGGGGTCAGCGCCTGTCCGGCGGCGGCCCACCCGAGGCCATGCGCAAGCTGATCTGGCAAGGCCGCGGCAGGCACTCCCCGGCAGCGCATGATGCCAACATAGTCGCACCAGGCCAGCAGGGTTACCTCGCCGTCGCGTAATGCTATCATGCGCTTGGACCCTTGCCCGCCCTTGGTCGCGCAGATTTGCGTCATCCGCCGACATGGCGCAACGCCAAACCGAACGGGCACCCCTGCCGCTCAACTCCAGATCGCGCTCAAAACCCGCTCTCGCGGACCGGGCCCTTGGCGATCGGGCGGCAAAGGGCGACGACGAAGCTTTCGCGGGTCCGCTCAAGCTCGACGACACCGCGCACGGTCTGGCGTGGAGTTCCTGGCAGGTCATCGGCGGAAAACTCCAACAGATAGTGCGCGAGGTGGGGACCAGCCGTTGCGAGGCACGACAAAGTGTCGGACGGACACGGCGGGTTCTCGACCGCCCAAGTCACCGTCAATGTCTACCAGCAGCCTGTGCCGCCGCAAGTGCTGCCTCACGTCACGCCGCCGCCCACTCGGCTGCCGCAATTCACGCCATTTCTCAACCTTCAGGGCGCGGCACTTGATACGGTCCAAGGCATTGGCGGGCCAATCGGCATCATGACGCCGAACGGTACCGGCACAGCATCGGCTGTAACCGGGCATATCGTCGGGCAGGTGTTGGGCAGCAGCCACCTGATCGAGCTGGCGCGCCTCGACACTCGATTGGAGAACTACGCGCCCATCGATCGTGCCGGACTCAGCGGCTCCTCGCTGCACTTTGCGCTCGACGGCACGACCGAAACGGCAGCGGGCGGCGGCCAGCTGGCTGGCGGCTGAAAATTAGCCGGTTGCGCTTGGCCAAGGTACCGGCATCGGCGAGGTGGCAAAGTAGGGCAGTGTGTCGACGCGCGGCTGGTAGGTTCCCGCCGCCGTCACCTTCAATACGTGGGCCGCGATCTCTTCCAGGCTCGCGAACCAGACGCCGCCTTTGTTCTGCATCGTTTCGATCATCTTTTCGACCCGCAGCCAGCGGGCAAGGCGCCCCGACACGAACGGATGCCAGACGCCGATCCACAGGCCGCGGTGCTCCCACTGGGCTTCGAACTCGGCCATGAACACCTCCATGGCGCGATCCGGCGACATGATCTGCATCATGTAGTCAAGGTCCATGCTCTGCACGTAGGGCGGCCAGTCATCGCAGGCCCAATGCGAGGGCAGCTCGACGATGTCGCCCTTGAAGGTGCGCAGAAGATAGGGGATGTCGTCGCCCATCAGCGAGGCGTCGTAGACGAAGCCTTCCGCCACCAGCAGTTCGGTGGTGTTGATGGAATAGTTGTAGAGGGGGGAGCGGCTGCCACGCGGACGCTTGCCGGTCGCTTGCTCGATGATGGCCAGCGAGCGCTGCAGCCAATAGCGCTCCTCCTCCAGCGGCAGTTGGTTCTGCGCCTCGTGCACATAGCCGTGGAAGCCGACCTCATGACCGTCCCTGACGATGGCCTCGACGGCCTTGGGATGGTTCTCGATGCACCATGCTGGGATGAAAAAGGTCTGTTTCATGCCAAAACGCCGGTAAGTGTCAAGAATGCGCGGGATCGCAACCTCCGGGCCGTACCGCAACATTGACATGGCTGAGATGCGGGTGATGGAGTCCTTGGGGTGGGCGATATGAATGAGGCTGTCAGCGTCCATGTCGAGGGTGATGGCACAGGCCACGCGCGCGCCGTTGGGCCAGGGGACGGGATTACGGATCATCTGTGGGCTCCTTAACTCATTGCGGCGCCGCCATTGACGCCGATGCATTGGCCGGTGATGAATGTTGCGCCGGGGCCGGCGAGAAACACAATGACGGCCGCGATTTCTTCGGGGCGGCCGATTCGGCCGAGCGGATTGATCAGCTCCAGCGCTTGCTGCTCCACAGTCATCTTGGAAAAGGCCAGCAGTGGCGTATCGGTCGGGCCGGGCGCCACGGCGTTGACCAGCACGCGCGGCGCCAGTTCCCTTGCCCAACTCCGGGTGAGGCCGATCATGGCACACTTGGTGGCGACGTACACCGACGCGTTCTGGCGGCCGAGATAGGCAAGCTCCGACGCCAGATTGATGATGCGGGCGTGGTCGCCAAAGGCCTTCAGCGCCTCGCGCGCAACCAGGATCGCGCCGCGCACGTTCACCGCGAAATGCAGATCGATATCGGCGGCGGTGATGCGCTGCAGCGGCGCTTCCTTTTCCAAGCCGGCATTGTTGACGAGAATATCCAGCCCGCCGAGTTGTCGGACGGCTTGCGCGACAGCAGCGATGATTTCCGTCTCGTTGCGCAAGTCGACCCTGACAAACGCATGCCGGCCATCCGGTGACGGTTGCAAATCGAGCCCCACCACCGCGGCACCGGCATCGGCAAGCGCATCGATGGCAGCGCGGCCGATGCCACTTGCGGCACCAGTCACAAGCGCGCGTTTGCCCGCGAGAAGTGTCACCATGGGAATTCTCCACGATCGATGCCGAGCGACTGACCGGTGATATTGGCGGCAAGGTCGGACGCCAGAAACAGATACGGGCCCGCGATGTCGTCGGGTTGCATAAGCCCGGGCAGGATCTGGCCCGCCAGGATGTCGTTCAGCATGTCGGCTTCGGCGCGGCCAGTGCGTTCGGACATGCGTTTGAGCGACAGCATCGAGGCATCGGTCTTGACCCAGCCCGGGCAGACGGCGTTGACGCGGATGCCCTTGGGTCCGAGTTCCTTGGCCCAGGTCTTGGTCAGCCCGATGGTGGCGTGCTTGGATGCGACGTAGGCGGCAAACCGCGCCTCGCTGCCACGGCTCCACACCGACGCTGTGTTAGTGATCGAACCGCCCGCGCCCATGCAGGTCGCCGCGGCCCGCGTCATGAGAAAGGTGCCGGTGACGTTGATCTCGATAATGCGGCGGAAGCTGTTTTCATTATCCGCGCTCAAATCATCGAGCGGCGTCACACGTTCCAAACCCGCATTGTTGACCAGCACGTCCAGTCCGCCGATGGCCGCCATGACGCGCTTGACATCGGCTGCGACGGTGATGTCGGCGATGTGGCCGGTGGCACCGATTTCCTTGGCGGCGAAATGCACCCGCTCGTCCGTCGCCAGAATATGTAGCCGCGCGCCCGCGCCCGCAAAGCCGCGCGCGATCCCGATGCCAATGCCACGGCTGGCGCCGGTAACGAGTACGACTTTGTCCCTGATGCCAGGAATGGCCATCAAACATTCACTCCCACTTCGCTACGCACCTGCCTCAACACCTCATTGCGCAAGTCAAAGAACGGCTTGGTCTCGCGCAGTTCCAACGTCCGCTCCGGGCCGAACCTAGCGGCGATGTCGATCTCCGCAATGATCCGCGCCGGCCGTTTCGAGAACACGATCACCCGGTCGGCGATGAACAGAGCCTCTTCGACGTCGTGCGTGACGAAGATGATGGTCTTGGCGTCCTGGCGCTGGATGGCGCGCAGCTGCGTCTGCAAATGTTCCCGGGTCTGCGCGTCGAGCGCACCGAACGGCTCATCCATCAGCAGCACCTCGGAGCCGGCCGCTAGCGTCCGCGCAATTGCCACGCGCTGCCGCATGCCGCCCGAAATGCGTTTGGGAAAACTTGCGGCGAACTCGGTGAGGCCGACCAGAGCGAGATAGTGCGCAACGCGCTCCTGCTTCTGGGGCGCCGTGAGGTCGCCGCGGTAGCGCATCCCATAGGCGACGTTGTCCGCGACTGTGAGCCAGGGAAACGACGAATAGGCCTGGAACACCATGCCGCGCCGCCGATCCGGCCCGCCCACTGGCTCGCCGGCGAGGCGGATGATGCCTTGGCTCGGGCGGTCCAACCCACCAGCCATCCGCATCAATGTGGTCTTGCCGCAGCCGGACGGGCCGAGAAACACGACGATTTCGTTGCGGGCGATAGCCAGGTTGATCGGCGTGATGACGGGAAGCTCGCCAAAGCGCTTGCTGACCTGGTCGAATGCAAGATACGGCGCAGGCATCAGCTTGGCTCTCAAAGATACTTGAACCAGCGCCGGTGCAACACCCGGATCAGCTGGTCGGTGACGAGGCCGATGATGCCGATGGCAAATACGCCCGCCATCACTTCGGGTGTTTTGACATAACGGCGCGCGGTCCAGATGACCCAGCCGAGCCCTGAGTCGGAGGCCACGATCTCGGCGATGATGAGATAGGTCCAGCACCAACCGAGCGTGATGCGGAGATTGTCGACCAGGCTCGGCAGCATGGCGCGGAAAGCGACATCGGTGAGGATCTGACGTGGGCGGGCGCCAACCGTATAGGCAGTCTCGACATATTCCTGCGGCACGCGCCGCATGTCGTCGGCGACCAGCAGCACCAGCTGGAAGAACGTGCCGAGCCACAACAGGAAGATCTTGGTGGTCTCGCCGATGCCGAACCAGATGATGCAAAGCGGCACCAACGCGGGCACCGGGAGGTATCGGATGAAATCGATCAGTGGCTCGCTCGAGGCGCCGATGATGCGGTAGCTGCTCATCAGCATGCCGATCGGTATCGCCAGCACCGCCGAAAGCGCAAAAGCCAACCACACCCGCTCGGTCGACACCCATGCGTGGTAGAGCAGATTCTGCGTCGTCAGCATGCTCCAGAAGGCGGCGAGCACCTCGGTCGGTGGCGGCAGGAACCTCGGGTTAGTCCAGCCGAGACTCGACGACGCCTGCCAGAGCAGCACGACCAGCACCGATGCCGCGGCGCCGATAGCGATCTCCGGCCAACGCTGGGCGCCTCCGCGGAAAGTGAACAGTTCACGCAGCATGACATCTCACGAGGGGAGGATCGGTCCTCCCCGGTTGTTTGTGTTGGACGAGCGGACCTACCGCTTCTTGCCGTCGAACAGCTTGTCGATGACGGTGTTGTTGATCTGTTGCGTGGCGACCAGCTTGGTATCAGCCGCGCCGTTCTCAAGGTTGAGCGCCATGACCGTATCGAAAATCTGGTGCAGCGTGCCGGTGCCGCCGGGCTTGCCCAGATAGGCCGAGGCATCCTCGAAGGTGGTGTAGGCGATCGAACCCTTGACGATGTCCTCGATGTCCTCGGGTTTCAGATTGAAGGCCGGGGCTACCAGCTCGGCATATTTGCGCGGTTCCTTCTTGGAGTAGTCGATGGCGCGGTAAACGCCGCGCAGGAACTTGCGATATTTTTCCGGATTGGCGGCGAGATCGGCCTGATTGGCCGTGATGATGTCGGTGATCAGACCGGGCGTGTCCTTGGAGGAATAGAGAACCTTGGCGCCTTCACGGCCTGAACTTTTCAGCGCTTGCGTCATGAACGGCTCATAGGTCGCCACCGCCGCGATGGACTTGTCGGCAAACACAGCTCCGGTATCGGCCGTAGCGATATCCTTCAGCTGCACGTCTTTCAGCGTCAGGCCCGCCTTTTTCAGCTCCAGCTGCAGGATGAGGCGTGCCGGAATGTTGATCTCGGCCGCCACCAGCTTGCCCTTCAGATCGGCGGCAGATTTTATTGCCGCGTCGGCGATCACGCCGTCACCGCCCAGTGACTGGTCGATGGTCCCGATGATCACGCCTGGCGTCTTGTCATCGCGCGGCCGGCCCTGATGCTCGCCGACGGTACGCAGATCCATGTCGATATCGCCGCGCGCCATGGCAGCCATGACATTGGCGCGGTCGTCCTCGAATTTCACATCGACCTCAAGGCCCTCTTCCTTGAAGTAGCCGAGATCGCGCGCCGCGTGGATCGGCGCAAAGCCCGGCCAGGTCGGGCAGAGGATGCGGATCTTGTCGTCCGCCTGGGCAGCGGACGCCAACAGAGCGAAGGCCGCCGCAGCGGACAAGGCGCGAATGGTCAACATGGATGATCTCTTGTCATATCATGGCTGTAACGATTGCCAGGAGCCGTCCCCGTGGCGCTCGGCCGATGGCATTGCACTCAACCTCACGACAGTAGCCCTGCCAAAAGTGAAAGCAAATCCAAACTGATGAGCGTTTTCCCCACACGGTTAACCGTGCGGCAAGCCGGCTACGGTAGCCTCCGAGGCGTCGAGTCTGGCGGGTACTAGGGGCGATTCATGTCGGCAACTCAAAGCGTTGTATCATTGCGTGACAATCCGCCCTTGGTGATATCGCAGACCCCGCCACCTGCCCTGCGCCTAGCCGCGGTGCGCAAGACCTTCGGTGGCGCCATCGCGGTCGAGCGGATGGATCTCAACGTGCAACCGGGCGAGTTCTACGCCCTGCTCGGACCGAACGGAGCGGGCAAGACCACCACGCTGCGCATGATCGCGGGCCTTCTCAAACCCGATGCCGGCGAGATCAGCATCTTCGGCGTCGACGCATTGAAGGACCCGATCGCGACCAAGCGCATCACGGCCTGGCTGCCCGACGAGCCGATGCTTTATGACAAGCTGACGCCGCTGGAATATCTCGAATTCGTCGCCGGCCTGTGGGGTGTCGCACCGACCCTTGCCGAACCGCGTGCTGCCGAACTCATCGAGGTGCTGGAACTTGGCCCGCATCGCCACACGCGATGCGAGGGGTTCTCACGCGGCATGAAGCAGAAAGTGGCGTTGGCCGGTGCGCTCATTCATGAGCCCAAGCTGATCATGCTCGATGAGCCGCTGACCGGCATCGATGCGGGCGTCGCGCGGCAGGTCAAGGATCTGTTGACCGCCCGGGTGCGCGCCGGTGCGACCATCATCCTGACCACGCATATTCTCGAAGTCGCCGAGCGCCTCGCTGATCGCATCGGCATTGTTGATCGCGGACGGCTGGCCGCCGAGGGCACGCTGAACGAACTGCGCGAGCTGGCCGGCCGCGGTTCGTCCTCGCTCGAAGATGTGTTCTTGTCGCTGACGCGCCGGGAGCCGCTGGCGTCATGAGGTTCGCTCCGGGATCCTTTGCCGCGCTGCTAGTCCACGACATGCGCCTGAACTGGCGCGGTTTCGTTGGCATGTTCGGCGGCGCCAGCTCGCGCAAGAGTCTGGCGATCCTGCTCACCAGCGCCGCCATTCTGCATCTGGTCGCCTGGCCGGCCATGCGGCTGCTGACGCCTTACATGCACGGCGCCGACGCCACGTTGGCACCGCTCGCTGGCGTGCTCGGCGCCACCTTCGCCTGGATGATCGCACAAAGCCTGTTCGGTGCGACGCGTACCCTCTATGACCGCGCCGATCTTGATCTGCTGCTGGGGTCGCCCTTGCCAGCCGCGCGCATCATCGCAGCCAAGTCGGCCTCGATCGCCGCCAGCACTTTCGGTTCCCTGGCGCTTTTCCTGCTGCCGGTCGCTAATATGGGCGCGCTGATCGACGGCCCAGCCTGGCTTGGCATCTATCCGGCGCTGATCGGCCTGGCGCTGATCGCGACCTCTGTTGGACTTGCGCTCGCTGTCGGCCTGTTCTTCCTGGTCGGGCCGGTGCGCGCTCGCGTTTATGCACAAATGACGGGTGCGGGCATCGGCGGCTCTTTTGTGCTCGGAGCTCAGATCTTCGCGGTACTGCCGGCGCCTGTCCGAGTCGCCATCGCGAGTTGGGTCAGCAACACAGGGCTGGTTGCCGACTCCGGCCTCGGCTCGCTGCTGTGGCTGCCGCTCAACGCTGTGCGCGGCGATCCAAACGACATGGTCATGCTGATGGTTCTCGGCCTCGCCATGTTCGCAGCCACGCTCTGGCTCATTGGCGAGCGCTTCGCGCGCGCCGCGACCGCGGTTGCTGGAGTGCCAACTGCCGGAAGCCGCTCGAACGCCAACACGCGCATCCGCTTTCGCGCCGGCATCGGCCGCAGTCTTCGCCTCAAAGAATGGCGACTGCTGGTGCGTGATCCCAGCCTGTTTGCGCAACTCGGCTTGCAAATTGTTTACACCATCCCGATCGCCGTCGTACTGCTGCGCAGCAATCTGGTGCCGACGGCCGTGGCGCTGGTGCCTACCATCGTCATCATCGCCGCGCAGGTTGCCGGCTCGATCGCCTGGATCACTGTTTCGGGCGAGGACGCCCCCGAGCTGATCACCTCGGCGCCGGTAACCAGCAGCGCCGTCGATCGCGCCAAGCTCAGTGCCGTCGTGCTGCCCGTGCTGGTGATCATCGGCTTGCCCTTGCTGGCGCTGGCGACCATCTCAATGCGGTCGGCGCTGGTCGCGACCCTGTTTGCGGCTGGCGGAAGCGCCTCCACGTCGCTGCTCAATTTCTGGCACCCGATGCCCGGCAACCGCCGCGGCATGTTGCGCCGGCATCAACAGTCGCGGCTGATCGGGCTGATCGAACATGGCGTGGCCATGCTGTGGGCCTTTGCCTCGGTGTTCGCGCTGATCGGCAGCCTGCTGACCCTCGTGCCACTGGCGATTGTCGCTGGTGTGCTCACCGTTGCGCGGGCCAAGTACGGCACAACGTCAGGAAAACCCGTCTCCTGGGCGGTTCTCCCACAAAAACCCCGGTACGAAAGACAGGTTCAGCTTCCCCTGTGACCCGAATCGGTCGAACCTCACGGAATGTAACCGCGTATTACGTGTTCGTCGGCAGTGACGGGCTTTGCGGCCGCCGGCATCTGTTCAGTTGAGTAGCGTTCTGTACCCCATCCCGGCGAGGTCGCCGGGATGCCAAGGAGGCGTTGCTCATGTTGTTCATGGTCCGGCCGGACACCAAGTCCGTACATCTGCTGGCTGATCTACTCGAGACCATCGAGGTGACCGCCGATGAACTGATGGACCAGCGCCTGGCGCCGCTTGAAACTTCGGGCGGGCCCGAGGATGGCGACACGGTGGTCCAAAATCGCCTCGCCGCTCTACGCCAATTCGTTCGCTCGGTTCGCGATCTGGAACTCAGCCTGCTCAGTAAGCTCGAGCAGGCCCGCGGGCGCGCCCGCACCGTGGCGCGCAGCGACTGGCGCTTGCGCCCGATCATGTCGATGTTCACCTCCGGCACGCAGGCGCTGGCCGATCACATCGCGTCGCCGCAGGGGCGCGCCGCCATGCGCTTTGACGGCGGCGGTGAGGCATACCCATTTTTGCGCAGCCGCGAACTGCTGGCACCGATGGCCGAGCAGTATGACGGCGCGGGCGAGCTACTGGTGACCGACAGCTTCCGCCTGCTCGGGCTGATCAAGTTGCGTGATCTACTGGAGCGCTGCGAAGTCGCGTTGAACGCGCTCGATGCTCACTATGATTTGTACGAATGGCCGTCCGAGGACGCGCCCGATCTCGAAGAGACGGTGACAGTTGCCGAGGTGGCGGCCGCATCAACTCCTGATCTCGCCGAGGCACAGGCTGCGATTGTCGCTATAACAGCGGCCGTGGTTACCTCTGTGGGGCCGGACGCTACCAAGGCCGAGGAAGCCTTGGCAGAGGCCGAGCCGACCAATTGGGGTATCTCGATCGCAGCGCTCGAAGGACCCGCCGCGACGATACCAGCGCCAGTTGATGCCGAGACAGAAACACCGAGCCTCGCGACCACCGGCGAACCTCCAGCCACGGAACCTCCGGCGGCCGAGCAGACCACGCCAGTCGAGGCGAACCTGCCGCAAACCGAGCCGCTACCCACCGCCGAAGAAATTGCCATTGCCGAGGCCGCCAGCGAAGACGGCCTGAAGAGCCTGACCGAGCGGCTCTGGGAATTGAAGGCTGCCGATGCCACTGTCGCAACGCCCGAACCGGCAAAATCGGACGCCGCCTGACGCAGTTCCGGCGATACAAGCTGCCTCAAATCCAGCGCAATGGCGCTTATCCTCGATCCGATCGGTGCCACCCCCCGCGAGGTCGAATATGTCTGCACTCAGCTCCTCCATGACTGTTCTGCTCCTCAGCCTCGCCATGCTGCTGCCAATCAGGGTTGCCCGCGCGGCCGATGAGGTTAAACTCATGTCACGGTCCATCACCATTTCAAGCACCGGTTCAGTGGCCGCCAAGCCCGATCAGGTCGCCATCACGGTAGGCGTCACCAGCACGGCAAAGACGGCCAAGGCAGCGCTGGCGGCCAACTCGTCAGCCATGCAGGCCGTGGTAACTTCGTTGAAGGCGGGCGGAGTTGAGGATCGCGACATCCAGACCGCGAATTTCAGTCTGCAGCCCAACTATGAATACACGCAGGACGGCAAGCCGCCCAGGCTTACCGGCTATCAGGTGTCAAACACAGTCGACATCCGGCTGCGCACCATCGGCAAGCTCGGCGAGGTGCTCGATAAGGTGGTCGGCGAGGGTTCGAACCAGATCAGCGGCATTCAGTTCATCGTCAGCAAGGCCGACGAACTGCGCGATACGGCGCGCAAGACCGCTGTCGCCAATGCCACCCGCATCGCCAAGACCTATGCGGCAGCTGCCGGGGTCGAGCTTGGTCCAGTGCTCTCGATCAGCGAGCCTGGCGGACGCCAGGACGGTCCGGTGTTCGAGCGCACCATGGTTGCTAAAGCGCAAGCGGGCGCGGCCCCGCCGATCGAAGCCGGCGAGACTATGCTCGAAGCCGCCGTAACGATGGTCTGGGCTCTAAAATAGAGCCCGACAGCCGCACCTTCTTAGTCTCGCCCCGTCATAACGGGGTGGAGAAATTCCATCCTCTACCCGATGCAAACGCTCCCTCACTTCCCCTTCAATTTGCCAAGTACGGCAAACGGCGACAGCTTGGCCCTGTCGTCGGCGCTCGGCTCGGCAAGCTCGGAGCCGGGTTTGCGGGGGTAGGGATCAATGGAGGTCGAGAACAGCTCAAAGGCATATTGGCCAAGATCGATCTTGCCATCGGCGTAGCTCTCGGAGTCACTGTCGTTGAGCGGATCGAAACTGACCTCGCCGGCCACCGGCGGGGCGACGCTGGCGGGCAGCAAATCGACATCGACCTCCTCCCGCGTTGTCGATACGACCGGTTCGGTGGTGATGACGCAGGCCTGCACCACCTCGGCGGTAACCTCGGCGCGCATCCGGAAGCCAGCAACCGGCATCGCCTTCAAGGTGTAGCTGAGACTGAGTTTGCGGCACTCCAGCAGATCGAGCGCCTTGGCGGCGGCGGCGCATTCGGCGGCGCTCGCATCGATGCGGCCCGACTTGCCCTTACCAAGCTTGCCGTCGTCAAGGATCCAGTTTGGAGCGCTGAAGGGATTGATCGGTTCGGCGGTCACGATGTCTCGCTCCGTTGCTTTGGGCGGGGTGGGGCAAAGACCAACTGGCCAAGGCTGAGCGTTGCCAACGGCTGCTGACCGAGGCTGTCCGCCGCTGACCACACGTAAGCAGCAAGCGCGTCCACGGCAACTGGCAATGCCCCCGCCGCTGGCAGATTGCGCGCCAGCGCATCGCGCAAGGCACTGCCATCGGCCGACTGCAGGGCTGCGTCATAGGCCCGCAAGCGGCCGTAAAAGGCGCTGGCTGCGCCCTGCACCCGCTTGGGCACCCTGAGGTCGCTGACACCCAGTTCGCGCATATCGTCATCGAGACTGGCAAACATCTCTTCCAGGACCGCCTGACCGAGCCGCTTACCGGGCTGGCTCTCGGCGGTAAGTCGGCGCAGCAGCAGCGCCACATGCAAGGTCACCAACTCGAAGCGGCCCTCGAGCGTGTCGGCGACCTGCCACTCGCGATAGAACATCGGGTCGCGGGCAGCAGCCACACTCGAGCCATAAAGCTGACGCGCAGTGCCGCTCCGGCTGGATCGGCGTGTCAACCACTGCAACATGGGGCGGACTTTCTATTAGGACTCTCGGGTCGACTGTGACGAGACCAGCGCCTGATCGCAAGTCTGCTGGACCTGATGGCTCGCTGTCACGTTGCAATAGCGCGAGGCCGAGAGTACTGACAACTGGGGTACTGAAAGCGATTCCCGATGCGCGTGCAGCGGGTTGGCTGATTGGGGCGACGCACGATGACAACGGTCGCGAGACATAAGCTTGGAGCCGCCGGCTGGCTATTGCTGCTGGCCGTGGGGCTGCCCCTCGCAGGTTGCGCGAACCAGGAAGAGCGCCGTGGCCACCTGTTTGTGGCCTCCGACATCCAGCAGATCCAGCCCGGTATGACGCAGGATCAAGTGCGCGGCCTGCTTGGAACCCCCGATACCACCTCGACCGTCGGAGCTGATGCCTTCTATTACATTTCCAGCACTGCCAGGGGCGCCGCCTTCCTTGAGCCGACTGAAGTCGATCGCAAGATCCTGGCGGTCTATTTCAACCCCGTCGGCACTGTCCAGCAGGTCGCGAACTACTCGATGCAGGACGGCAGAGTGATCGACATCATTGGCCGCGAGACCGGTTCGGCGCAGGGCGACAAAAGCCTGATCGAGAAGCTGTTCAAAGGCGTCGGCAAGAAGCAAAAGGTCTTCGACGACTCCAAGGGCTGATTCGGCACTTTGGCTGGCAACGGAATCGGTTCGTTGCAGCGCCTGACGGCATGTCGTCGCGCCGATTAAACTCTGAAATCTCAATTCTTTGGCTGCTGAACGGTGCGGTTTTGCGACGCTTCAGCGCTATTATCCATGTTTGCGAATTTTTCCCTTGCAGGCAGGCGTCGGCTTCCGCCAAGAAAAAGGCACGACAGCGGGCTTGGGGGAGCCGTTTTGATGCGCAATGGCCGTGCCTTGGTCTTGGCGGTCGCCGTGCTTCTGGCCGGTGCCGTAGGCATTGCTGGACCCGCTTTGGCTGATGAGGCCTGCAAGAACCCCGATGCTCTGGGCGTATCGCGGGTTCAGGTAATCGATTCCACTGCCGCATCCGGCATCGGGCCGGTGGACTTTCGGCGCTCGGGGGCCTTCCTGGGCCCGAAGGAAGTTGTCCTGACCTTTGACGATGGCCCGTTCCCCGGTACCACGCCTGACATCCTAGCGGCGCTTGCCGAGCAATGCACCAAGGCGACCTTTTTCTATGTCGGCAAGATGGCCCTGCGCTACCCCGATATCCTGGCCGAAGTCGATCGCGCTGGCCACACCATCGCGGCGCACACCTGGGGCCACGCCAATCTGCGCAAGCTGACGCCCGGTCGCGCCCAGGTCGAAATCGAGAAGGGCGTCAGTATGCTGGAAGCGCGCCTCGGTCACCCGATCGCGCCGTTCTTCCGCTTCCCCTATCTCGACGGCCCCAAGTTCGCCAGAAAGTACCTTGCCGGGCGCGACTTCACGGTGTTCTCGACAGACGTCGATTCCTGGGACTCGCACGGCCTGACGCCAAGCGTCCGGATCGTCAAATATGTCATGACGCGGCTGAAAGAGCAGGGCCGCGGCATCGTACTGATGCATGACATAAAGCACACCACGGCAAGCGCGTTGCCAGAGATCCTGAAGCAGCTGAAGGCCGAAGGTTACAAGATCGTGCACATGGTGCCTAAGGCCCCCGCCATGTCGTTAGCCGCCTTCAATGGCTGGGCCAAGAAAATGATCGATCATGAGGATGGCGGCGTTGCCGTCGCCAGCAGTGACGAGCCCGTCCCGCCCGATCCCGCCAACATCGCGGCGGACGCGGTCAGCGAACCAGATCATCCCGCCGCCGGCAAGCGGTCCAAGCGCAACGGCGGCTTGGTGGTTGCCGCAATATCCGAACAGGCGCTGGCGGAGCAATACGCGGAGCGCGCGGCTGGTGCCCATCTGCCAACGCCGGCGCCGATCATCGTCGCGGCGTTGCAAGCGCCGGATCCCGCGCCAAGCAAGTCAGCCGAGGCGGCGGCAGCACCAACTCAAGTGCCTGCGACGGCTGCGCCCGCACTGCTGGCGCTCAGGCCGACAGTGGTCGCTCTGTTGCAACAGCCCGCGCCGACTACGGCGCCCGCCGCCAAACCAACGCCGGTCGCCACAATTGCGGGCACCTCGGCCAAGCCTCCCGAGGCGTCTGCGGCCGCCGTCGCAATGATCAAGTCGCCGCAGCCCGCCAAGCCTTCAATCAACATCGCCACCCCGCCAGTTCAAATACCGGTTGCGCCGAAGCCGACCGCCGTCGCGCAATTCTCGACACCGTTGCCAGCAACAATCGAGACCACAAAGCAGACGCCAAGCAACTTTGCGCCGTTGGCTTTGACCAAGATCCCGGGGCCAGTTGCAGCCACTGCCTCGATTGCTAAACCGGCTGAACCCGACAAACTCAAAGCCTTAGCCACACCGATAGTGGTCGCGCAGTTGCAACCTCAACGGCCAGCCGCGATCGAAGCGGCCAAGCCTGCGCCGATCGCGACAGCGCCTGAGTTGGCGAGCAAGCTACCGGTACGTCCGGTGACCACGTGGCCCCCAACCAAGCTGGCAGAGCCCGACAAACCCAAACCGGTCATCGCCCAGCCAATGGCTGTCGCCCTCGCGGCAACGCCTGAGCCTGCCAAGCCACTGGTCGTCGCGCAGCTGCAGCAGCTATTCTCGCCGACCGGAACGGCCAAGCCAGCGATCATGGCAAAAGCGCCTGAAGCGCCCAGCAAGCCGGCCACGACGTCCGCCGTGCCTTTGGTGGCGGCCAAGCCGGTCCAATTGGCCAACAGCGCCTCCGCAGGCGCCGAGCCTGCGGCGGTGAGCGTATTGCCAGCGGTTGCTGCGCCCGTGCTGGCGCCTATCGCTCCGAAGGCCACGCAGGTCGCGCAGTTGCAGCTGCCGACGCCCACAGCGCTGGTCACGACCAAGGTGGCGACCGTACCGCCGCCTGCGGCCGTGCCAGCGATCGCGCCAAGCCTTAGCAAGCCTGTGGTGGTCGCTCAATTGCCAGCGCCAGAGACGACCGTGGCGACATCGGATAAGCCAGTGACGACGGCCAAAGCGCCCATCATGATCGCGACGTCGTCAACTGCCGCAAAGCCGACGACGTCCGGCCAGCCGTTCTCGGTGAGCCCGTCACGGGCGGCCGAAACGCCAACCGTGGCTGCACAGTTAAAGCCGCCGATAAGTGCCCTGTATCCGGCGCAAATACCGCTCCGGCCCGCCAACACGAACCAATCGTTCATCCCTGCAAAGCCCACAACCAGCCCGGTTGATGCGGCAGCTCTTCACAAGCCGACCCAATCGGCGACGCCTGCTGTTCCGGTGGAGGCGTCAAAGGCGGTTGAGGTCGCCGTGACCAAGCCGTTGGAAACCACCAAGCTCCGGGCCCGGGGCGACAACGCCAAGGCCGCGACCACCACTTCGCCGGCCGCCGCACCGGGCAAAGTGAAGTCGCCGGTTACCCAGCCGCTCGTGGTTGCCGCTCTGCCACCGCCTCGGCGCGACCGCACAATCCTGCGCCCGCTGATCCCGGCCAAGCCAACGCACCCGCTGTTGCAGGCTTCGTTACCGGCGCCGACGCCTGATCCAACGCCACAGGCGCAGGCTGCGCAACCAGCTCCCGCCAAGCCGACCAAACGCTTAACGGTCGCCGCCGCCGATCCGGTCCGCAAACCGAAATCGCTGCGCCCGCTAAAGACCGCTCCGGCCTGGGTCGCCGTCAATGACGTTCCTGGGGCAGGGGCCTCGATGTTCTTGAAGCGTTAGCAACTTGGCGCGAGCAGGACTTGAGCGTGGCCCTGTTGCAATTTGGATGTGCGTCAGGGCATCGACTTAGGCCTCGCCCGACAACAACTGAATCGCAATCCGTGCACGGTCGACCGAGCTGCTTGGCAGGCGGCCCAAGGCGAAGCGCTTATTGTTACAGCTGTCCTTGGGCTGGGAAAGAGAACTCACACTTCGGGCGCTGCGCCCTACTCGAACACCTTGTCGCCCCGCTCGTCGATGATCTGGCGGCCTTTGTTGAGGGTGATGTCGGCGGCCTCGTCTTCGCCCGAAAATCGGTCGGCGCGCACGAAGCGGTGCTCCTTACGGACGTCATCTATGGTCTTGGCGATGACACCGCAGAGCTGAAACTGCCCGCCCTCCTTGAACGGCCGCGCCTCGATGGTGAAGCCCTTGTGCTCGGCGGTTTTGACCGCGGCGGCAGATGAGGCGGGGCCGGAAGATTTGCCACCGCCGAACAGGGATTTCAGGAAGGACATGGGGCAGGCTCCGGCGTTAGGCTAGGTCGAGGTCGGCAAGGCGGACGGCGAACTGGGGCACCAGGAGTGGCGTCAGGAGATCGGTAGCGGGCACGTCACGAATTTCGGTATAGGCATCGCCCTTGGGCGAGCGGTGGACTCGGGTCGATTTGTCCTGGGCATTGATCACCCAATACTCTCGCACGCCGAACGACGCGTAGACGCGCGCTTTTACGCCGAGATCCTTGCCCAGGCTGGAATCGGCGGACTCAACGACCAGAAGCGCCGTGTCGCCGCGCAGATCATAGCTCTTGATGTTAGCCGGCCGCACGACGAGGTCGGGATCGGTGTAGGTGTAAGGGTCGAGATTGAACTGCCTTTCAACGCTGACCCAGATGTCTGGCGTAACCTTTGGTCCCCAAAACTTCGCCAGTTCATCGGCAACCACTTCGTGTTGCCGGCCCTTTGGCGACATTGGAACAATCTCCCCGCCGATCAACTCGAACTTGGCATCCTCTTGGAACACGCCGAGTTCGACCATGCGCTCCAATTCGGCCACGGTCCAACGCCAGCGCGGGAGGCCCTCGGCGGCGCGGGTCGTGCGATCAAACTGCGGCGTGGGGACGTGGATGTTCATGGGTCGAAGCTAGCACGATCTGGACGCCCCGAAAAGCTTCCCGAGCGGCACTCGTCCATCAGCTCCGGTATGAGCCTATCGTGGCGCGGAGGCCATCGTCGAAGGGCGTTGCGTCGGACCAGAAGCGCGCGCGAAACTTGGCCGTGTCGACGTGATAGGGCCGGTCGGTCTGGAAGGACATCTCGGCCAGTTCCTTCAGCTCGGGCGTGAACCAGCCGAACACGGTCTTCATGAGGCCCGGCATCACACTGATCTTTGGCGCCCGTCCTGCGAGCTTGCCCGCCCGCTCCAGAACCTGACGCAGGCTGAGCGTCGGAGCGTTGGGCACATGCCATGCCTGGCCATAGTCGGTATCCGGCGCATCGGCGAGGGTGACGATGGCCCGCGCGAAGTCGGGCACATAGGTGAAGTCGTGCGGCTGGTCGGGTGAATAGGGCAGGTAGATGGTCTTGCCCTTGACCAGCGGGGCGATGCCGTAGTGCGAGACGACGGAGGTGCCAACGCGCGGCCCATAGAAATCCGACGCGCGGACGGCCGTGGCGCGGACGCGCCCCTGCGTGTGCGCGGCCTGCCATTGCCGCGTGATCGCCGCCCGTGCTTTCGGCTTGCGGCCGAAGTCAGTGAGCGGCATGTCCTCACGCAGCGGCGTGGTTTGCGGCCCGTACATGTAGAGATTGTCGACGAGGATGAAGCGCGCGCGCGATTTTTCGCAGGCGCTGAGCATGTTGGTCATGGCGAGCGGCCACTCCCGCTCCCAGACCTCGGCGATGTAGCGCAGGCCCGCCGCACAGATGAGCGTGTCTGCTCCGGCGACGGCGCTGGCGACCGCAGCCGCATCGTCGAGACTGCCCGGGTGGAATTCGGCGCCGGCCGGCAGGACCTCGGGACGCGTGCGTTGGAAAATCCGGACTTTGTCGCCGCGGGCGGCGAGCTGCCGGGCGATGTCGCGGCCGACCGCGCCGTATCCCAGGATGGCGATGGTGCGGGGCATGGGGGTTCCTGGGGTTGGCCGGATCGATTCCCGGCTATTTGCGGGCAGCAAATCCCGCGTCATGGCCAAGAGATCCTGATCAGCGTCTTGGGCTGGCCAACGTTGACTGCGCGACAATGATGTCAAGGACTTCAACGACTTCAGAGTCAACCTCACTTGGAAGTAGAACGTCCGTCAAGGTGTGAAAGTCCGTCTTGTCCAACCGCTGAGGAGTGCCAAGTTTCTCGTAATATCGCTTGAACACATTCGGCAGGAAATCGTCCGATACCTTGAAGTTCGTTGACCAGGGGTCACGTCCCAGTTCGATCAAAGCAGATTCAACGCGCTCGATAGCAAACGCCATGGCGTCCCGGCGCGTGCCTTGCAAAGCGTGTCCGACAAGGTCGTCGGGTTCGCTGCCGACTGCGAACCGTATTAAAAGATCACGACTACAGATATAGTTCTCAATTTCGCGTCGCTTCCATTGTCTGGCGGGGATAATAAAGCCGTGCGGCAAACCGGTGCTCAGCCTGTCAAACAGAGCGAACCCAATAAGGTCAGCCTTTGCTTCACGCAATCCATGAAAATGGGACTCGGCACTCTTTGGTTGATTGGCTACATAGTGAACAAATACATCGTCCAAGATTTTCAAAGCCGGATGACCTAACACTTTTGCAAAGCCGCGAAGTATTGCAAGGTCGGTGGCGCCTTCCAGATAAATGACAAAGCCCTTGAGTTCGGCCTGATAGTATTGATCAAATCCAATTTCTATCAGCGCCTTTCTTACCTGACTGCCCCGATCGTCGATGCGGTGCGGTTTCCCGACGAAGGCGACGACGACATCCTTGTCAGCAGCTTCGTTCAAAACCACTTCTGAATGGCTAGCGGCAATGATCTGGGAACCAGTCGTCCGTGCGGTTTCCGACAGCAGCGAGTAGACTTGTCGCTGGCGGAGTATCTCAAGATGGGCATCGGGCTCGTCGAGTAGAAGGGCACTGCCCGGATTTGCGTACAAATGGGCAAGCAATAGCAGAGTCTGCTGCATCCCACGTCCAGCGCTTGCCAGATCCAGTGAGACGCCCTTGGACTGGGTGTACGATAACTCTATCGTCCCACGTGCCGGATCCCGTTGTGGCGTGCCAAGTACAGCGCCGAACAGGCGCTCGATCTCAGCGACGACTGCGGACCAATCTTTCGCACTGGACTGATGCACGGCAAAACACAGATTGCGAAGAACCTGCGCTGTTTGGCCTTCGCCGAGTAGAACGGAAATTCGACCTCGTTGCAGTTCGGGTTCCTCGGAAGCAAGGCCGGACATCGGAGGCAGAAGCGCAATCTTTGCGCTGCCAGCCTCTAGTGGCACAGGCATCCTTGCAGCGCCCTCGTCCGAAAGACGCAAAGGGCGACAATAAATCGACTCGGCGTTGGCACGATAGAATTCAAGCCCGCAGGCCCAAGGCACGCCAGCAGTGTCTCCCTCGACGACTACATCGAGAAAGATGTGTTGGTTAACTTGACCGGCACCGTCCCGGCGCACGCTCGTTACCTTTAGGTCGTGCCACAAGGCGCGTGTATCGGTGACTGGAGTATGCGTCAATGCTCGTCGATTGACGGTCACCCCGGTCCGAGCTTCAGCCAAGCTACCGTTTGCGCGCCGGGCTAGCCATTCGCGCAGCCCGGTTTGCCACAAGGCGAGCGCTTGCAACGCGGTAGTCTTGCCAGCGTTGTTGGGCCCTATCAGCACAACATTCTGGCCAAGGGCAACCTCAGCCTCTTCAAGGGTTTTGAAGTTCCGAACGGTTAATTTCGTGAGCATTGTGGCACCTGAAAAGCCACTTCTCGTCTAATTATCCAAGAAGCTCCGCAGCTTGCGCGACCGCGACGGATGCTTCAGTTTGCGCAGCGCCTTGGCCTCGATCTGCCGAATACGCTCACGCGTCACAGAAAACTGCTGGCCGACTTCCTCCAGCGTATGATCCGTGTTCATGCCGATGCCGAAGCGCATGCGCAGCACACGTTCTTCTCTCGGGGTCAGCGAGGCAAGCACCCGCGTCGTCGTCTCCTTCAGGTTCTGCTGAATGGCGGCGTCGATCGGCAGGATGGCGTTCTTGTCCTCGATGAAGTCGCCAAGGTGAGAATCCTCTTCGTCGCCGATTGGCGTTTCGAGAGAGATCGGTTCCTTGGCGATCTTGAGAACCTTGCGCACTTTCTCGAGCGGCATCGCCAGCTTTTCGGCCAGCTCTTCCGGGGTCGGCTCGCGGCCGATCTCGTGCAGCATCTGACGGCTCGTGCGCACGATCTTGTTGATGGTCTCGATCATGTGCACGGGGATGCGGATGGTGCGCGCCTGGTCCGCGATCGAGCGCGTGATGGCCTGGCGGATCCACCAGGTGGCATAGGTCGAGAACTTGTAGCCGCGACGGTACTCGAACTTGTCGACCGCCTTCATCAGGCCGATGTTGCCCTCCTGGATCAGGTCCAGGAACTGCAGGCCGCGGTTGGTGTACTTCTTGGCGATCGAGATCACGAGACGCAGGTTCGCCTCGACCATTTCCTTCTTTGCCTGACGGGCTTCCTTCTCGCCCTTCTGCACGTGACGGACGATGCGGCGGAATTCCGGAATTTCCAAGCCCGTCTCGCCGGCCAGCGTGCGCACTTCGCCACGGATGCCCTCGATATTGTCCTTCTCGCGCTTGACGTAGTCCTTCCAGCCCTTGCCCTTGAGCTTGCTGGCGCGCTCCAGCCAGGAGGCATCGAGTTCGGCACCGTGATAGTGCTCGAGGAAGTCGGCGCGCGACACGCCATAAGTATCGGCGAGCCGCATCAGGCGGCCCTCCATCGAGATCAGGCGCTTGTTGATCGAATAAAGTTGCTCGACCAGGGCCTCAATACGATTGTTGTTGAGCGACAGGCTCTTCACGTCGACCACGATCTCGTCACGCAGCTTCTTGTAGCGCTTCTGCTGGCTGGGCGAGAGCGGGTCTTCGGGCAGCTCGTTCTCGACCACCGTATCCTGCAGCTTGCGCAACTTCTTGTAGTTGCCGGCGATGTTGTCGAACGTCTCCAGCACCTTGGGCTTTAGCTCGGCTTCCATGGCGGCCAGCGACAGCGCGCCTTCCATGTCGTCCTCGTCGAGGTCGCTATCGGGACGCGGCAGGCCGTCTTCGCCCAGCTCGCCAGGCTCGCCTTCGCCCTCGGCGGCCATCGGCTGCGGGATCGGCGCCATATGTGCGCCACCAGCCATCGGCGGAGCGCCAGACATGCCGGGGTGCAACGGTACGCCGCCAGGACCCAGCGCGCTCATATCGGGCTGCTTGCGATCGGGACCCTCGTAAGTCGCCTCAAGATCGATGATATCGCGGAGCAGGATTTTGCCCTCGTTCAACTCATCGCGCCAGATGATGATGGCCTGGAAGGTCAGCGGGCTTTCGCACAGACCGGCGATCATCGCCTCGCGTCCCGCCTCGATGCGCTTGGCGATGGCGATTTCGCCTTCGCGCGACAGCAGCTCGACGGTACCCATTTCGCGCAGATACATGCGCACGGGATCATCGGTACGATCAGCCGCCTCGGTTGAGCGGGTGGCCTTGGCGACCGGAGTGACGGGGGCAATGGCGCGCGATTCGTCGCCGTCGACCTCTTCGGCCTCCTCGGCGGCCGGCTGCTCCTCGGCTTCCTCGCTATCCTCGACATTGATGCCGAGATCCGACAGCATGGCGAGCACGTCCTCGATCTTCTCGGACGAAAGATCCTCGGGCGGCAGCATCTCGGCCAACTCGGCGTTGGTCACAAAGCCGCGGCGCTTGGCGATCGCCAGCAGCTTCTTGATCTGCGCGTCGTTGAGATCGAGCACCGGACCATCGGGCGCATCGGGGGCGCCGGCCGCGGTCTCGTCGGTGTTCACGGTTGAAGCCATCAGTCACTCCGTAAGCATTGCATCGCTGATCCGGATGGGAACCGGCGCGATCATGCGCGCGCCGCCCACGGCTGCTGCTGTACTCATCAAGAGCTGAGTGCTTACGACCACCACTTGCGCGCCCCGCGCACGGGGCTCCGCCAAACTGGAGGCGCAACGTCATTCAGCCCAAAAAGTCCCCGCCCCGTGCCCCATCTGTGGCCGGGGCCGTCAAAAGCTGGTTGGCCGGTGGCAGTGTAGAAGTACCGTCGGCATTGGTCAGGTCCAGTCCCTGCGCTCTGCCGTCCACCGCCCTGAGCCTAGCTTCGAGATCGAGGAGCTGCGCATAGGCCTCCTCTGAACCTTCACCCAAGGCATTCTGCAGTTCGCTGGCGTTCAGGGCTGCCTTCAAAATGGCCTTCTCCTGCTCGGCAAGGGCATCGCGCAAACCCATCCGCACCCGATCCTCGGCAGCACCGGTTTCGCAGAACCGGTCGCTCCTGTGCGTGATGGCGCGCGCGATCAGCCCCAGCGCGTCGTTGTGGCCCGATGCGCTCAAATGGGTGGTGATTGCGCCACTGTCAAGGGGGTGTCTGATCGCATGCAGGCTGAGAATGCTGTCACGCATCGTTGAGAGCATCGAATTGGTGAAGGTGACAGTGCCCAATTCCTCGGCCAGTTCATCCAACAGGAAGGGGTGGTTGATGAGCGTGCGCAGGATCAGCGCCTCGCGGTTCAGGCCAGGATCGCCGTGCTGACGGGTCAGCGTGTTGCGCAGCAATTCCTCACGCGCCTGCGCGCGCGGCGGCACCAGCGGCGGGCGGCCCTTGTTGCCGCGCATGCCCGCCTGCTCGCGCACGCGCCAATCCTGGCTGGGAGCGCTTGCCTTGCCACCAAAATTGCGCTTGGCCTGCCCGCTTGCGCCACCGCGCTGCTGCCAAAGATGTTCGCGCGACCGCTGGCGCAGCTCGCGGGTATATTCACCCGCAACCGCCGGATCGGCGATGCGCTTGGCCAACGCCGTTAAGCGCCGTTCCAGCCCGGCGCGGCGCTCGGGCGTATCCAAGGGCTCGGCATCACGCTCGCGGCGCCACAACACCTCGATCAGCGGCTGAGTCTGCTCCAGCGCCTTGCGCAGCGCCTCGGGCCCGCGCTGGCGGATAAGATCGTCGGGATCGAGGCCGTCCGGCATGAAGGCAAAGCGCAGTGAGCGGCCGGGTTGTATCTGCGGCAAGGCGAGATCGGCGGCCCGGAGCGCAGCCTTCTGGCCGGCCGCATCGCCATCCAGACAGATGATGGGCTCGGGACACATCCGCCACAGCATGCCCAGCTGCGTTTCCGTCAGCGCCGTGCCCAGGGGCGCCACAGCATGTTCGATGCCACCGCGCACCATGGCCACCACATCCATGTAGCCCTCGACCACCACGATCTGACCGCTGTCATGCGCAGCCTTGCGTGCTCGAGCGGCGTTGAACAGCTGGCCGCCCTTGTGGAACAGCGGAGTTTCGGGCGAGTTGAGATATTTTGGCTTGGCGTCGTCCGCCAGCGCCCGGCCACCGAACGCGATGACCTTGTCGCGCAAATCGGCAATCGGAATGATGAGGCGACCGCGAAAGCGGTCATAGGGTGTCGCAATGTCGTCACCGGCGATCAGCAGGCCGGCCTCGATCATTGCAGAAACGGCAAAACCGCGGGCGGTAAGATGCTCCTTCAAGGCCGAGCGGCTATCAGGGGCAAAGCCCATGCGGAAGCGCTTGGCCTCGTCGGGCGACACGCCGCGCCGCTCCAAGTACTCGCGCGTTTCGCGGCCACGCGGACCTGCCAGCAAGGCCTCGAAATAACGCGCCGCCTCTTCCATCACCGCCAACAATTTATCGCGCGCGTCGTCTTGGCGGGCCGCTTCGGGCGATGGCTTGGGCAGCGTCACGCCAGCTTCGGCCGCGAGGCGCTCGATGGCCTCGACGAAGGTCACGCCTTCGGTCTTCATGATGAAGCCGAAGATGTCGCCATGTTCGCCCGAGGCAAAACAATGGAAAAAGCCCTTCTGGTCATTGACTGTGAAAGACGGCGAGCGTTCGGATTTGAACGGCGACAGGCCGATGAATTCACGCCCCTGGCGCTTGAGCTGCACGCGCCGCCCGACCACTTGCGACACCGGCAGGCGGGCGCGGATATCGTCGAGAAGGGCGGGCGAGTAGCGCATGTGGAGACCGGTGGCCTTTGGGTCGTTTCGGACGCCTCGCAGTGGGCGAGCCGATCACATCACCCGATTATACACCCTAGGGTGATTCGCCCCGGCGCCGTGGCCGCAAAGCGTCAGGCGGCGAGGTCATCACCGCTATCCACAGGGTGCTTTGCCATGATGGCAACGCGGCATGCATAAACATGTCAGCCCGCAATCTCTTGCCGCACCCATGCGTGCCCCGGCCGACCTGCCGCCGCACCTGAAATTCGGCTGAGAAACGTCGCTGCGGCTCAGCAAGTACCATGTACCGCAACCCGACTTCCTGTTGCACCCCACGGAGATCAGGCTGTCTGAGGTCAATGGCGCCTGCGTGCTGCTCGCGGTTGCGATCGCCGGTTCCGGCCGGTCGCGCGATTTGAGCTTCAAGGCAAAGCACTATGCCCAGTTCGGGGTGCGCGAATATTGGGTGATTGAAGCGGAAATTTTAACCACCATTGTCCACGAACAACCCTCGGCGACCGGCTATGCCTCGATTGTCGAGGTTCCCCCCGACGCAAACCCTAGTACCCACTATCGCAAATCCCTGGCACGTCCGATCGTCGGCGACCGCGCTCCTGCCCGGCAAGCGTTTTGGGCCGTCGTACGTACCAGGGATTTGCGAAAGTGGGTACTAGTACCTGAGGCGGCGCCGGAGATGAGCGTCCGCCTCGACGATCTGCCACTCGAATAGGGACCGTTAAGGCGCCACCCTTGTCTCTCCACGTCAAACCGGGGAGAGGAAAAAACCCGTCAGTTCTGAACGCTCTTGCCAGAGCCTTTGCCGACCACCGTTACGATCAACTGCTCGGGATGCAGCAGCTTCTTGGCGACACGCTTGAGATCATCGATGGTGACGGCCTCGACCTTGGCGTTGCGGGTATCGACATAATCGATGCCAAGCTCCTGCATCTGGATACCCAGCAGCTGGCCGGAGATGGCGCCGCTAGAGGTGAAGTTGAGGGCGTACGAACCAGTCAGATACTGTTTGGCATCGGCCAGTTCCTCGGGCCGGGGGCCGTCCTTGGCGACCTGCTCAAGCTGGCCGCGGATTACCTCCAGCGACTTGTCCATGGCATCGGTCTTGGTCGCGACGCCCCCCATATAGATCGATGAGCGTTGCAGCGGTTGGATGTAGCTGTAAACCGAATAGGCCAGCCCGCGTTTCTCGCGCACCTCGTCCATCAACCGCGAGGCAAAACCGCCGCCGCCGATGATGTAGTTAAGGATGTAGGCCGCGATAAAATCGGGGTCTTTGCGCGCCATGCCGATCTGACCGAACTGGGCCACCGACTGGGGAATGTCCATCTCGATGTGTTGCACAATCGGCCCGCCTTTGGGGTCGGTCTGTTCGACTGGTGCCAGCTGGCCTTTGGCAGCAAGACCGCCAAAGGCCTTGTCCAGGAAGGCGCCGAGCGTAGCGGGATCGATATCGCCAACGACTGACACTTTCAGATTGTCGCGGGCAAACACGCGCGCCCGATAGGCCTCAAGATCGGCCGGCTTGATGCTGCCCACGGCCGCAGTCGTGCCATCGACGGGACGGCCATAGGGATGCCCAGGATATGCGGTGGCGAACCATGCCTCCTCGGCAACCTTGTCCGGCTCCTTGGAGGCAAACGAAATCGAGGCCAGCAACTGGCCGCGGATACGCTCGACTGCGTCGGCATCGAAACGCGGCTTGCTGAGCGCAAGCGCCAGCAGATCACCGGCCTTCTCGCGGTTGACTGTCAGGGTCTGGAAGCTACCGGTCAGGCTGTCGCGGCTGGCCTCGTGGCGCATCTTGGCGGCCAGCTGCTCCATCTGGTCTTGGAACTCGGCCGACTTGATGTCTCCGGCACCCTCATCGAGCATGGCCGTGATGAAATTTGCAACGCCCGGCTTGTCGGTCGGGTCCTGCGACGAGCCGCCCATGAAGCCATATTGCATGGTCATCAGTGGCAGGCTGTGTTCCTCGACCAGCCAGGCCTGGATGCCGCCAGGGCTGGTGACGCTTTGGATCTTCATGGCGTTGGCGGAACCCGTGTTGAATTGACTGCCGATGGTGACGACGAGCACAGCGAAAATGGTTGGAAGGCGTGTCATGCGCGGGGCCCCCCTCAGGATTTCTTGGCTAGCTTGGCGGCTACCGGCGGCTCAAGCATGCCGGTGACCGAGCCCTTGATATTGAGATACTTGGCCGCCACCATCTTGATGTCCTCGGCCGTCACCGTAGCCAGCCGATTGGGCCAATCCTCGATGTCCTTTATGGACTGACCGTTGACCAGGCCCCAGCCGTAGCGGCGTGCCAGCGCGCCGATACCGTCGCTCTCGTAGACGTAGCTCGCGACATATTGGTTGCGGGCGGTCTCCAACTCCTTGGCGGTCACGCCATTGGTCACCACTTCGGCGATGACCTTGTCCATGGCGACTTCAAGGTCGGACAGCGCCACGCCATCGGCAGCCACGCCATAGATAGCGATGCGGCCGCTATCAAGCGCCTCTCCGGAATAGCCGCCTTCGGCGCTGGATGCGATCTTCTGGTCGACCACCAGTGACTTGTATAGCCGGCTGGTCGAGCCGCCACCGAGAACCTTCATCAGCAGGTCGAGCGCCTCGGCCTCGCGCGGAGCCGCCTTGGCATAGGCCGGCCCAATGTAGTGACGCACCAGCGTCGCCTGCCCGGCCCGCTCGTCCACCATGTTGACGCGCTTTGGCGCCACCGGCGGCGGCTCGGACGGACGATCGGCGCGCAAGGTCGCTGGATTGGCTGCGATCTTGCCGTAAGTGCTCTTGGCGAGTTTCAGCACGTCCTCGGGCTCGACGTCGCCGGCCACCACCAGGATGGCGTTGTTGGGCGCGTAATAGCGATGATAGAAGGCGAAGGCGTCTTCGCGGTTGAGCTTGGCCATCTCGTGGAACCAACCGATCACCGGGATGCCGTAGGGGTGATTCTGGTACAGCGTGGCGCGCATCTGCTCATCGAGCTGCGAGCCCGGATCGTTCTCGACCCGCGAGCGGCGTTCCTCAAGGATGACGCTGCGCTCGGTTTCAACGTCCTTCACGGCCAGCTTCAGGTTGGCCATGCGGTCCGATTCCATCTCCATCACCAACGGCAGCCGGTCCTTGGCCACGGACTGGAAATAGGTAGTCGAATCGTTACCAGTAAAGGCGTTGTCCTGGCCGCCGTTGCGCGCGATAGTTTTGGAGAATTGGCCGGGTCCGATGGTCTCGGTGCCCTTAAACATCAGATGTTCGAGGAAGTGGGCGATGCCCGAGGTGCCGCGCGGTTCATCGGACGAACCGACCCGATACCACACCATGTGCTGCACCACGGGCGCTCGATGGTCGGGGATGACGACGATTTGCAGACCGTTGTCGAGCTTGAACTCCACCGCACGCGGGGCGGCGGCGATGCTGAGATTGGAAGCTGTGGCCTGGAGCATCATGATCACAAGGGTTGAAAGCAGGAGGGAACCGGTCGATCGCATGGCGTCTCTTTTGGCGCTGGCACCCTAGGCGTCTGGTGCGGTGAATATGGAGCCATGCGCATTTGGAAAGCCATTGTTGCACATAGCGCAAGCCGGCACATAGAGACTGAACAATTCCTCAGGTCAAATTACCAATTGTCCATGGCACGTGACGCATGAGCGGCAAAGTTTGGGCAAGGTCATGGTGGTTTTTTCTGTCCCCGTTTCGATTCGGAGAGGAAAGCGCCGCTTCAATCGCCAGAATCGATCAGGTGGAAAAAACTGCCCGAAACCGAACCGCGCCGGGCGCCGCGCTCGGGCTGCGGAGTGCCCTCGGGATCGGTAATGGCCGCCAGTGGGGCTTCGGTGAGGCTGAGCACTCTGGAGTAGTGGAATTCGTGCCCGCGGATCATCTGCCCGCGCCGGCCGATGGCGCAGTCCGCTTCGAGGATCGCCTGCCGATAGCCAAGATGCAATTTGCGCTCGGCATAGGATGTTTCGAGGTTGAGCAGGCCAGCCATGGCGTGGCGGGTGCCAGTGGCATCGACCAGGCCTTCACCCAGCGTCATGAACCCTCCACACTCGCCATGAACGACTTTGCCGGACGCCGCCGCTTCGCGCAACCCGGCCAGAAACCGCGTTGCTGCCGCCAGCCGTCCGGCGTGCAACTCAGGGTAGCCACCGGGCAGCCAGATGGCATCCGCCGTCGGGTCCGGTGCCTCGTCTGCAAGCGGCGAAAACGGGACAATCTCGGCCCCCGTGGCGCGCCAGGTCGACAGCATGTGCGGATAGACGAACGAGAACGCCGCATCGCGAGCAAGCGCGATGCGCTGACCGGGCGGAGCAAGTGTCGCCGCGCAAGGCTGAGCCGACCCGGCGCTCGAAGGCTTGGCAATACCACGCAGTGCCGCGAGGTCGACGTGCTGAGCAACAAACGCTCCGATTGCCGATAATCGAGTTGTCAGGCCAGCCGTTTCTTCGGCCTGCACCAATCCGAGATGTCGCTCTGGCAGCGTGACGCTAGCATCGCGTGGAAGTGCTCCCAGAACTGGAAAACCAGCCGCTTCGATCGCTCCCGCCGTCAGCCGCCGGTGCCGCTCGCTGCCGACGCGGTTGAGGATCACTGCGGCAACGCCGACGTCCTCTCGGTAAACCTGGCAGCCCATGGCTATCGCCGCGGCTGACTGGGCTTGACCACTTACATCCAGCACCAACACCACCGGCCAGCCGGTTGCAGCAGCGATATCGGCGGTCGCACCCGTGCCCCATGCGCCCTTGGTTGCAACGCCATCGAACAGCCCCATGACGCCTTCGCAGATCGCCAGGTCGGCACCGGGCAGATGCTCCGCAATGAGATGATTTATGGTTTGGCGCCGCATCGCCCAGCTGTCGAGATTAACGCTGTTGCGCCCGGCAGCGGCCGAATGAAACGCCGGATCGATATAGTCCGGCCCACATTTGAACGGCTGCACTTTGCTCCCCGTTGCCGTCAGCGCCGCCAACACGCCGAGCGTCAGCGTGGTCTTGCCGCCGCCCGAGCGGGGCGCGGCGATGATCAGGCCTGGGGTCGGTTGAAGCGGCATATGTTTGTCCAAGCAGCAGGAATTGGCGTTCGCCGGCAACTGTTATAGGTTCCGCGCCATGGACGCACCCCCTCCTGTTCACCCCCTGAAGCGCGGTTGGACCACCGGCACTTGCGCGGCGGCAGCCGCGCGCGGTGCGACCGAGGCACTGTGGGGCGGCGAGTTTCCGGCGGTCGTGTCGGTGGCGCTGCCGAGCGGTGACCGTCCCGAATTTGCACTGGCAACGATGCAGGCAGGTGACGGCTGGGCAAGCGCCGGTGTGGTGAAGGACGCCGGCGACGATCCCGATGTCACCCATGGCGCACTGATTATCGCCACTGTACGGCCGGGGCCGGCAAGCTCTGGCATCACATTCCGCGCCGGTTCTGGTGTGGGCACCGTAACCAAGCCTGGGTTGCCCCTCCAGGTCGGCGAACCCGCCATCAACCCGATCCCGCGCCAGATGATCGCTGCCGCCATCGCCGAGGCCGCGGCCGCGCACAACCAAGCGGGCGACATCATCGTGGAAATCTCCGTCCCCGGCGGGGAGGAGATCGCCAAGAAAACGCTGAACGGCCGGCTCGGCATTCTCGGCGGCATTTCGATTCTCGGCACCACCGGCATTGTGGTGCCGTATTCCTGCGCCGCCTGGATCCATTCCATCTATCGCGGCATCGATGTGGCTCGCGCCGCCGGCCTAAGTCATGTGGCGGGCGCCACCGGCGCGACCTCGGAAGCCGCGGTGGCCAAACTCTATCGGCTCCCCGAAACAGCATTGATAGACATGGGCGATTTCGTCGGTGGCATGCTGAAATATCTCCGCATGCATCCGGTGCCGCGCGTGACCATAGCCGGCGGCTTCGCCAAGATGGTTAAACTGGCGCAGGGCCGGCTGGATCTGCATTCGCGGCGCGGCGAGATCGATATGGCGCTGCTGGCGGGATGGTTGGCCGAGGCGGGCGCAAGCAGCGCGGCGGCAGCCAAGGCGGCAACTGCCAACTCCGCGCTGGAAGTGCTTGAGATTTCGCGGGCTGCTGGGGTGGACCTTGCTGCGGCGATCGCGGCGCGGGCCCTGGCGACCGCCCGGCCGGCAGTCCGAGGCGCCGACATTTCGATCGACATCGTGGTGTTTGACAGGCAAGGCCAATTGTTGGCGCAAGCCAAGGGATAGCTGGGGAACGTTCTGGTCATGACCCGATCTCATCGACGCGTCCGCGCGATCCTGGCGTTGCTGCCGGTCGGTCGTTTGCTGTTACATTCCGTTGCGCATGCTGGCCAGCTGCTCGCCGATCCCGCCGCCATGCTGAAAACCGCCGAACGCATGGACTTCAAGGGTCACAACGACTTTGCCGTCGAACAGGGCCCCGATGGCCGCATGCTGCGCAGCACACCGCACGGGTCGGCATCGGGCCTCTATCAGCGGGTGACAATCAATGGCACGTCGCTGACGCATGTGCGTTGGCGCTGGCGCGTCGACCACCTGGCCGCGGCCGCCGATCTACGTGTGCTGGCTAAGGAGGACACCGGCGCGACAGTGTTTTTTGTGTTCGGCGAGCCGTCCTGGCTGAACCGGGACGTGCCGACGCTTGCGTATACATGGTCGGCAACGCCGGTCGCTGACGGTACAATCGTGCGGTCCAGGCGTTTCAACAGTCTCGCCTATGTCCAGCTGCACGGAGCGGCCGCAGTCGGCACCTGGCAGGACGATACCCGCGATGTTGCCGCCGACTATCGACGCATTTTCAAGACCGAGCCCGGCCCGCTCGATTTCATCGCCGTCTTCAACGACAACGACCAGACCGGCGAAGCGACCAGTGCGCTGTTCGGCCCGGTTACCGACGCTCGCTGATCGTGGCGCTACCGTCCATCGCGGACCGGCATCACCCACTCGCGCTTGCCACGCGGCGTCGTGACATATTCCGGCCAACGATAGTTGATAGGCGCCGGATAGTCGCACAACGGCGCCAGCCAGTTCGAGCCGCCAATGCCTCCGCCCGTTCGTTCGACGAATTCGGCGCGCGCCGCAGCCAGATGCACGGGATTGCTCACAAGATCGAGGATGGTCGCGGCAATCGTCCGGCCGGCCGTGCGCGTCATCGGGTCGATGGCCGCCGCCATGCCGCCAAGCGCGTTCATCGCCCAATCGGGAACCGGGTTGCCTCCCGGTGGCGCCTTGATGGCCGGACGGCCGATGTAGAGCCGCACCGTCGGCGTCTGCCAGCAATAGTCGGTGTAGTCGTCGGAGGTGAAATGCGTCTGGCTCGGCGGGATCAGAAGACGCAGTCGCCGCTCGGCCTCTTCGGGTTCGATCAGCGTGCCGATCTCATCCAGATAGGGTGCATCCATCGGCGCATGGCCCAGCGCCACCTGCATTTTTTGCGCAACCCGCAGCCCCTCGCCGTCCCAGACGGGCGGGCCGGCAGCCTTCAGATTGTTGAAAGTGAGCCGCGCCAGGGCATGGTTCGCCAATCCGGGGCGCGACTTGCATACCCAACCGCGTTGCCAGTTGCAGTGCGCCAATTGCGCCGCCGTTGCGGCAAAGTGATCAAGTGCCGCCACCACGCGTTCCCCCATGGCGATCGTCGGCACGCGGGCCATGTACATGATCTCGGCAAGGCTCGCGGGCAGGTTGTCCGCCGTCGCCTGGCCGAGCGTCAAGATCGCCTCGTTCATCGACCAGCTCATGCCCGACGACACCACATGTTCCTTCAACGTCTTGCCAAACTGGTACATGTGAATGACGGCATCGTTGGCGCCCGGCACGCGGGCGACCGAGTGATATTCCGGGATCGGCTGCGGGGCGCCGCCGCCCGATAACCATGTTTCGGGTTGGTCACAAGTGAAGCTGTAGATCGGCGCGAAGGCCGCCCCGCAATGGGTGTCCCAGCGGACCGTGTTGCAGAGCGGAAGCATGTAAAACGGGTGGAAGGAGATCGCCGCTGCCATGTCGTCGTAGTAACCCTTGGCGGCGTGAATGGGCTTGGAGCCACGCACTTTTTCGGCCGGTTCGCCCATGAATTTCAGCCGGCCGGCTAACCCGAGCGCCTGCATCACATGCTTGGCGGCGAGGAAACCTACCAGCGATCCCATGCCGAGCGCTGAATGCGGATCGGTGTGGCCACCCGCCTGAGCCGACAATCCGTCCCGCGGCCGGCGGACGAAATCGGCGGCCTGGCAGTTCCCCGGCACCGCGTCGTACTCGGCATAGCCGCCGATGGTAGGGCCGGCCACCGATCCCACCGAACGGTTCTCCCAGATGGCGCAGAACGCCGTCGGCATGCCGCCTGACCCCACCTCGACCTCGAAGCCTTCGCGGCGCAGAAGCGCGACGTAGAAGTCAGCTGACAAGTATTCGCGCCAGGCCGTCTCGCCAAACTCCCAGATGGTCTGGGTCCAATCCGACCAGGCCGGCTGTTGCGCGTCGATCCAGCTCCAGGCGACGGCCTTGCCGTGAGTGTTCATCATCAGTCCCATGTTCAGTTGCGCTGGCGCGCGCGCTGCGCTGGAATTGGCAATGCATCGAGTTTGCGTCAATCGGCAACCACCGCGCAATGGCCATGAAAAGCACCCCGAAGCAAAAGAGGTCGGCAATGCACTCGGCAAAGCGGTTCGCCCTGGCGGCAAGCATCGTCGCCTTGTCGCTGTTGGCGCCTGCTGTCAGCAGCGTCAAGGCGGCGCAGGTGCCAAACAGCATCGAGACCGCAATCGACACGTTCAACGCCGCCGCGGCCGATCCCGCCAAGGTCGCGGCCCTCTGCAGCATGATGAAGGACTTGGCCAAGGTCGCTGGCGGCGAAACCGATTCGAACAATCCGGCAGCAACCGAGGCAACCGTCGGAGCCGCGATGGCCAAGCTGCCGGCGGACTTGAAATCGGCCGTCGATGCTGAATTCGATCTGGCCGAGGACGAACGCGGCGATGCCAGCCACCCCTACTATCAGGCGATGGAAAAAATGGCATCGCAATGCCCGCCTGGACGGTAGTTGTTGATGCAATTCACCGTGGTTAACCGACTGTTCCGGCCGTGCTATCCGCTGTTGCCCGTTTGCAACAGTCGGAGCATGACTTTTACTTAACACGGCCGGTACTGAGGGTCTGTGCGGATCGCTTCTGCTAGGGCTGATCCAGCTGCCGAATCGGGCGGCGTTAGAGGGAGAACAGGTCTCATCATGAAGAAAGCCATTGCGGAATTCATCGGTACCGCCACGCTGGTGCTGCTCGGCTGCGGCGCCGCCGTCATCGCCGGTGACAAGATCGGCTTCATGGGCATCGCCTTAGCCTTTGGCCTGGCCATTGTTGCCATGGCCTACGGCATCGGCCCGATTTCGGGCTGCCACGTCAATCCCGCGGTCAGCCTCGGTGCGCTGGTGGCCGGCCGCATGTCGATGGCCGACTTCATCACCTATGTGATCGCCCAATGCCTGGGTGCGGTGGTTGGTGCCGGCATTCTCTACCTGATCGTCACTGGCAAGATCGCCGGTTATGACGTCGCCAAGGCGGGCCTGGGTCAGAACGGCTGGGGTGCGGGCTACCTCGGCGAATACGGTCTGGCCTCGGCATTCCTGTTTGAGGTGGTTGCGACCTTCCTGTTCCTGGTCACCATCCTGGGCGTGACGCAGAAGGGCTCGCCCTCGACGTTGGCCGGTCTCGCCATCGGCTTGACGCTGGTCGTAATCCATCTGGTTGGCATCCCAATCACCGGCACGTCGGTCAACCCGGCCCGCAGCCTTGGCCCGGCCCTGTTCGCGGGCGCCCACGCGATGTCGCAGCTCTGGCTGTTCATCGTCGCCCCCGCTATTGGTGCTGCAGTCGCCGGATTGATGTTCCGTACAGGTTCTCCGCTTGACGCCGCCGCCTAACCGGCAAGTCACGGGGTCGGGGGGCACGTTGCCCCTCGACTTCTTTTTATGTCCACCCGCGATAGCGCCGCTGATAACTGGCGCTGTATAGCGCACTTTCTCGACTCAATTCACCGCTCAGTGCACGCCCTACCAGAATGAGCGCCGTGCGCTCCACGGGCGCTGCCGCCATGTCAGCGACAATCGTTTCAAGCGTTCCCCGCACAATCTGCTCATCTGGCCAGGACGCCCGGTAAACCACCGCCACCGGACAATCGACACCATAATGCGGCGTAAGCTGATCGATCACCTGTGAGAGAACGTGGATCGAGAGATGGATGGCCAGGGTTGCTCCGGTCGCAGCAAAGGCCGACAGGTTCTCGCGCTCTGGCATTGCTGAGGCCCGTCCCGATGTGCGCGTGAGCACGACGCTTTGCGCCACCTCCGGCAAGGTCAGCTCGCGCCCGAGCGCGGCCGCGGCGGCCGAGAACGCCGGCACGCCAGGTGTGATGGTATACGGAATTTCCAGCCGATCCAGCCGCCGCAGCTGTTCGCCGAGCGCACTCCAGATGGAAAGATCGCCGGAATGCAAGCGCGCGACATCGGCCCCCTCTTGGTGTGCACGGACGAACTCGGCTTCAATCTCGTCAAGGCTCAATGGCGCGGTATCGATGATGCGCGCGCCCGGTGGGCACAGCGCAACGATCTCTTTCGGCACCAGCGATCCGGCATGGAGGCACACCGGCGAGGCGGCCACCAGCCGCTGTCCGCGCACCGTGATGAGGTCGGGCGCACCCGGTCCCGCGCCGATAAAATGGATGGTCATTCTTGCGTCCCTCCAGGAGCAACAGCCAGCGCCACCGTCACCCGGGCAAACGCCACACGCTGCAGAAACAGCATGCCGTCGGGTCCCGAGGCCGTCAGCGCCGCCGCTTCCGCCACCGACGGAACGCCGGTAGCCGTCATCGACCGCTGCGACAGTGTGACACAACGGGAGGCCTGAAGTTGCAGTTCTGCAACGGAAAATACCTGAATTTTCAATCCCGCAAACGACGAAGAAGGGTCGTCCATGACCCTGTCATGGTCACACATGGCCTGGGTTTGGCCTAGTTCCACTCCGGCAGCGCACAGTGCCGTCACGGTCTCGGCCCGGTCGAGCCCGGCAAGCACCCCCAATTCGGTTAACGCGATGCCCGCGCGCCGGCAGCAGTCCGTCACTGCCGCAACTATGTCCGCCGAGGTCGCCACCGACCGCGCGCCGATACCTGCCACGATCACGGCTTCACCGTTAGCCAATGCAGTACCGGCATCGCGGGCCGCCAACCTGTGAGCCCGCCGACCGGATCAGCCCGATCGATGCAGATGCGCGTCAGGCTGCCGCCCTTGCGCGCGTATTCGGCGAGCACGATGGCTTCGCTTTCCAAAGTTACGGCGTTGATCGCAAGACGTCCGCCCGGCGGCAATGTCTCCCAGACCCGATCGATCAGCCCCGGCTCGCGCGCGCCACCGCCGATGAACACCGCTTGCGGAGGATCGAGTTTGTCGAGCAGCGCCCCGACGTCGCCGATTTCGATGCGCAAGCCCGGAACGCCCAGATTGAGCGCATTGCGGGCCGCCCGGGCCGCTCGTCCCGGCTGCAGCTCGACGCCGCTCGCGCGGCAACTCGGATCGGCCAGCATCCATTCGATGGCGACCGAGCCCGAACCGCAGCCGAGATCCCAGAGATGTTCGCCGCGCTGGGGCGCGAGGCTGGCCAGCGTCAGCGCCCGCACCTCGCGCTTGGTCAGCTGGCCATCGCTCTCGAACCAGTCATCCGGCAGTCCAGACGTACACGGAATTACTCGCGCGCCGGCATTGGCCACAACCTCGAGGGCCATGACGTTGAGGGGATGGATGTCGCGGAGATCGAAGCACCTGGCTGGCACGGAACGCACCCGCTCGTGGTTTCCGCCCATCGCCTCGAGCACCGTCAATTTCGAGTCTCCGCAACCGCGCGCCACCAACAGCGCTGCCACGGCCGCCGGCGTCGTCGCATCGGCCGACAGCGCCAGGATGCGCGCACCCGGGTGCAGCAGCGCGATCAGCCGCTCGACGGCACGCCCGTTCACCCCGATGGTGAGGGTGTCCTGCTGCGCCCAGCCAAGCCGGTTCGCCGCCAGCGAGAAGGCCGACGGCTGAGGATAAGACACCCACTCGCCGGGCCTCAGCGCACGAACCAATATGGCGCCTACGCCATGATTGAACGGATCGCCGGTCGCCAATACGGCAACACGCCGGCCACGCAAGGCCAGCACTTCAGCAACGCTGGCATCCATCGGCGACGACCAAGCCAACGTCCGGCACGCAAGATCACCGACCAGCTTCAGGTGCCGCTGGCCTCCGGCGACCACCTCAGCCGCGCCGATCAGCGTCCGGGCCGCTGGCGACAGCCCTGCGACCCCATCCTCGCCGATGCCGATGATGGACAACCAGGGTCCAATAGGTTCCGGTTCATTCATTGCCAGATCCACGCGACACTTCCTTCTCCCGATGGGAGAAGGGATTGCGCCCATGGTATTGTGTTTTTGAACAGCAGAACAATGATGTAGTGCCTATTCAACCGTCCCGGAGTTGCCGTACCATGCGCCTGAGCATCCTGATACTTGGCGGCACCTCGGAAGCCAGTGGCCTGGCCGAACGGCTGGCCGGGGATTCGCGTTTCAACGCCACCTTGTCGCTGGCCGGACGCACAATCGCGCCGCGGCTGCCGCCGATAGCTACGCGCATCGGCGGTTTTGGCGGGGCCGCTGGACTGGCCCAGTATCTCCGTGACAACGCTACCGGCGTGTTGATCGACGCCACTCATCCGTTTGCAGAGCAGATCAGCGCCAACGCGATTCTCGCTGCCAACGCGACACAAACGCCGCTGATCGTCCTGTCCCGGCCCGCCTGGCGACCGGTCAAGGGTGACCAGTGGACCATGGCCGCCAGTCTCGAGGCTGCGGCAGCCGCGCTGCCGGATCTGTCCGCCCGCGTCTTTCTCACCGTCGGCCGGCAATCGCTCAGCCCCTTCGCCGCCAAGCCACAACATACCTATGTTATCCGTGTCATCGACCCGCCCGATATCCCCGCCGGTCTCGACAAGGTCGAGATCATCGTTGGGCGCGGGCCGTTTGACGCCAATGCCGAACTGGCGTTGCTCCGTAAACACCGTATCTCGCTGCTCGTCAGCAAGAATTCCGGCGGCAAGGCCGCTGCGGCCAAACTGGCGGCGGCACGCACCCTCGGCCTGCCGGTGATCATGGTCGAACGGCCCACCGCGGCAACCGCCGCCGCTGTTTGCAGTATCGAGGACGTGCTCGCAGTTCTGGGCCTGCATCACGCCTCCTTGGCAAAGCGCTCGGAATAGACCAGCGGCGTCATCCCCGGCCGTTCAATAATCCGTGTACCCTCACAGCCGACAATGATCAGCGTGCGCATATCGGCGCGCGCGGGATCGGCGGCGCCAAGACGCACCACGTCGATACGCTCATCGGGGCGGCCAACCGCGGTTGCAAAGATCACAGGCGTCTGTGGCCCGCGCATCTCCAGCAGCACTTGAAAGGCCTTGGCGACGCTGCCAGGACGGGCGCGCGATGCCGGATTGTAGAGGGCCAGCACCAATCCCGCCTCGCAGGCAAGCCGCAAGCGCCGCTCGATCAGGTGCCAGGGCTTGAGATTGTCCGACAGCGACAGGCACGCAAAGTCGGCGCCGAGCGGCGCTCCCACGCGAGCCGCCGCCGCCAGCATCGCAGTGACGCCGGGCTCGACCCGGATGTCCAGGCTGCGCCAGGCCGCCGGGCCGCGCTCGACCGCCTCGCACACCGCCGCCGCCATGGCAAACACACCAGGATCGCCGCCCGACACCACCACCACGGACCGACCTGACGCCGCCGCTTCCAACGCCGCCCCCGCACGCGCCAATTCCTCTCGATTGTCGGTAGCATGACGGATCTGCCCAAGGCGGCCCGGCACCCGATCGAGATAGGGACCGTAACCGTACAGGACTTCGGCGCCGGCCAATGCAGCGCTGACGGCGGGCGTCACCCATCCCTCCGGCCCGGGGCCAACGCCCACGACGGTCAGTCTGCCGCTCACAGGCATCTGCCAAGACCCGGAACAAGAATCATCGAGAAATAGGGCGCAACATCATCTAGCTTGTCATTCAGCGCTAGGACGATCTCGCCCGCCATGCTGCCGCGCTCGACATAGACGGCGCGGCCCGCCAGCCCCGCAGCCGTCAGGGCACGCCGCACTTTTGCAAAGTTGCTGCCAAGCTTCATGATCACCAGCGCATCGGCAACCCGCATGCGCTCGATAAGCGCGGCCTCGGACAGGGTTCCAGGCAGCACTTGCAGCACATCATCGCTATAGGTGATCGGCGTGCCCGCCCGCGTCCAGCAGGCCTGCATGCCGGTGATGCCCGGCACCACTTCGATAGCGTGCCTTTTGTTGAGGCGGTGATAGATGTGCATGAAGGAACCGTAGAAGAACGGGTCGCCCTCGCACACCAGCGCCACGTCGTGCCCGAGCGCCAGCCGGGCCGCGATGCTGGCGGCGGCGGCATCGTAGAACGCCGTCAATGCCGACGTATAGGCATCATCCTTTGACGGAATTTCCGTCGTCACCGGGTATTCGAGCGGCAATTCCTGCGCGCCAGGCGCAATGCGGCCATCGATGATGGTTCGCGCATGGCCCTGATGGCCGCGCTTGTGGAAGTAGGCAACAACCGTGGCGCCAGCCAGAAACCGCGCGGCCTTCAGCGTCATCAGCTCAGGGTCGCCGGGGCCGACGCCAACGCCATAGAGTTTGCCGGGCACGCTCATTCCTTGTCACTCGCCAGCGCATTGAGGGCCGCCGCCGCCATGGCACTGCCACCCTTGCGGCCGCGCACGATGGCCCAGTTCAGATCGCTGCGGGCGGCCAAGGCGTCCTTGGATTCGGCAGCGCCGACAAATCCCACCGGCATGCCGATGACCGCGGCGGGACGGGGCGCGCCAGCATCGATCAGCTCAAACAGGCGGAATAATGCCGTTGGTGCATTGCCGATCACAACGACCGCACCGGCCAGCCGTTCGCCCCACAGCTGCATGGCGGCGGCGGTTCGGGTGGTGCCGAGTTGCACCGCCAGCGCGGGCACACGCGCATCATGCAGTGTGCAGATGACCTCGTTGGCTGCTGGCAGGCGCGAGCGCGTCACGCCGTCGGCGATCATGCGTGCGTCGCACAGGATCGGCGCACCGGATGCCAGCGCAGCGCTGCCGCGCGTTGCAAAGTCCGTCGAAAAGGCAATCTCGCTGGCCACATCCACCATGCCGCAAGCGTGGATGATCCGGACGGCGACGCGCTCTTCCAGCTTCGAAAAGCGTGCCAGATCGCTCTCGGCACGGATGATGGCGAACGAGCGGGCGTAGATTTCGGCGCCGTCGCGGAGGTAGCTGTGCGTGACCGTCATGACAGGCCACCTTGCGCGACAACGACGCCCGCGAGATCGGCGCCGGAAATGCCCGTGCGCACGGGCTGGTCCGCCGGACTGCCGTTCAACACCAGATCGTAGCGGCCGGCATTGGCGACAAATGTGATCGGAGCCCGGCCGCGATGCGCGCAACCCTTGGCGCAACCGGAGATATGAATTGTCCTGTAAGCGGGTGTTTTGCCCTTGAGGCTGATCGCCAGTCCGGCTGCGTCCTGACGCGTTGGCGTCGTGGCGTTGGCACAGCCCGGCGCGCCGGTGCAGGCATCGATCGCGAGCCGGGCATCGCCAGGGACGGTGACGAGATCTGCCGCAACGGCGGCCCGCTCCAGCGACTGCGCCTCGCGCTCGTTCGTGCACACCACGCACAGCATGCGCCACGGCGTCAGGCGGAACATTGCATCGGGCGCCGCGCCGGCCAGTTGGTCGAGGATACCCGCCTCGAGGCGGCCGAACGGCAAACCAATTGCCACCACGAACGCGTTTGGTGATGGCGAGAAGCGGCCGGTCGCTGGCTTGGCCGCAGGCGCCGAGCAGGTCATATCCGCACGCAGACCACCGCTGGCCAAGACCGCCGTTACGCCATCGGCCGCGACCAGATCGCGCATACGCAGCATGTTGCGCGGCAGGCCCCGCTCGCAAAACCACTGGGTCACGCGCACCATGGCAACGACCGCATCGGCGCCGGGCACCGCCTGCGACAACACGGCAGCGCCGCCGATCTGAATACGCCACGGCCGATCAGCGCCGCTCGCGATCAACCTAACGTCAGCGCCGGCATCGCCAAGGGGCCATTGCCCGCCGCCATCGATGGCAAAACCGAACTTGCCCGGCAGCTGGTGCAGCGAGGTATCATGGCGCAGCCGATCCTCCAGCGCGCGCGCGATCGCACGGCCGTCAGCACACGCCGGGTCCAGTCCGGCGAGCGGCGACAGCATCACGTTGCGAACCGCCTCGGCGGCAATCGAGGGATCGATCAGCCCCAATTGCGTCAGCTCATCGATCAGTGGCCGGATCGTTTCCTCGCGCAGCCCACGCAATTGCAGATTGGCGCGCTGCGTAAGATCGATAGCGCCGCTGCCGTAGCGTAGCGCCAGCCTGGCAATCTGTTGCGCCAGGCCGGCACTCAGTTCGCCGCCCGTGATGCGCAACCGCACCAGCAGGCCATCGCCCGCCGGCATCGGCCGCAGCACGCCGGGGCACCAGCCTTTGCGCAAGGTCACGGCGGTCATGACGCCACCTCGGCTGCGGCGGAGTTGGATCGCGGCCTCCACAGACCGCGCCGCATCGCCTCGTCGAAGCGGCGGCGCATGGCGGCATCGGCGACCGGGTTGGCATCGGCGATGAAGGCGGCGACGGCGGGGTCGCCGAGATAGGCGTCAAAAAGACGATCGAAGTGGCTGCTGGTTACCGCGCCAGTTGTCGCCGCGAACGCAAAAGCGTTGTCGACGGTCGAGGCAAGTTCCGCGGCGCCGCGAAAGCCATGCCGCATCTGCCCCGCGATCCAGCGCGGGCTCGCCGCGCGGCCATGCACGACGCGGGCGGCCTCCTCGGGCAGCGTGCGCGCCCTGGGCGCCTCGGGAGTGGCGGTGTCGAGGTGGTAGCTTGTCAGATCGGTCCGGCCGAGAGAGAGCGCCGCGGCGTGCGCTCCGCCCTGATGCGAAGCATAATCGGCAGCCGACAGAATGTCCGCCTCCTTATGGTCATGCACATGCACGAACGCATCGGCCGCGGCCAGCCGGACGGCGAAGGCGCCGGGGACGGTCTCACTCTCGTGATCACTGCGATAGGCGGTCGGGGTGGCAGCGAGATAGGCCTTGCCAAGATCATCGATCGATTGCCAATCGCCGCTGTCGATCGCATCCGTGACGCCAGCGCCATAAGCACCAGGCGCCGCGCCGAAAACGCGGTCGGCGGCGTCACTGCCTGGATACCGCGATGCGGCAAGTGGATTGTTCTCGGCGTCCTCATCGAGCCGCGCCACTTTTTCAACCGCCGCGCGAAACAAGCCAAGTTGCATCGGAAAGACATCGCGGAACAGGCCCGAGATCCGCAAGGTCACATCGATGCGTGGGCGTCCGATCTCGGCCAGCGCCAGCACCTCGAAACCGGTGACGCGGGACGAACCGTGGTCCCACACCGGACGCACGCCCATCAGATGCAGCGCCGTCGCCAGTTCCTCGCCGCCGGTGCGCAAGCTGGCGCTGCCCCACAGGTCCATGACGATGCAGCGCGGATACTGCCCGTGATCCTCCCGATAGCGCTGCAAAATGGCCTCGGCCGCAATCCGGCCATGCGCGACCGCGGTACGGGTCGGCACGCCGCGCGGCTCGATGGTGGTGAGGTTGCGGCCCGTGGGCAGCACATCACGGCGGCCGCGTGATGGCGCACCCGATGGTCCCGGTTTGACGAAGCGGCCATCGAGCGCGGCCAGCAGCGCGGCCATCTCGGCAGGACCGGACGCGGCGATCAACGGATCGTCACTGGAAACCATCTGCCCAAAGACATGCAAGCCGTCGCGGATCGACATCTCTTTGATATCGCACAGAAAGGCGTCGATGCGCGCGATCGCGTCGTGCGGCTCGCCAGCTGCTGTCAGGCCCAGTTCAGCGGCCAGGCCGACGCGATGGGCCGCGTCGACGATCTGCACGGCCAACCCCTTGCGTCGCCGCGGGTCAAGACCCTGCGCGGCCGAGAACTCGTCGATCAGCTGCTCGATTTCCTTCAACCGCCCGTCGAGTTCGGTGCTGACCAGCGGAGGCGTCAGATGGCCGATCGTCACCGCGCCCAATCGGCGTTTGGCGGCAGCCGCCTCGCCGGGATCGTTGACAATGAAGGGATAGATGACCGGCACGCCGCCAATCAGCGCGCGCGGGGCACAGGCGGCGGACAGCGCGACGGCCTTGCCCGGCAGCCATTCCAATGTTCCGTGTGCGCCGAGATGGATCAGCACGTCGATTTGGGCCGCCTCGCGCAGCCAGAGATAGAAGGCCACATAAGCATGGCGCGGCGGCAGGGCCGGATCGTGATAGCTGGATTTGCGGTCAGCCGCGGTGCCGCGCTCGGGTTGCAGGGCCACCAGCACATGCCCATGGGCGGCGGCGGGAAATTGAAATCTTCCCGCGATGACGGATGAATCGTCTTCGGCCCGCCCCCAGGCGGCTTCGATCGACTGCCGCAGCGAAAGTGGCAAGCGGGCAAACGCCGCCGCATACTGCGCAACTGGCCAGCGCACGCCGCAATCAGGATCGGTTACAAGCGCGAGAAGTTCTTTCGACGTCGGCGGATGACCGGCGGTGTAACCCGTCTCAGAGAGCTTCCGCAAAATGCCCTCGGCGCTGGCTGGACCGTCCAAGCCAACGGCGTGGGCGATTTGATCGGGCCGGCCGGGATAGGTCGAGAGCACCAGCGCGATGCGCCGCTCAGCTCGCGGTTTGCTGGCAAGGCGCGCCCAGCCAGCGGCCAGGTCAGCAACTCCGCCGATCAGGTCATGGGCCGGCTGATGCAGACAAGCCGCGAACTGAAGCTCCGCGATCCAGCGATCACTCTCCTTGAACGAGATCGCGCCCGCGCCAAGCCGGCCGTCGGCCTCGGGCAACACCACATGCATGGCGAGATCGCCAGCGCCGAGGCCGCGCGTGTCGGCCTGCCACAGGTTTCGACGGCTGCCGGCCATCACGACTTGCAGCACAGCGGTGTCGGCCGATTCCAAAGGCGAGCCCGTTCCAGCATCACTAGCCGCTGAGAAGGCGGTGGCATTCAGAACCACACGCGGCTTGAGAGCGGCGAAGCGCGCCTGCACGAACTCGGCCGCGCCCGGCGCCTTCAAGCTGGGCACGAAGATCACCTCGGCATCGAGGCCACGTGCCGCCATTGCCGTACACAGCGCATCGATCGGCGCGGTGTCTGCGGCCAGGACATAGGAGCGGTAGAATACCACCGCTGCTGGCGTGCCGGTCCCCGTGGCAAACCGGTAGACGCCGCAATCAGGCAGCGCTACCGGGCGCGGCGCGGGTGCGGCGGACCCTGTGGCCTTGGCACCGAGAAACGCCAGCGCAGCGCGCAGATTGGCCGGCCCGCCCGCCGCCATCAGGCCATCGACCGCCGCCAGATCATCAGCCTCCAGCGTAGATATCGCCGACAACCGCCCGTCGGGGCGCCCATCGCCGGGCACCACCGCCAACACTTGCCCGCCGGCGTGGCACGCCGCCGCCAGTTCCTCCAGCCCATAGCGCCAGTATTCGATGCCGCCAAGCAGGCGCACCAGCACGGCCTTGCTGCCGGCAATGGTCTTTTCGATCAGCAGATCGACCGTCAGCGGATGACGCATGCGTTGCAGGTTGGCGAGCCGCAACGACGGGCGCGCACCCCATTGGTCCGCAGGCCAAGTCGTCCAGGCCGCCGCCAATGCGTTCAAATCCGAATCCGAGAACGACAGTACAACGACATCGGCGGGCGTGAGGTTGAGGTCCTCAGCGGGCGCCGTTTCGTCGAGTGTCGCCTGTTCGCGGACCAGGAGATGCATGGGCGCTAGCAGCTCCCTGTTGGCCGGCATGAACCCGTCGCGCGAAAGTTCCCACCCGCTTGCCGGACTCTGACGCGCTTTTTTTCGCGGCGGATACCCGGGATCTTTACGTAGTGCGGCTCCGACACAACTGGCGCTGCACTTGTGGAAATAGCGCGCGGGGTCGGGGCGGCAATCCCCGTCGGCAGGTAAGGGTGCGTGGTCGCGTGATCCAGGGTCGCCGAGGTTGGAGCGTCTGATCGATGGTAGGATTGGGACGCACTCATCACACACCCACAGGCCGGACTCCCGCCGCCCTTGAGGGGGAGAGTCGGGGTGGCGGCTGGAGTACGGGCAGCGGTCATGGTCTAACCCACCAGCGCTTCGCGGATACCCGCCTGATCCATGCCCTTTTCGCCGATCACGACCAGTTTGCCGATGCGGGTTTCGCCAGCATTCCAGGCGCGCTCGAACCTCTGATCAAAGCGCGCTCCCACGCCCTGCACCAGCAGCCGCGCCGGCTTTCCGGCAATGGCGAGATAGCCTTTCAGGCGCAATATACCGAATTTCCCGGCGGCGGCCTTGGCCCTCGCAATTAGTCCGGCGGGCGACGCCATTTCCGCGACCTCAACCACGAAGGTATCGAAATCGTCGTGCTCGTGCTCGGCCTCGTGGTCGTGGCAGGACGGGCGGTTGTCGATATCGGCCTCGGCGGCGGCCGAGAGGCCCAACAGCACGTCGGTGGCGACGCGCCCCTCACGTGCCGGCACCAGTTTGACCCGCGACGGCACGACACCCCGGATCTCGCCGGTCACGCGAGCGATATCGTCCGCCGTCATCGCATCGGTCTTGTTCAGCACGATCATATCGGCGCAGAGCAGCTGATCGCCGTAAACTTCTTCCAGCGGATTGTCGTGATCGAGGGACGGATCGGCGGCTCGCTGTGCGGCAATCTTCACTGGATCTTCGGCAAATTGCCCGGCCGCCACGGCGGGGCCATCGACCACTGTCACAACACCGTCAACGGTCACCTTGTTGCGGATCTCGGGCCAGGCAAACGCCTTCACCAGCGGCTTGGGCAGTGCCAGTCCCGAGGTCTCGATGACGATGTGCTCGGGCACGGGGCGCAGCGCCAGCAGCTTTTCCAGTGTCGGCACGAAGTCGTCGGCGACGGTGCAGCAGATGCAGCCATTCGACAGTTCGATGATGTTATCGTCGGGACAGTTGTCGATGCCGCAGTTGCGCAGGATTTCTCCGTCCACGCCAACGTCGCCGAACTCATTGATGATCAGTGCGATGCGCCGTCCACCCGCATTGCTCAACAGATTGCGGATCATGGTGGTTTTACCCGCCCCGAGAAAGCCGGTAATGATCGTGCACGGAATTTTGGCCGGCGGGGGCGCGGGAGCGGTACTCATGTGACGGGTTCCGGTTGCTTGAAGCCGAGCGGGGGAATGCGGGCAACGACGCCCTTGCGGAAGGTCTGCGGGCGTTCGCGCCACGGCACGATGCCGTTGTCGGTGGCGGCATAGGCCTTGCTGGCGCTGACCACATCGTCGAGATGGATCGCAGGATCGAGATCGCCGATCAGGTACATGAAGCGGCCCTCGCCGCTGAGCGCGATGGTGAGCGCACGCTTGCAGACGGCGAGGCATTCGATCGGCTCGATGAGGATCGGGACGGGTGTGCCTTCACTGGCGAGGCGTGCGGCAATGGCGGCGGCGAAATCGCGCCCGGGCGTGCCGAACGGTTCGGCACCGCCTTCGATCGGGCGTTTGCAGCTGGTGCAGACAAAGACGGTGACGGGCGCGGGCATGGTCATGCGGCCCTCGTGGTTTCGCCGCGCGACCAGAAATAGCCTGCGAGTCCGCCAATCAGCACCCAGAAGATCGCCTGGATGGCAAGGCTGCGCGCAACGAACGCCGAAGCAAGTTCGGCGGGGACGGTGCTGGTGAGCATCGACGGTTGCGGGGCGCCAATGATATGCGGGGCCGCCAACAACAAGGCACCGAGCGGCAGGGCCCAGGACGCGCGATTGCGAAACACCAGCCAAAGCCCAAGCGCCGTCGAGGCAGCGGTACCCGCCCACCACAGTTGCCGCAGGTTGAGATCGCCGCTCGCCGAGCCGGGCAATTCGGGCGCGAGGCCCAGCGCAGGAGCCAAGCCGGCAACGGCAAAACCCGCCGCCCCCCAGGCCAGCGCATGCGAGGTGGTGATCGGCTCGCCCAGCGCTTGCATCACGGCCAACAACATCAGCGTGAAACCGACTGCGGCGCCAACGGTGGCAACCGTGGTGATGGCGGCGCGTTTGACGTCGAAGCCGGTGGACGCAGCCGTGTCGGCGGTATGATCGGCCGTCGACGTGGCCAGCGGTTTTGACGGGGCCGCGGCGGCAGCCATGTCATGATGCATCGGCGCGGCTTCATAGACCTCGGCGCGCTGGATCAGCGGAACCACCAAGAGCTGTTGTAATGCCGACGTCAAAAGACCGGCGAGACCGCCCGCGAGCAGCGCAACAAAGACAATACGATTGAGCATGGCGTTTCCTACGCAGGACCAAGCAACGGTACGTAGGGTTAGCGCGCCCGAGAACAGCAGGGCGCGAAAACTGCCGATTGGCGCGTAGCCCAACATGGTACGGCGTGCGATGTTGGGTTACGCGCGAACGGGCATAGGAGTAACACGCCGACATTCGTGGCGCGCTCACCCAACCTACGGCCTACGTCAGTGGCAGGGAAACGCCATGGTGTGGCGCGTGTCGTGGGCGGCATCGTGCAGCGCTGCCGACTGCGCGAAACCAACCAGGAATACCAGGCCGGCTCCAAGTGCGAAGGCTACCGCCAGCGACGCGCGTGCCTTTGCGCGGGAGCGGTCCACGGGCAAGGCTGCCGCGTCGGTGGCGGTCATGACTTTGGCATTGGGCTTGGCAGTCATCTCAACTCTCCTGCACCGCCCCACCGGCGGCGTTTGGGTTCAGTCTTGGCGACGGCCGGTCTCCTGGCTCACGGCTCACCGCTGTCGCTCGCCTTCCCGGCAGATGCCAGTGGCCGATGAACGACAGCTCGCCGCTTACAGTTGCGGGGGCAGCTCCGGAATAGTTCCCGTTTCGGGCGCGCACCGGATTCCCTAGTCTGCGCCTCATCGGCGCACCGTCAATGGACCGAAGATAGCGGCCGGCGGCGCGAAGTCAATTGCCGCCTGACCTACGCCCAGGCATTTGCAGGAAGCGTTTTGACCCACCGCGCCGGTGCTGATAAATCAGGCCACGCCCGGCGTGCCGTCGCACGTCGCGGTCATGACGAAAACATGAGCAATATCAACGAAATTGCTCGATCATGCGATTGGCCTGCAGCGATCGACTTCACGCGTCCGTCACCGATACCACGCGGAATGTTCGCATGACATCGTCGTGCTCCTTGATGGAGACGTAGTCACCTATCCGGAACGCATGCTCGCCAAAGCGATAACCAGCTTCGTCGTCGCTTTCGTCGCCGAGAATGTCGTAGTGAAAGGCCCAACTGCCACCCGGTTTGCGGATCAGGTGGCCGTGCTCCAGGGCGCCATCCCAGAAGCGGACCACCTTGCAGTCAGGCCGCTCGGTGCGCCAGCGCGCCACAACGATGTGGCCGGAAGGATCGAGCGGAGCCTGGAACTCGTAGCCACGCGCGCGGTTGCCCTCGGGAAACTCACGCTCGCGCGCAAGTTCGAGTCGAACTTTTTTGAGATGCAGAGCCGTTGTACTGCCTTGTGTCATGGCTTTTCTCCGCAGTCAGTGCGACATCAGCACGGGAATGGTCGTCGCCTCAAGAACGCCGCGTGTGGCGCCGCCAAAGACGATTTCGCGCACTCGCCAATGGCCATAGCCGCCCATCACAATCAGGTCGCAGGCATGTTCCTTGGCATGGGCCAGAAGCGCGCCCGCGACTTCGGCGCCCGATGCCGTCGCGGTGGCCACGGTGCAGCGCACACCATAGCGCGCGAGCGCGGCTTCGATGCCTGTGGTCGACGCGGTATCTTCGGCCAGGCTGCCCCAAAGGCTGCCAGTCGCCTGGCCTGCGGCCAATACGCGGACGCTCTTGGCAGCCTCCAGGAATGGCATGGCATCGAAGGCGGCGCGGGCCGATTCGCGGCTACCGTTCCAGCCCAGCAGCACACGCGTGCCTATGGTAGATGGCATGGGTTTTGTCGGCACAATGAGGACCGGCCTGCCAAGGCCGAGCATGACTTCCTCGGTCAGGGCAATGCCGTCGATCAGATTGATGGACTTGTCCGGTTGGCCCAGAATGACGAGATCGGCGCTATGCCCATGCCGCAAGACGACGTTAGCGGCGGTCTCCAGATGCGCCTCGTGGGTTCGCCGCTCGAACGATACGCCCGCCTCGGCAATCGCCCTGTCGAAGATCTCGGCAATGCGCTTGCCCGCTGCCTGATTGGCTTGGCGCTGCGCCTCGATCAACTCGCCGACGACCTCCGGCGGCACCGATGCCGAAATGAAGGCATCGGGCACGACATGCAACCCGATCAGATGCGCCGAGTGAGCCTTTGCGACCGCAATAGCCGCCTTTGTCAGGTTGAGTGCGTGCGCCTCGATATCAAGCTGCACGAGGATTGTCTTGAATGCCATGATAACCTCCCGGGTGACGTCTGGGGCATTTACTGGCGAACAGTCTGCTGGTTCACGACCCAGCGGGCTTTGACGTGCATCAAGAGAGACCCTGATCACCTGCCGCATGATCCGAAAGGCACATTGACCAGCGCAAGATCGCGCAGATTTGCCGCGATCGGGATGCCGTGTCACCGATTGTGACGGCGCCGTTGGTTCGACGGCGTGAGACCGAAGGTCATGTTCCTTGGCCGCTCCTGTTGCTGTACTACTAAGGAATTCAAGGCCTCGAGTGGCTTGTCCGTTTGGCTTATCGGAACCGACGCAAGGCATCATGGAAGACAACGGCCGAACCAACATCCTGATCGTCGACGACGAGGCCGCCGTGCGCAGGCTGTTGGTTGATGGCCTGGAACCGGAAGGCTTCGCGGTGTTCCAAGCCGCCACCGGCGCCCAGTTGCTTGAGGTGCTGGCCGCCCAACGCATCGACCTGATCACCCTTGATCTCAGCCTGGCAGGCGAGGATGGGCTCAAGCTGGCGCGCGACGTCCGAATGCGGAAAAATATTCCGATCGTCATGATCACAGGCAAGTCGGACCCGATCGATCGCGTCGTGGGTCTGGAGCTGGGCGCGGACGACTACATCGCCAAGCCGTTCCATATGCGCGAGGTGCTGGCCCGCATTCGCGCGGTGCTGCGCCGCTATCAGCCATCCCAGACTCCGCTCATGGCGTCCGGATCCGCACCGGCTGCTGGTGGCCGCTACCTCTTCGACGGCTTGACGCTTGATCGCAGCCGCCGCGAACTCAAGACCGAGGCTGGCGCAGTAATCGACCTCACGACGACAGAATTCGACCTGCTGGCGATCTTTCTTGATGCCCCCGGGCGCGTGCTGTCGCGCGACCAGATCATGGACCAGTTGAAGGGCCACGACTGGTCGCCGTTGGATCGCTCGATCGACTCGATGGTGGCGAGGCTGCGGCGCAAGATCGAACCCGAGAACGAAACACCCAAATTGATCAAAACCGTGCGCGGCGTCGGCTACGTCTTTGCCGGGACGGTCGCGAGCGCTTGACGCAAGGCCAGCGACAGCTCGCGGCGATTGTAGGGCTTGCGCAGAAGCTTCAGGCCCGTGTCGCTGTTCACACTTTCCTCAAGTGCCTCTGCTGCAAAGCCGGAAGTTAGCAGCACATCCGTCTCAGGCCGGTGCATGGCGATCCAGCGCGCAAGGTCGAAGCCGGATATCCCACCGGCCATCACGACATCGCTGAACACCAGATCGATCTTGGTACCACTCTCCAGCAGGGCGATGGCCGCCGGGCCGCTGGCTGCCTCCAGCACCACATAGCCAAGCCCCTCCAAGCGCTGCATCGCCACTTCTCGAACCGCTGCGTAGTCTTCAACCACCAGCACGGTCTCGCCATGCTCGGAAAACAGTACGAGATCCAACGACGGTTGCTGCTTTTGCAACGCCTCGGCAGTGGCGCGCGGCAGATAGATATTGACCGTCGTGCCCTCGCCAACCTCGCTATAGATCTGCGCAAAGCCGCCCGACTGCTGGGCAAAACCGTAGATGGTGCTGAGCCCGAGGCCGGTGCCGCGTCCGCTCTCCTTGGTCGAAAAGAACGGCTCGAACGCCCGCGCCAGAATATCAAGCGTCATGCCAACGCCGGTATCCGTCACCGACAGCCGCACGAACTCGCCCGCCATCTGCCCGGCCTCGTCTCGGGCTGTGGATGGGTCGATGCTAGTGTTCTCGGTCTGGATCACCAGCCGACCACCCTCCGGCATGGCGTCACGCGCATTGATTGCGAGATTGAGGACCGCGTTTTCAACCTCGCTCGGGTCGGCGCGCGTCGGCCACAGATCAGCAGCCAGCACAGTCTTCAGCGAGATCGGTTCGCCAAGTGTGCGATTAAGCAGCTCTGACATGTTCAGAACCTGCTCATTCAGGTTCAGCAGGGCAGGCTCCAGTCGGCGGCGGCGCGCGAACGTCAGCAGCCGGCTGGTCAGCCGAGCGGCCATATCGGCGGCATCATGGGCGCGTTTGAGAAGCTCAAGCGATTTGGGCTCGGTGAGGCGGGCCTGCAGCAATTCGTGGTTGCCACTGATTACCGTGAGCAGGGTGTTGAAGTCATGGGCAACGCCACCGGTCAGTTGGCCGACCGCCTCGAGCCGCTGCGCCTTGACCAGCGCCGCCTGCATTTGGTCCCGCCGCACCAGTTCGTCGTGCAGCTCTTGCGTCCGCTCGGCGACGCGGCTCTCAAGCTCGGCCTTGCTGCGCTGCATCAAAGCCTCGAACCCGCGGCGTTCGGTGACATCGCGCAATACCACCGTTGCGATCAGCCTACCGCCGCTCTCGACCTTGGAAATGGAGGCCTCGGCCGGGAACTCCTCGCCGTTTCTGCGCCGCCCTGCGATAGTGCCGCGCTCAGCCATTCTGCGTGAGGCGGCGCTGCCTTGTGCAAAGCCGTCGACATGCCGATGATGGGTGGCCTGATACCGCTCGGGCAACAGCAGCTCGAGCTTTTGGCCAAGCACTTCTGCCGGCAGGTAACCGAAGATTTGCTCCGCCCCATGGTTGAACAGCGTGATGCGTTGCTCTTCGTCGATCGAGATAATGGCGTCGGTCGCAATCGCGAGGATGCCAGACAGAAAGGCATCGGTCCCCGCCACGGTCGATGAGTTGTAGGAGCGCGATGGCCCCGGCGTTTGTGCAATGTCATCGACGGGCGACAATGGACGCTCCGGGTGTGGTGCCTACAATGGCAGAATAGGTGCCCGCCGTCACTTTGCAAGGCGGGTAATCGATCATGATGGCAGGCAGACATGGCGCGACCGGTTGAGTCATATAGGCTGAATACAGCCATCGATGCGAGACGCCGAATGATGCCGATGCTGAGACATGTGAGCTGGGCGGCGGTCCTGCTGGCGCTCGGCCTTGGGCTGTTGCCGCAGGTGCTGCTGGCGCAAGAGGTGATCCGTCTAGGCCTGGCGGTGCGGCCGGTCGGCTACCGGCTTGCCCTCGATATAGATCCGTTCGCGCCGGAATTTTCAGGCACCGCCAGCATCGATCTCGACGTCGCCACGCCGACGGACCGGGTGGTGCTGCATGCCGACCGGCTGTCGCTCGACGCCATTGAGATCGCGCAGGGCCCCGTCACGCAAGGTCTGGCGGCAGAGCGCCTTGCCGATGACGGCACCGTGGCGCTGGTTGCCGCCAAGACCCTCAGCGTCGGCGCGGCGACCCTGACGATCCGCTATCGTGCGAGTTTTGCCAGCGGCCTCGAGGGCCTCTATCGGGTCGATGATGACGGCGCGTTCTATGCATTCACGCAATTCGAGGCGATTGGCGCCCGGCGTGCCTTTCCCTGCTTCGATGAGCCTGGCTTCAAGGCGCCGTTCACGATCAGCTTGACGGTTCCGCTCGGCATGGTGGCGATTGCGGGAACGCGTGAAAGCGCGGTCGATGCACCGAAAGCTGGGCGGGTCACGCATCATTTCGCAGCGTCACGGCCATTGCCGAGCTACCTCGTCGCTTTTGCCGTCGGCGACTTCGACGTCGTCGACGCGCCCGCCGTTCCACCAAGCGCCATGCGCCCCAAGGCCATTAAGCTGCGTGGCATCGCTGCCAAGGGCAAGGGCAAAGAGCTGAGCTTTGCGCTCGATGCCACAGCGCCCCTGCTGACCAAGTTGGAGGACTGGTTCGGCATCGCCTACCCGTTCGACAAGCTCGACGTCATTGCCGTACCCGATTTCGGCGCCAGCGGCATGGAGAACGCGGGGACCATCATGTACGACGAGAACCTAGTGCTGCTCGATATCGACGCGACGCTGGCGCGACAGCGCGAGTTCGTAACGACCCATGCACACGAGTTGACCCATCAGTGGTTCGGCAATCTCGCAACGCCCCGCTGGTGGGACGATTTATGGCTGAACGAAGCGGTGGCGACGTTCATGGAGTCGAAGCTTGCCGCTTGGTGGAAACCTGACTGGCACTTCGAGACCGACCGGCAGCTCGCCGCGGCCGAGGCCATGGAGATCGATCTGTTGCCCTCGGCCCGGCGCGTCCATGAACCCGTGACAACGATTGGCGGCATCTCGGCGGCGTTCGATGCCATCACCTATCAAAAGGGCGCTGCCCTGATCGGCATGGCCGAGGATACCATGGGCGAGTATTGGTTTCGCGACTTCCTGCATGGCTTCCTGACACGCCATGCCTTTGCTGGCATGGACGGCGCCGATTTCATCCACGAAATGGCCGCCAGCCCAGCTGGCACCGACGCTGCACGTATGCTGCAGAGCTATCTCGACCAGCGCGGTGTGCCGCAGGTGGAGGTCGCCCGCGACTGCGCCAATGACCACGGCACATTGATGCTGCGGCAACGACGGCTGAGCCCCCTGAACGTATCGTCCGCCGCACCAGGTTCGGAAGCGACCTGGGTGACACGGATTTGTCTGGACGCACTGCGTGGCGAACGTGCGCGCGGCGGCTGCCTGCTCATGGACCAGCGCGAGCTGCGCCTGCCGGCCGGCACGGCGCTCTGCCATGAGGAGCATCTGGCCGCTGGCCGGTCGCCCGGTTATTATGCTTTGAGCTTCAGCAATACGGATCGGCGCGCTCTGGTCGCGGCGCTGCCTAAGCTCGGGCGCGCCGAGGCCCTTGCGGTCGCTTTGGATCTTGAAACGGGGCTCCAGTCTGGCAATCTGTCGTTGGCAGAGTATCTCGCCGACGTGCGGGCTATGGTCAGTCATCCAGATAACGATGTGCGCGCCTTCCCCTTCGAGCGGCTGAAAGCGCTGGTGAGCGATGCGGCAAATGAGCTACGGCGCACGGCCCTAAGGAAATTTGTGCACGCCCTCTATCGGCCCCAGCTCGACGCCATCGGCCTGCTGCGGCCCCTATCGGGCAAGGACCCGGCCACTTGGGTGTTGCAGCTCTATCGCGAGCAGCTGGTCGAGCTGTTTGTCGAAACCAACGCCGATGCGGACCTTGCAGTCGAGCTGGCCGCGATTGGTCAACGCATCGTTGCCGATGGCGAAACCGATCTCGATGAAACTCTGCTGGCCCCGCCGGACGTGGTCGGCCCCGCGCTGGTCAGCGCGGCGCGGCTGGGTGATACCGGTTTCCTCGAGCAGTTGGTGGCGCGGCTCGAGGAAACTGATGTTGGCCACGATCGCTCCCTATGGCTCGGCGCCATCGCCGCCAGCCACGCGCCCGAGAGCAGCGCCACCATCGAGCGACTGGTGAGTTCACCGTCGCTCAGAGGAGAGGATGTGCTTAGCCTGCTGTTCGACCGGGCCAGCGAAGCGCCATATCGGGCGGCAACCTGGGCTCTCGTGGAGCGGCTGATGCCGGTGCTATTGCGGCGGCTCGACGGCGATCTCGACCTCAGCTTGGTGCAGGTCGCCGATGGCTTTTGTAGTGATGCGCAAGCCGAGAAGGTCGATTTGGCGATGCGTCCGATGCGCGAGCGCATCCGTGGGGGGGCAATTCAACTGGCCCAAACGCTGGATCGCATCCGCGCTTGCGCCGCACTCGCGGTCAAACTCGGCCAAGAGCCGCTGCCCGCCGATTTGGCGACCCAAGGCCGGTAGCCGCTGCAATCAGGAATGTTGCCCCTATTATACCGCAGCAATTCTCAATGTGGGGGCAGGACACCAAAACGTAGGGGCGAGACTTGTCTCGCCCGGGGTGCAACAGCCGCTGC
>JANLQJ010000072.1:0-3209 GCA_031367715.1 Hyphomicrobiaceae bacterium | reverse complement strand
ATGGCAGCCTTCCGGCGCCCACGCTGCGGAGATTTCGCCGTGGCCCTTGCTCTCGGTCCGGGGTTCGATCCCCATTCCTGCCTCTTTGGCGCCCGCCGGACCGCTCCATCGCTGGATAGGACCATTGGGAGGCACGACCGCCCGGCTTCCCGATCTCCTGGGTCCGTCCGCACGCGTTCAAGCGCACGGCCCCGAGCATCCGGCCACCGCATTCCCCTGCCACGTGCGCGACGGTCGCGACGACGCCCCGTATTGGCAGGCGATGGGTTGATACTATGATGTTACTTAGTTCTTGTCCAGTAACGACAGTATATCATAGTTAATTCAGGTCGTTACAATTGAGCGGTAAGGCTATCGATCTGGGGCGGCCGCGAGCCACTGGTCGGAATGCGTCAAATCCTGTCAGCCGCGCACGACGCCACCCGTTGCCTTGCCGACTTGCGAAACGATCTTGGCCGCGACCGCGTCGATCTCTTCGGCGCTGAGCGGTTTCTCGCGCGGCTGCAGCGTGACTTCGATAGCGAGCGACTTCTTGCCCTCACCAAGGCTTTCGCTTTCGAACACATCGAACAACGACACGCCAGCGATCAACTTACGATCGACGCCTTCCGCCGCGCGCACGACGTCGCTGGCCGCCACGTCGCGGTCAAGCACGAAGGCAAAGTCGCGGCGCACGGGTTGTAAATCGGCGCTATCGAGCGCCGGCTTGGCGCGCGTCGGCTTTCTCTTGGCCACCGGGATGGTATCGAGGAAGACCTCGAAGGCGACCAGCGGCCCGGTCAGACCTAACGCTTTCAGGGTTTCAGGATGCAGCTCGCCAAACTGGGCAATGATGGTCTTGGGGCCCATGCGCACCACCCCAGACCGTCCCGGATGGAACCAATCGGGCGCATTCGCGGCCACCTGCAGTTTGTTGATATCGAGACCATGCGCCGCCAGCACGGCGCCGACATCGGCCTTGACGTCAAAGGCATTGGCGGCGCCGGGCATCTGGCTCCAATGCCGTGTGCTGCCCTCAGTCTTGGCCAGTCCAGTCCGCACGCCCGATGCCAGCACGAATTGATCGTCCGGCTTGGTGCCGCGATAGGCCTGGCCAAGCTCGAACAATCCGTGATCACCATAACCGCGATCGAGATTGCGTTGCATGGCGGTCAGCAGGCCGGGTAGCAAACTCGGCCGCATATCTGACATTTCCGAGGAGATCGGGTTGGCGATTTCCAACTCCTCCGCGCCGCCGGCAAACAGCGTCGCCTGCGCCTTGGTGATGAACGACCAGGTTATCGCCTCGACCAGCCCGCGCGTGGCCAACACACGGCGGGTGCGGCGCAGCCGTTTTTGCGCCTCGGTCAGAACCGGCCGCGAGACGCCCGCGGATCGCGGCATGGCGGTCGAAGGCACCTTGTCGATGCCGGTGATGCGAATGACTTCCTCAACCAAATCGGCCTCGCCGCCGATATCGGGGCGCCAGGACGGGGCCGTGACGGTCAGGTTTTCGCCCTTGCCTTCGAGCGTGAAGCCCAAGGACTGCAGGATCCGCCGGCAATCGGCATCCGGCACGTCGAGCCCGGTCAGCGCGCCGACGCGGGCCGGCCGGAAACGCACGATCTTGCCGATCACGGGTGGCGCTCCCGCCATGCGCAGCTTGCTGGGCGTGCCGCCGCAGATCTCCAGGATCAGCTTGGTGGCGAGGTTGAGCCCGAGCGGCAAGGACGCCGCATCGATGCCGCGCTCGAACCGATAGCGCGCATCCGAGCGCACGCCGGTCTTGCGGCCGGTCGCGGCGGTCCGGATCGGGTCGAAGTAGGCACTCTCGATCAGCACGTTCACGGTGCCATCCGAGCAGCCGGTACTGTCGCCGCCGATGATGCCGCCGAGGCCGAGCACGCCACTATCGTCGGCGATCACCGTCATGGTGTCGTCGACAGCGTAGTCCTTGCCATCGAGCGCAAGGAACGTTTCCCCGGCCTTGCCAAGTCGGGCATGGATCGTGCCCTTCAACTTGTCAGCGTCATAGACGTGCAACGGCCGGGCACGATCATAGGTGATGAAGTTGGTGACATCGACCAGCGCGGAAATCGGGCGCAGGCCGATGGCTTTGAGCCGCTGCTGCAGCCAGACCGGCGAGGGACCATTTTTCACGCCTCTGATATAGCGTCCGGCGAAAGCGGGGCAGGCGGCTTCCTCTCCCCTGGGAAACTTAAGGGCGATCGGGATGGGGCAGTCGACGGTCCCCTCCTTGTGGTGGCCGGCATCTTCGGGCTTGAGCGTGCCAAGGCCGCAGGCGGCCAGGTCGCGCGCGATGCCGCGAATGGCAAGCGCATCCGGCCGGTTCGGCGTCACCTTCACTTCGATGACGGGATCGTCCAGCCCCATGACCTCGGTATACGCCTGACCGAGCTTTCCCGCCATCGCCTCCGGCAGGTCGATGATGCCGTCGTGATCCTGGCTGAGTTCCAGTTCGCGCTCGGAGCACAACATGCCGTGGCTCTCGACGCCCCGGATCTTGGCCTTGCCGAGCGTGAAATCGGTACCCGGAATATACGTGCCTTCGGGCGCGAACACACCGATCATGCCGGTGCGCGCGTTCGGCGCTCCGCACACGACCTGCAGTGTGCCCTTGCCGGTATCGACCTGGCAGACGCGCAACTTGTCGGCGTTGGGATGCTGCTCGGCCTTGAGGACACGCACGATGACAAAGCCCTGCAGCCGCGCCGCCGGGTTCTTGACGTCCTCGACCTCAAGGCCGATGGCCGACAACGTCGTGACAATGGTGTCGAGCGAGGCCTCGGTATCGAGATGATCGCGCAGCCAGGCGAGGGTGAATTTCATGGGGTGGGGTCCTTGTCCAATACGCGGACCAGCATAGGTGCGCGTCCTCCTCCCCCTCGCGGGGAGGGGCTAGGGGTGGGGGTAACGTCCGGGCGGACTGTTGAAGGCTGAACACCAACATAAGCGACAGTTCGCGCAAGCCCGAGTTTGTCGTAGATCGCCGACATGACGCCGTTGGTATTCTTCATCACGTCCGAATTCCAAAACCGCAACACATCGAAACCTTGCCAGGTGAGATAGGCATCCCGCGCTGTGTCCTTCGCAATTCCGGTTGGCTCCGCATGCTGCCCGCCATCGACTTCAATGACGAGGCGGGCTTGGAAGCAAACGAAATCAAGAATGTACCTGTCTAGCGGTGCTTGCTTGCGAAAGTGGAACCC
>JANLQJ010000070.1:0-11816 GCA_031367715.1 Hyphomicrobiaceae bacterium | reverse complement strand
TTTACAGCGCGGAGACATTATTTGCATCGCCAGCGTCGATACCGGCGATGCACATAATGTCTACGATGCACTCGCCGCACCAAACGCCGCAGGCGGCCGGCACCAGGAACGGGAGTAGCCAGCGGCCAGCAAAGGAAGAGTCGCCCGCTGCAAGCAACTAAGCCATATTCGCGCCGCCTTTGGCCAATAGCGAATAAAGTGGCTGCGCGACACGAGCCCGGGCAAACATCTGTTGCCGCGCTTTTGGGGGGACTTCATGTTTCAGCGCAAGACTGAGTTGCAGACGTTCACATCGGGCACAACGCCTGAGCCGCAAGTCGGCACCATCCTGCCGCCCGCCGGGCGCGATGAGTGGCGCAACAGCGTTCCAGAGCGACGCGATATGCCCCGTGCGCAGGCGGTCGAGGCCACGGTCATCGGCGACGAAACCATCATCAGCTCCGATCTCACCATCATCGGCAACGTGCTCTCCAAGGGCCGTGTCAAGTTGGAAGGCACTATCGAGGGCGACATGCGATGCCGTTCGCTGGTGGTCGGCGAGCAGGGTTCGGTGACCGGCGCGATCGTGGCCGAGGATGTCTCCGTCTATGGCAAGGTGGCCGGCATCGTGCGCGGCGACCGCGTCACGCTCTATTCGACCGCCCATGTCGAGGGCGACATCTATCATCGCGGCATCGGCATCGAGATGGGCACGCATTACGATGGCCGCCTGAAATGGACCGACAATCCGACTGCCGGGCATGATGCCCTGGCGGCACCGGAGCACCAGCCAGCCAGCTCGTTCAGCGCCGGCATGCTGCCTGGCAAGGGTTAGGGAGGGACTGGGTGTCAGACATGTTTGGCACTTCGTCACAGAAACAATGGTCCGATAGGTCCATGGGCGCCAAAAGTGTCTGACACCTCGTATGCGCATCCGTGATATCCGGGCGACACCGGTCAACATTCCCTTCACTGCACCCTATGTGTTCAGCTACGGCTCCGTCGCCGCGCTGACCAAGACCGTGGTGGAAGTCGATACCGAGGCTGGCGTCACTGGCCTTGGCGAGGTCGCGGACGGCAATCGCGCGGCCGATGTGCTGGCGTTCCGCGACCGTCTGATCGGCCTCGACACTCGACATTTGAACATCGCTGAGCAGCGCTGCCTGCCCGGCATGCGCTAGACGCCCTGGAACAACGTCACGGCGCTGAAACGGGCCTTTGCCGGCATCGAGATGGCGCTCTGGGATGCGCGCGGCAAAGCCGAAGGCGTGCCGATCGCGACGCTGCTGGGCGGCGCCGTTCGCAGCCAGATCGGGCTCTCGGAATATTTCAGCTTTCGAATGCCGGGAGCCTGCGAGCCTGGCGAAGCGACCGGCCTCGAGATCGCCCGCTATTGCGCACGCATGGTGGAACTGCACGGCTCGGAGGTGTTCGAGGGCAAGGTCGCCACGGTTGCGCTCGCCGAGGAAGTGGCGATGGTGCGCGAAATCCGTGCCGCCATCGGCGAGCGCGAGTTGCGGCTCGATGCCAACTACGGTTGGACTGTACCGACTGCGCGCGAGGCGATGCGCCGGCTCGATCCTTACGTCATCCACTATTACGAAGATCCGGTGGAAACGCTGGAGGAGATGGCGCAGCTGCGCAATGCCACGCATGCATCTTTTTCCACCCATCAGATCGATCTGGCCAAGACTATCCAACTGAAGGCGCCAGACTGCATTGTCACCAATCTGTGCGAACTGGGCGGCATCCGGCGCACCGTCGACTTCGTGCGTGCAGCCGAGCATTTCGATGTCGGCTTCCGGTTCCACAGCGGCGAAACCGGCATTGCCAGTGCCGCCTACCTGCAGCTGTCGGCCGCCATCGAGCATATCCGCGAGCCGAGCCAGACGCTGTTCCGCTGGTATGGCGACGATGTTATCGAGGGTGGGCCGTTCGCGCCCAGGCACGGCAAGTTGGCGCTGCCATCAGGGCCAGGCCTCGGCGTGACGCTAGACCGCAAGGCCTTGGCACGCTGCCACCAGCGCTTTCTCGATCAAGGTACGTTCCCGCCCGGTCAAGGCGGCCGGCCGTTTCGCAGCAACTTTGCGCGCGTCTAATCGCGGCGGGTCGTGCTGGCGAACAGGCCAGCCGGGAACAGGATCATCAGGCCCGTCAGCAGCAGCAGAGTAATGACGTCGCGCCATTCCTCGCTGAAATAGCCGGACCAGAAGGTTTCGAACAGGCCGAGCAGCACGGCCGCGAGGAAGGCGCCTGCCACGCTGTCCAGTCCGCCAACCACGGCGACAAACAGCGTCTTTAGACCGATGATCAGCCCACTGTAAAAACTCGCCTGTCCGTAGTACAGCGCACTCAACGCTCCCGCGCCGGCGGCCGATGCCGACGCGACGGCGAACGTGATAGCCAGCGTGCGGTTGACGTCAATGCCGCACAGCTCGGCCATGCTGAGGTCCTGCGAAACCGCTCGCCAGATGCGCCCGAAGACCAGCCTCTGTGTCCCCAGGATGACGGCCGCCGACATCGCCAGCGCGGCAACGCATACCGCCATCTGCATCGGAGTGGTCTGGATGCGCTCAGCCGCGTCGAGCGCGATCGGATCGGAATAGAGCGGCGGCAGCCAACTCTCCTTGGAGCTGTTGGTCAGGCGCAGCACCTCTTCCAGCACGATCGACAGGCCGAGCGTCGCGGTCAGCATGGCCAGCGTGCCGGACCGCACCAGAGCGCGCACTACCAGCCGCTCGATGATGCCGCCAACCAGTGTGGTGGCGAGCACGGCATAGGCCACGCCGCCCAGGATCGGCAGCAGAAGCAGGCCAGGATTCCACAGCATCAGCACCGTGGTGATGGTGATGAGCTGATAGCCCGCCCACACCGAAAGCGCGCCGAACGCGAGATTGACACGCCGCGTTATGCCGTGCACCAGCACATAGGCCACTGCCAGCAAACCATACAGCGCGCTCACCACCGAGGCGTTGAGCACGATCTGCAGGGCATAGGCGAGGCTCATGGCCGGGTGCCGGCTCGATGCGTGGCGTAGTGGGCGCGCGCCTTGGCCTTGTTGCCGCAGCTTGCCATCGAGCACCAGCGCCGCGTCGCGTTGCGACTGAGATCAAGGAAGAGCCAATGGCAACCCTCGCCCGGGCACATCTGAACAGCGGCACGGGCAGGCGAGCTGGCGAGGTCCAGAGCTGAGATTGCGAGCGGGCCGATGAGCCAGCTTTCGAGCGTCGCGCCCGGCGCGAAGCGGATCGATTCGCCAATTTTCTGCAGGCGGAGCGCCGGCAGCACGCGTGGGGCAACCGCATTGAGAGCCTCCAGCGCAATCTCGACATGGGCGGCCGGAACGCCTGGCATGAAGATGTCGCGCAGTGCAGCTCTGAGATTGCGTGCCAGCGCCAACATGCGTGCCGCAGGTTTTGCCAGCTCGCCGGCTTCGATCCACAGCTCGTCGGCGCCGTCGCGGTCGACCAGTCCCTGCCGTTCGCCCCAGGTGACGAGATCGTCGAACGAGGTCAGGAAATCATGGGCCATCCGGCCGTCGCGATACGCGGCGGTGTTCACGAAGTCCAGACACAGGCGGCCGCCGTTGATGCGGATGGTGGAAATGGTCGGATCCTGCATGGACATCACCTAATTCGGTTCGCCGTGACCGGACAAAATCTGTGCGGCCCCGCGCAGGCCATTGCGAAACGCATCGTCGTAATTCACATCTCGGATCATCCAGTGATGCTCTTTGCCATTGACCTTCAGCCGCCAGTCGGTGCGCCAGCCGAGATAGCCGTCATGCCACACGATGGTGCCGATCAGCGCCAGGTCGCCCCCCGCTGCGCGTGCTGCCGCATTGAGGTCGATGGCGTCGCCCGACAGCAGGCGCCCGGTGGTCAACGGCACGGCGGCGATGACCGCCGCGTTCGGTAGCTGCATCGGCATGCCGGCCTGCCAGGCCGCCCCGGCCAGTGCGTCGCGCTGGTCGACGCCGCGCGTCCCATCGCTCGCCAGCAGATAGTCGACACCGTGATTGCTGACGCCAAGGAACACCGTGAGGCGAGGTCGAAGCGCCGTCCACGGCGCGCGCCCAAGCGCCTTGAGCGACGCATCGATCTGATCTGGGCGATAGTGAATGATCAGATCGAACGGCCGGTCGCGCGTGCCCTGCTCGTCACCGACAGGCAGGCCCTCCATGCGGTCGTGATAGGTGTAGCTGGCAACCAGAGCGTCGGCCTTGGCCCCCAGTGCGGCAACGCGCGCGTCACCGATCAGTCCGGCATCGCCCGATACCTTGGCCAGCACGTCACCAATCCCCGCGGCAAAGGCGACATGCCGGAACCGCTCATCGGCACCCGTCACAAAGGTCTTGGCCTGATAGAGATCCGCAACTTTGGTGTTCGAGTCCGGCCCGCAGGCTGCCAACACCAGAACGGCCGCGAGCCCGAGGCAACCGCCAACTCTCATTTCTTCAACCACGCGTCATCGTATTTGGACGTAAACGTTGTGGTGTAACTGGCCAACAGCTTGCGCGTCCCCGACTCCAGCACGCGGATTTCGGCCTTGTAGGGATGATTTGCCTCCAGGCCGTCGATATAGGGCGTGCGGAAGGAATAGCGCAGAGCGGGAGCCTTGACCTCCTGCCGATCGATGAACGGCGGCGCGCCGGCAGGGGCCTCGAACACGGCCTCCAGGATCGTGCCGGCGGGTATGCGGCGCTGCGGTTTGACGTTGAAACCGTAATAAGCTGCGGCAAACCCGCCCGAATAGTTGACGACAAAGCCGCCGCCGTCAAAAGCCAGCCAGGGCCCCGTCTCCTGGCCACAGGCCGCCAGCAGAAGGCCGGTGAGGGCGACGCCAATGGCGCGGGTGAAAGTTCCAGTCATGGTGCCATGATGCCGGAGCTTGAAAATTAGTCAACCGTCATGGTGGTTATGAAAAATAGCCGGCGGCGCCCTGCAGTCCCGTCAGCAGCGCCATCACGCCGAGCAGCGCGAGTACCGCCTGCCGGAAGCGGGCCGGATCGACATTGGCAAAGCCGCGCGCGCCGAGCCAGATACCGGCAACCAGCGCCGGCAGGAACAGTGCGACCTTCACCAGGTGGTCGGTGGTGACCAACTGGGCGTAAAGCTGCCAGCCCAGTGCGATCACGTCGGTGCCGAAGAAATAGGCAATCAGCGAAGCCCGTCCCGCAGCCGCAGCGGCCGGCGAGGACAGAAAGAACAAAACCACCGGCGGTCCGCCGATCCCAAAGGCACCGTTCAGCAGACCCGATGCCGCGCCAGTTGCTGTGGTGGCGCCAGCGCCCGGCATGCGTTTGAGCGCAAAGCCCATGGCCAGTAGCGCGACCGTGGCGAGCACGAACAGCGACAGCGCGATCTTCATCGGTCCCGCCTGAACATGGGCCAGCGCCCACACCCCGAACGGCGTGGCAATGATCTGTCCGAGTGTGAGAAAACTCAGCGAAGGCCAGTGGATATCGCGCCAGACGCCGGGCATCAGGTGCAGGCTGGCGGCGATTTCCATCATCAGCACCGAAGCGATGATCTCGACCGGCGGCATGACCAGCGAAAGCGCCGTAATGACCAGCAGCGAAAATCCGAAGCCGGAAAATCCGCGCACGATCGCCGCGCCAAAGACTGTGGCGATGGCGAACAAGGTGGTTGCATCGAGCGGGAGGGTCATGAAAGGGCAGGACTTAAACGGCGAGGCAAGACGCCAAATCGTGAAATGGCCAAATCGCCAAGTCGTAAAGAGAGACCGTCGACCCGATTTGGTGACTTCACGACTTCACGATTTCACGTCTTGTTTGCCTCACCACTCACGTCTTTTTTCAGCTTACACCGGCTCGCCGTCACCACCGCTGCTACGCTCGGGCGCTGGATCTGGAACAGCTGGCGCATCGTTGGGCGCGGACTGATCGCTCGGGAACAGCCCCTCTTGCGCGCCAACTTGGCGCGGGCCGTTGCCATTCTCGGGCCGGCCGCGGCGGCGGCGGCCACGCGGGTTGGGACCCGGCTCACGACCAACCGGAGCCGAAGCCATTTCATCGCTGTGAACGTCTACCGGGTCGACCGGCTGCTGTGCCGGATCAAAGGCCCGCGGCTGTTCGCCATGGCCATTGATCGGCCGCGGCTGGTCGGCTTGGCGAGGCGCAAAGCCGCGTGGTTCCTGGCCCTGCGGGTCATTGCCACGCTGGCTGTAACCGCGCTCGCGCTGCTGGTAGCCGCCGCGCTGCTCGCGCTCGCCGCCCGGGCCCCTCGGTTCCCCTCTTGGTTCTCCACGGGGCTCACCTCTTGGCTCTCCCCGCGGCTCCCATTGCCGAGGTTCGCGCGGCCGATTGTCGTAGTTGGGCCGCTCGTAGGGCCGGTTGTCGCGCTGACGCGGCTGATGCTCGCGCTGATGTTGTTGCTCAGGTGGCCGGCCTTCATAAGACCGCGGCTGCTCGGGTGCCATATTGCCCCCCATGTTTGAGCCGGGAGGGCCGCCATCGCCCATCTGGTCACCGTCGCTGCCGTCGTCGCCATCATCGTCGTCATACGATTCGCCTGGCAGCAAATCGCCGTCGTGGCGGGCCACGCGCTGGCCATTGCCGTTGATCTGTTCGCCGGGCGCGGCCGTCTGCGCCGCAATGATGATGCGGTTGTAGTGCTCGGCGTGCTGCAGATAGTTCTCGCCAAGGACCAGATCGCCCGAGCCTAAGGCATCGCGGGCCAGGGTCATGTATTTCTCGGCGATATGCTGGGCGGTGCCACGGATTTTCACGTCCGGACCGCTCGATTCGAAGCTGCGCGACAAAGGACTCTGACCTTTGCGCCCGCCACGGCCACGGCCACGGCGGTTTTGCTGCTGCTGTTGTCCCTGCCTCATAAGGCTCCCATTCGTAACTGCAAACCAAACATAAGGAAATTCAAGATGTTAGAAGTCCAACTTCGGGGCCAAATTGACGGCCTTATCGCGTTCCAAACTGGCGAACTCGAAACGTCGTCCATCATGCAACAGGCCGCCGAACCGCAAACCAATGCGCCAGCTGCAAATCCGCAATGACTGACAATACCCTTGGCTCGACCCTTGGCTTGTCCAGCGCTCGATCAACACCGATTGGCGAGGCGGTACGCGCTGTTAGCGCCACCGCACTTGGGTTCCGGGCCTAACGTAGCCGCACCCCAACTTCGTCCCACTCACACCAACCATAGCCATCGAGAGGTTTGGACGTCTGAACGCCGAGGAGCTGACGGATGTCATCCGAATTGCTCTTAAACACCTACCGCCTTGGCAGCTGTCTACTCGACGTCACGTTGATCCGATGACGCAACCTTAGCTCGGTTGGCCGGGAAATCAAAGATATTTTTTAAGACGGCTAGCGGTTATGGACAGCTTCAAGTTGCAAACCCAACCACGCGCTCGACTTCGCTGAGATCCCGCCAGCGTTTGGCAACAGCTCCGGTGGCGCCGGCAAAGGCCTGCTGCAACAAGTGTTGCACCGCGTCGGCCTGCCCCTGGCCGACCTCAAGCAAAACAGCGCCGGGGGACTGCAGCTGCGGCAGGGTCGCGACAATGGCGCGATAGGCGCTGAGTCCGTCGGCACCGCCATCGAGCGCCAGTGCCGGATCGAAGTTGACCACGTCGGGCGTCAGGCCAGCGAGATCGTCGTGGCGGATATAGGGCGGGTTCGACACGATGAGGTCGAACCGACCGGCCAGACCAGCGCCCCAATCGCCGAGCAACAGTTGCGCCCGTTCGGCCAGGCCGAGCGAGATGGCGTTGTCGTGCGCCACGGTGAGCGCCTCGGGGCTGCAATCGATCCCGATGCCAATCGCGGTTGGTAGCTCGGCCAGCAAGGTCAACAACAGACAGCCGGTGCCGGTGCCCAGATCGAGCAGCCGCAGGGGCGCACCTGCGCGGGCCAGTTGAATTGGCACAGCCAGCTCGAGGGCGGCGGCGATCAGCGTTTCGCTGTCCGGCCGCGGATCGAGCGTGGCGGGAGAGATCTTGAACGGCCGCCCCCAGAAGGCGCGCTGGCCAATGATGCGGCTGACCGGCTCGTGCGCGAGCCGGCGCTGCGCGGCGGCGGCCAATGCTTCGGCATGGTCAGCCAGCAGACGATGCGGTTCACGCAGCAGGCCGAGTCGATCCAGCCCGAGCACATGGCAAACCAGCAGGCGTGAATCGATGACCGGACTTTCAAGGCCCGCCTCGCGGAACACGCGCGACAGCTCCGCCCACGCCTTGGTGGCGGTGGTGGCGGGGGTGATTTGTATTGCGCTCATTATCCGCACACCTCCATCACCCTCCACCTTCAGCGTTCATCTCGGTCAGCAGCTTGGCCTGATGATCCGTTATCAGTGCATCGACCAGCTCATCCAAACCGTTGCCCTCCAGGAACTTGGCCAGATTGTACAGTGTCATATTGATACGATGGTCGGTGATGCGGCCTTGTGGAAAGTTGTAGGTGCGGATGCGTTGCGAGCGATCGCCGGTACCGATCTGGCTTTTGCGCGCCGCCGAACGCTCGTTGTCGATCTTCTGGCGTTCCAGATCGTAGAGACGTGTGCGCAGCACCTGCATGACGCGGGCGCGATTCTGATGCTGCGATTTCTCGTTCGAGGTGATGATGATGCCGGTCGGGATATGCAGCAGGCGCACCGCCGAGTCGGTGGTGTTGACATGCTGACCGCCCGCACCCGACGAGCGCATGGTATCGAGCCGGATGTCCTCCATGCGGATCTCGATGTCGACTTCTTGCGCCTCGGGCAGGACGGCGACAGTGGCTGCCGAGGTGTGGATGCGGCCTGAGCCTTCGGTCGCCGGCACGCGCTGCACGCGGTGCACGCCGCTTTCAAACTTCATGCGCGCGAACACGCCTTTCCCTGTGATGTTGGCGATGATTTCCTTGTAGCCACCCATCTCAGAGTCGCTGGTGCTGATCACCTCGGTCTTCCAGCCGTGCTGATCGGCATAGCGCGTATACATGCGGAACAGATCGCCGGCAAACAGCGCCGCCTCGTCGCCGCCGGTACCGGCACGCACTTCCAGGATGGCGTTGCGGTCGTCGGCCTCGTCCTTGGGCAACAGCATGATGGTGAGATCGTGCTGCTGCTTGGTGATGCGCGGCTTGATGGCGGCCAGTTCGGTCTCGGCCATGGTTTTCATCTCGACATCGTCACCCGCGATCAGCGCTATCAGGTCGCCCGCTTCGCTCTGGGTACGGCGCAAGGTCAGCACGGCAGCGGCAATGGGATCGAGTTCCGCGAACTCCTTGGAGAGCTTGATGAACGTCGATTGGTCAAGTCCGCCCTGGGACAGATCACTCTGCACATTCGCCCAGCGCTGCACCAGCCGGTCGAGTTTTTCTTTGGGTATGGAGGTCATTGTGTATGCGGTCTTGTTGATTGGGGAAAGCACGTTGGGTCAAGCCCTTGCGCGACCCAACAGAGTATACTCTGCTGCCCGATGTCGGGTCGCGCTGAAATGCTTGACCCAACTACGGCACCGGCGCGGTCGCACTCTCCTGCCCCAGATCGACATTATTCTCTTTCGCGAACTGCAACAGTTCCGCCCGCACGCTGCGGTTTTCCGACTTGAGCATGGTAGCCATCTCGGCGCGCAACTTGCCCGCATCCAGCGACAGCACCATGGCCTTGACCGGCCCGAGGCCAGCCGCCGCCATGGAGATGGAGCGGAACCCTAGCCCAATCAAGGCCATCGCCTCCAAGGGCCGGCCGGCCAGCTCGCCGCACAGCGTCAGCGGCCGACCATGCCGCTCGGCCGCCTCGACGATCTGCGCCAGCGCGCCCAGCACCGGCGGCGACAAGGGATCGTAGCGCTTGGCCAGGCGCGGATTGTTGCGATCGGCGGCGTACAGGAACTGGATCAGATCGTTGCTGCCGACGGAGGCGAAATCGGCGCGCTTGAAGATGGCGTCGAGCTGCATCAGCATGGCCGGCACTTCGATCATGGCGCCGAGATGGATTTTTCCGGCTTCCGGCCAGCCGAAGCGGCGCGCCAGGGCCAGTTCGTCCTCCAAAATGGTGCGCCCTTGATCATATTCCGAGGTCTCGGAAATCATCGGCAGCATCAGGTGCAGATCGCGCCCCTCGGCGGCCTTCAGCAGCGCGCGCAGCTGGGCGCGGAACAGCCCGGAACGATCCAGCGTCATGCGCACGGCGCGCCAGCCCATGGCCGGGTTCTCTTCCTTGTCGTGGCGCAGATAGGGCAGCATCTTGTCGCCACCGATATCGAGCGAACGGAACACCACCGGCTTGCCCCCGGCCGCCTCCAGGATCTTGCGATACATCGCGGTCTGCCGGTCTTTCATCGGCAGGCCGGACGAGATCATGAACTCCAGCTCGGTACGGAACAGCCCGATGCCGTCGGCGCCCGACGCTTCCAGTTGAGCCATGTCGACCAGCAGTCCGGCATTCATGTTCAAGCTGACGCGGGTGCCGTCGCGCGTCACAGCCGGCACGTTGCGCAGGTTGGCATAGCGTTGCTGACGCTTGGCCTTGAAGCGCACCCGATCGGAATAGGCGTTGATCAGCTCGGGCGAGGGCCGCAGATGCAATTCGCCGGTGTCCGCATCGAGAATGGCGGCATCGCCTGCGTCGGCAATATCGATCACACCGTCGGCCTGTCCGAGCGCGGGGATGCCCAGTGCCTTGGCTACGATCGCCACATGGCTGGCCGCGCCACCCTCCTCGATGACTACGCCGCGCAACCTGCTGCGGTCATAGTCGAGCAGCTCGGCCGGACCCATGTTGCGGGCGACCAGAATGGCGTCCTCGGGCAGCACTTCAGTAGCGGCGGTGCCGGTCTTGCCAGCCAGGATGCGCAGCAGCCGATCCGACAGATCGTCGAGATCGCGAAAGCGCTCGCGCCAATAGGTGTCCTGGCGCTTGAGCATACGCGCTCGCATGTCGTTGCGCACACGCTCGACCGCAGCCTCAGCCGTCAGTCCACCTTCCAGCGCCTCCTCGATGCGTCCGACCCAGCCATTGTCATGCGCGAACATGCGGTAGGTTTCGAGCACATCGCGGTGTTCGCCGGGCTCCGAGACATCGCGCCGGTCCAGCATGGCATCGATGGTGGCGCGCAAGGTCTCGATGGCCACGGCCAGCCGCCGGCCTTCCTCGACCGGATCCTCGGCTAACAGCTTGCGCACGGTAACGCGCGGCTGATGCAGCACGATGTGGCCCATGGCGATGCCGTCCGACAGCGTCTCGCCTTTGATCAGATTGACGCGTCCGCGCCCACTTGCGCCCGCAGCCAGGACGGCGCCCGCCACATCGCCGGAGGCCAGATGCTCGGCCAGCACCATGGCGGTGGTCTGCAGACCCTCCTCCTCGTCCTCGGAGTAGTGACGCGGCGTTCGGTTCTGCACCACCAGCACGCCCAGCACGTTGCCGGCACGGATCATCGGCACGCCGAGGAAGGAATGGTAGATCTCCTCACCGGTTTCCGGCCGGTAGGAAAACGACGGGTGCGTCTGCGCCTCGGAGAGGTTCACAGCTTCAGCGGTATCGGCAATGAGCCCAACCAGTCCCTCGCCCTTCTTCATGTGCGTGCGATGCACCGCGTCCGGATTGAGCCCTTCGTTGGCGAACAGCTCCAGCGACCCATCCTGACGGCGGACATAGATCGAGCACACCTCGGCAACCATCAGGTTGGCGATCTGGCGCACGATCTTGTCGAGACGCTCCTGTCCCGTACCCCTCTCCGCCATGATCTGGCGCAGGCGGCGGATCAGAATCATCGGTCCGGCGTCGGGGGGGGACATGGGGGATTTAGGGACTCGGGACTCGGGACTCGGGACTCGTACGTAGGAACCAAGGCGCCTTGCTTACGAGTCCCGA
>JANLQJ010000013.1:0-9888 GCA_031367715.1 Hyphomicrobiaceae bacterium | reverse complement strand
AATCGGCCGGCCGGTCCCGAGAAAGGTCCGCAGGCGTTGGGAGATGTATTGAAAGAAATCGTCGATCCGAAATTGAAGGCGGCGCTCGACGCCATGGAAGCAGGGGTTGCAGGTCGGCGAACTGGCTAAGTCAAAGAGCTGCACGAAGTGTAGCGGCCTGAGAGGTGTTGCCTAGCCTTGGGTGTGGATAATAATCAGTATACGTATTGAACGTCGTAAAAGTTACATTTTACGACACAACGAATTCGTCGAAAGTCAAGTCGTCCCCTCGTGCGGTTGGCGGATGATCTCGGCGGATAGTGGCGGCAGCGCCAGTGCGTCGTTGCGGCGACCCGTTGCGATTGTCTGCAAGGTCTCCAGGGTCTTGGTGGTGAGTTCCTTGAGTGCGCTGTCGTCGCGCTTGGTGATCTCGCTTTGCAGGAAATGTTTGTCGCGACGCATCTCGGCGATCAGCTCGTTCTTGCCGTCAGCGTCTGCAAGCAGACGCGCGTTCTCGATCAGGACGTCAACGAGGGTCCTCCTCTCCCCTTCCGGTAACGTCAGTGGCGACGCCGGCGTCGCCATGACGGAAGTGTCGGACGCGCCGTTGTGCGGTATCGTCGAACTTGGCGTCGCCAACAATTCCGTGTCGGGATTTTTGGCGACGCTAGCGGTGCCAGTGTCGGAGGTGACGATGGCTTCCTGCTCGATGAGTTGCAGCAGCGACTTTTCATTGATGAGATATTCTTGACCGAACGTGGTGCGGATTTTTTTGCCCGCGAGCTTTCCCTCGGTGCAATAGCGCTGGATCGTGCGGGCCGATGGAACCTTGCGACCGGCGGCTGCGATTTGCTGGAGCGCCTGGCCGACGGTGAGCGTGTAATCGAGGTCATCGGCGAGCGCCGTCATGGCACCGCCAGCGCCGCCACTGACGGATGTGTCGGGCGCGCCATTAAGCGGTGCCGCCGGACCTGGCGTCGCAAGCGGACGTTTGTCGGGAGTGGTAGCGTCGCCGGCGTTGCCGATGTCGTGTGTGTCGTCGGTCATGTCGGCAGTATAGCAGAGGCGGAAATCCTGGTTGGCGTTGTCCCCAGATGAGCTAAGGATAGCAGCTATCCTTAGCTGGCATGGGTAGCCGTTGCATTTTAGATATCCGTTGTCGATACGGGTAGTTGGTACGGCTATCCGCAACACGTAGACGCTACGCATAGACGATAGAAATACCAGCTAGCTTTAGAAGCTATACCAAGAAAATATCCCTATGAGGTGATTGTAGCTGAGGGCGGATCGTGATAAATCTGACCAAACGAAACGGGAGTGCCGAGCATGGCGGTGACAAAGCGGGGACAGCCAACGCAGGTGATTGTGCTGGCGGCTTCGAAAGGCGGGACGGGCAAGACGACGTTGGCGGGCGCCATCGCGGCGCGAGCGGCGCAAGACGGCCGGGTGGCGATGATCGATCTTGATCCCCAAGGCAGTCTCAGCCGGTGGCATCAGCTGCGCGGCAACCCGGATCAACCCGCATTGCTCGAGGCCCATGGCAATGTCGCCGCCACGGTCGAGCGAGCGCGGCGCGAGGGATTCGCGTTCATCATCGTTGACACACCGCCGGCTTTGCTCGGCAGCATCGATGCTGCGTTGATGATCAGTGATCTAATTGTTATTCCGGTCACTGCAAGTCCGCTCGACATCGAAGCGGTGGAACCTGTGGTGGAAGTCGCCAAGCGCGAGGACCGACCGTTTGTGTTTGTGATGAACCGGGTCGAGCCACGCTCGAAACTGACCGATGGGGCCGTGCGCTACTTGAAAGTGGATGGCAAAGTACTCGCCGAACAGGTCGGCAATCGCGAGAGTTTCCGGGCTGCAGTAGTCGGCGGCAAGTCGGGAGCCGAGGTGAAGGACGACAAGGCGCGTGAGGAGATCGAGGCTTTGTGGAAGGCCTTGCGCAAGCAACTCGTGAGCGTGGGAGGCCGATGACATGACGGGAAGGGATGAGGACGAAGCCGCTGCGGCATGGGCCGAGAGCGGCGTCGCTGACGTCGCCGATGCGATGGCCAATTTGCGCAACAAGCCAAGCCGGCAAGGCAGCAGTCTTGCGGCACGTAAGGCGCGCGAGGATGTCGAGCATGGACCCGCGATCGACGGACGACGCCAGCGTTACAAGGGGCGCACCGAACAGCTGAACGTGAAGGTGCGGCCGGAATTCAAAAAACTCTTGGCGAAGGTGGCGAAGGCCAAGTTGACCTCCATGGCGGAAGTCATCGAGTGGGCTGTCGAACAGTATGCCGGCGATGTCGGCATCGACGGCAAGACACCGGGGGGACAGGGATGAGATGGTTCGCTTTGCTGTTGTGGATCGGTGTCGTCGCAGCAGCCGTGACCGGTGAGTGGTGGTACGGCAATGCTGTTGCACGCGACGCTGTACCGGCCGGGATCTTGATCGCCTTGGGTGTGCTGGCCGAAATGGCAAAGGGCTTCGGGGTGTTGTGGTGTGCCAATGCACTCCGGCGTAGGGAATGGTGGGTGGCTGCGAGCACGGGCCTTGTGGCGGCGGTGGCGTTGGTGGTGACGGGAGGTGCCCTGATAGGATTTGTCGAGACCATTCGTCAGAGTTCGGCCGGCACGGTCGCCAGCAAAGTCGATACGTTCGCCGATCTGCGCGGTGAGGTAGACCGCAAGGAGCTGCGGCTGAAATCCTTCGGCAGCTACGAGCCGTCGTCGGCAATCGGAGCGCGCCTTGAAGGTATGAAACAGGATCAGAAATGGAAACTGAGTGTGCAGTGCACGACCGCGCGCAATGATCTGCGCGCGTGGTGCGGCAGCGTCAAGGATGCGGAGGCGTCGCGGCTGCGATCACTCGAGGCTGAAAAACTCGAGGGCGAGATCAATGCTCTGCGTCCACAGCTGGCGTCTGTCGCGGGTGCGTCGCGGACGGATGCGAGCGGCGACGTGCGCTCCGCGGCGATCGCCAATTTGTTCGGCTGGGATCAGTTGAAAACGGCAAACGCAATGTCCTTCGTTCTCGTCGGCTTCGCGGAATTAGTTTCGATGTTCGGCCTGCTGTGGTTCGAGCGGTTGCCGGGCTTCTCGATGCCCGCTTGGGTGAAGCCGAAAGCGAAACAAACCGGGATGCCACAAGGCATGGTGGTGGCGTCGCCGGCACCGGCGGCGGCGCCAGAAAGCATGGCAGCGCCAGCGTCGCCACCCGTGACGGCACGGCTTAGCAGAGCCGCCGACAGGCCCGCCATTGGCGACGCTGGCGGTGCCGCGACGAAACTGATTGCACCGCCGCAAGTGGCGGAAGGTGCTCCCGAGCAATTTCTGAACGAAGCACTGGCCCCGGCCGACGGCGAGGCGGTGCCGCAGATACAACTTTATGCAGCATACAAATCGTGGTGCGAGAAATCCGCAGTGGGCGCAGTGGCGCCGAAAGTTTTCGTCGCTCGCTTCGCAGCCGCCTGCAAAGCGCGCGGTGTAAGATGGGTGACGAAAGCAGGCCAGACCTACATGGATGGCATGCGATTGGCAGCGTGAACCGCTGCGGTTTCAATTTCGCACACGTGGTCTGACGATGAGTGAAATGCGCAAGGTGCGCGCATAGGCGTCGATGATTGCGAGGCGCACTGACCTGTTGTCCTCGAGCGACGCGAGGGTGGTGCGCGAGACTTTCAGATGGCGGGCAAGATCGCGACGGGCGATGCCCTGCGAGATGCGCTTACGATGGAACGCGGTTCCGAGACGGCGATGACCATGACCTGGCGTTGCGAGTTGAAGGTCGAGCGCATCGAGGGTAAGCAGATAGTAGGTGAGCGAACCATGCCCGTGCTCGAGGTCTTGCACCGTTGAGATTGCGATTCCGGCGGCTTCGGCAAGCTTGCGACGTGACCACTTGGCGTGCGTGCGCCAGAAGTGTAATTGCTCGCCGAGGGGAAGATGTTGGTGGGAACGTTGGGCCATGTGCGAGCAACAGAAAAATAGTCGCGAGAAAAAATCAACTGGAAAGTTGAGCCGTTAGCGGCGATGATGGGCCACAACAGATCGATGCTTGAGAGTTGCAATGCTGCGTGCACATATCATCGAAGAGTTGGCGTTCTCGCAGCGCGTCATTCGTGATGGCCACGAAGTGGTGCCGCGCTTCCGGGTGATCGCACCCGATGGTCAGCACACCATCATGGTGCAGATGCCCGACGATCTCGCAGCGCGCATAGAACGCCTACAGGTCGTGCGCATGTTCATGATCTGGAAGGCGGCTACCGCCTTCATCCACTCCTCCGAACTTATCACCCCCGATGCGATCACGACCTTTGCCGTGACACACACCGATGTCACTGGCGGCATGCAACGCATCCGGCGAAAGCCACTGTCGTTCGGCGAGATCGAATGGTTCGACCGCGACGGTGTCGAGGAGGCGTGGCTACAACTGTTGCCACCGCGCACGACGACCATCGAGCGGCATGAGTTGGATTTCATCGACGACGCTTTCGAGCGGGGAACTGTGCCGGGCATCACGTGGATGCGATGAGGAGGAGACCATGGCGCGTATGAAGATGAATGCAATCGGTCGTTGGGAAATCTATGGCGGCATGGACCGCTTGCAAAAAGTGGAACTTAATTCGGGCGACGTGGTCTATGTCGAAGTCGCAGGGATTGACGAATTGCAGCCGACACGGATCGAGTTCGTGCACAACGTCAAAGGCGGTGGACGCTATGTGTCGATGGACGACTATCCACTGTGGAACGGCATGCGGGCTGAGATCGATACGAACGTTCGGCGATGAGCGGTGGGGGCACCCGTCGAGAAGCGTAGCAGCCATCGAACGGCGAAAAAAAGCGACCCGCGTGATGCGGGTCGTTGAGGGGAGCGATTGCCTGTGCCGGTCAGGGCCGGGGCGGTGAGATTAAGTACAAGAACAGTTTGGCGGCACGCGGTAGCAACTGTGTCTCGACGAGCGCGATAAGTTTCTTCGTTGGAACCACGAAATGCTTGCGCCGATCATCGGTGGTCGTGCGGATCGAGACGAGTTCGAGGTCGACGAGCCGCGCGATGTATTTTTTCCCGGTTGTCGCGCGATCAATTTCCGCCAAGCGACAGACGTCGGCTTTCGACAGTTTGTTGCCGGCCTTATCAGCCACATACAGTCCGAAAAGTATGTGCGGAAACAGGACACGCTCGTCGCGGTTGCGGGCGATTGTCAAATCGGCGAACCGCCGGAAGTGATCCATAGCGAGGGCTTTGTGGGTCCATGCCAGCTTACTGCTCTCGCTAAGTTTTTCCGTACCGAGCGGGTCTTTGGGAGGAACGCTCACGGTATGCTCCTTCTCGCAATCGGCCTTCGAGCGGAATGCTCGTCTTGCCGGCGGCGGGAAGGATGGTGGGGCTGTCGGCACTATGAGCTGTGGACAGATAAAAGGCAACGTCGAAGTGGGAGGCGCGTCATATACCCAGCTAGCCCAGCAGGTCGACATAGTTTGCGCCGATGCGATAGGCCCGGTTCTTGCGCGATGGATCGGCAAACTCCAACAGGCCGTCGGCGAGCCAGGCGCGACACAAGGGAACAACGGTGCGCTGGCTGAGGCCGAGATAGGCAGCAATCTCGGTCGACGTTGCGATGTCGCGTTCACGAAACAATTCGAGCATCCGACGCTGGCGCGGATCGAGCGAGCGCAGAAGCGTTGACTGGTCCGGTGCTGCGCGGGCCTCTGCGGCCGTGGCGGCTGCGCGCACGTCGGCAAAGGCCTGAGCCATGCCTGCACAAAAATAAGCCATGAAGCCGGTCAGATCGGCAGGCGCACGACCTTCGTAGTAGTTGTGGGAAGGGCCAACCGTGAGGGCGCGGTAGTAGGCATCGAGGTCGCGCGCGTAGTGGGCGTCGAGCGAGTAGATGCCCTTCAGACCATAGCTGGCCCGATGCAGGATCAAGGTCGCCAGCAGCCGCGCTGTGCGGCCGTTGCCGTCGAACCAAGGATGGATGGTGGCGAGCTGGTAGTGGGCGAGGGCGGCCACGATCGGCGCCGGCAACTCGCCCGTGTCGATTTCTGCTGTGACCCAGGCAACAAGATCCGCCATCAGGCTCGGCACGTCGGCAGCCTCAGGTGGCAGGTAGACGATGCGCCCAGAGGCACTGTCGCGAATGACGTTCTGTCCGTCGCGGTAGGGGGAGTTGCGGTTCTTGCCGTGGAAGGCCAGGCCGTGCAGACGCTTGATGTCGCCTTCGGCAAGCGGGGTATCGCGGGCGATCCGATCTTCCACCCATTCCAAGGCCCGGTAGTAGTTTCTGACCTCGGCTTCGTCACGCTCGCGGCCGGGGAAGCGGGCGCCTTGCAGCACTTCGCGCACTTGGGGCTCGGTCAGCCGGTTGCCTTCGATCATGGTCGAATAGTGGGTGGCGGCAATGCGCGCGGTCTCGCGCAAGCTCTTCAGCATGGCGACGTCGATTGGCAGTGCCATGACGGCCTGCCGGCAGGCCTCGATTTCCATGAGGGCTCTGGTGATGGCGGGGGTAATGCGGAAGGTGGGGGTGAACATCACCGCTGAGTGTAGCGCGCACCGCAGCCGATGTCACTTATTGCGCTGTTATTGCGCTGATATCGGGGTATGGCAGCTGGCCGAAGGCGATGCGTTGCAAACGCCAAATCGAAGTGTTCGCTCGCAACGTCGAGGGCTACCGTCAGCGCACACAAGGCGGTGGCTTGCAGCTCGATCCGGTGGGGAGGCGCACGATCTCGACCTTGGCCTCGCCACCTTGAGTGTTGAGCGTGCTGATCTCGATCGAAGAGTCCTCGCATTGCTGGTCGCCGCTGGCGAGTTCCGCCGTCAATTCGGCAGCGCAGTCGAGCACGAATTCGCAGGAGGTGCTCTCCTGCTCACCGCAGCCTCCCGCAGCACATGACAGATGGCAATCGGCACCCGAGCAAGGTGCCCGTTCGGCGTCCGTTAGCTCACACTGGCCGCCATCGGCCGTCCGGGCGACCGCCGACAGCAACGGAGCACGGACCAGGGCAGAGGGTAGCGGAACAGCGGCAGACTCGGTAGGCGCCTCTGTCGGGGCTCCGACCGACGGGAGCTGCTCCAAGGACGGCGCCGAGAACGACTGGCTCGGTTGCAATGAAACGCCTGGATCGAGCTTCAGGCTCGGGGACTGGCTCGGCAATTGGAGTGTTCCCGCAGCGCCTGCGCCCAACAGTCCACCAACACCGGCACCAGCGCCTGGCATTAGAACCCTCTGCCCGAAGGCGGATTGAGCGCCAGCGGGGAGTACAATGGCAAGGAGAAGTAAGGTCGGCAACACTCGCATGGGACCCTCCGTAGGTAGACCGCGCACATCAGTGTCGCCAGGACGGGTCTCATGGCAAATCACAAAGGGAGGTATCGGGCGAACTGCCGGCGCCGGCAACTTGACCGGTTTCCAGACGCCCCGTTACGCGAACCGGGACGCTGATCTGCAGATACAACCTGTCGCGCGATTTGGTCCGCTTAGAGGGCAACATCGCAAGGAGTCCGCGACGGAGAACGGAAACGGACTGGGCCAACTTCGATGGTCATAGCGAGTAGGCTGAGCCGAAGCGATAGGGCGGACAGCAGACATAGGCGCGACGGCATCACAGCAGCAGCAACTTGCCACCCAACGCTCAGTCGATGCCTGACAGGTTTATGAGAGATATCGGCATACCAGCACAAGCGGCCTGCAAATTTGGTGCGACTCTCAACGGCTCGTCATGTTTTGCGGCAGTATGGAAGAACGCTGCGCAACTCCGCTTGCGATCAGCTGCGGGTGGAAATCCAAGAGGCGCGGCGCTTGATCGGGAAGCTCGCTTCTGAGAACGCCGATATCGCTCAGCATGTAGTCCGGAAACTGATGCAGTTCGGCAAGGACCGCCTGCCGCGTGCGCTCTTCCTGGCCCCGTGCGATCAGTGTAGCGATCCCATCGGCGACTTTGCCGATGAGGGCTTGCGCGACGGACCAGGGAGCGAATGGCGTGGCGGGGATGGCTTGCTGGGTCATGGCGGGGTCTCCTTTTGCTGAGCCCAGATTGCGCCGCCAGCCGTTCGAAGTCCTAGGCGTAGACCTGAAAAATCCCTGAAGTCTTCTGAAGGCTTCGCGACGGAGCTGAAATCCCTTAAGCTTGCGACGTGTTCGGTTATTGAGGTGTTGGCATGGACTTGAGCTTCGCTGGCTTCGTCCTGAAGCAGCACGAGCGCGCGCTGGTTGGTCCTGCGGGCCCGGTCGAACTTGGCGCCAGGTCGTTCGATATCCTGTCTGCGCTGTTGGCCCGGCCGGGCGAGCTGATCACCAAATCCGAAATCTTCGATACGGTCTGGCCCGGACTCGCGGTCGAAGAAAACACGCTGCAAGTCCACTTATCGGCTTTGCGCAAGGCACTTGGGCCGAGCCTCATCGCAACCGTCCACGGGCGGGGCTACAAATACGTGGGACCTGTCCCTGCCAAAATGCACGGCGCCGCGCCCACGGGCGCTCCGCCACTCAGCCGCCGGCCTGTCGTTGCCGTGCTTCCTCTCGACAATCTGAGCGGCGATCCCGCACAGCAGTATTTCAGCGACGGCATCACCGACGACATCATCGACCGTTTGTCCCGCTACCGTGTCATATCGGTCATCGGCCGGCATTCCTCGTTTGGATTGCGCGAGCGGGTGAGCGAAGCGCCGGCGCAACTCGCCGCCGACTACATCGTTACCGGCAGCATTCGCAGGGCTGGCGATCGTGTGCGGGTAGCTGCGCGGCTCATCCAGGCGCGGACCGAGGCAACTATTTGGGCGGACCACTACGACCGGCCAATCTCCGATGTCTTCGCCATCCAGGACGAGCTTGCGCGCATCATCGCCAGCACTCTTGTCGGCCGTGTCGAAATCGAGGTCGCCACTCGCCCCTCCGGTGCTGGCGCCGCACGCCTGTCGAGTTACGAGCATGTCCTTAAGGGCATGTGGCACTTCAAGAAGCTGACGCACGAGGCCAACGCCGAGGCGGCTGACCATTTCAAGAAGGCGATTGCGGAGTTCCCTGAAAATGCGCAGGCGCATCGCTGGTTGGCCTCCTGCGAAATAAGCCTTTGGATGTATGATTTCGATCGTGCAGGACTTGAGCGTGGACTTGTCGTAGCCGATCGTGCAATCGAACTCGATCCAACAAGCGCGGACTGCTACAGCGCGCGCGGTTTTGGCCAGTTTTGGCAGATTGGGCTGGCTGTCGCAGGGGCTTCCATCGAGCAGGCGCTTGTGCTCAATCCGGGCGATCCGAATATTCTAGCCCACGCCGCCATGGTCCAAGCCTACCGACGCGACCGTACCAGGTTCGACCTGCTGCTCAACGAGGCGTTCCGCTTGAATCCACTCCCGCCGGCCTGGTATGCTGAAAAGCGAGGCATCCTCGACTTCGCTGAAGGCAACTATGCTGCTGCGGCCCCCGCCTTTCTGGCCATTTCCGGTGCCGCTTACGACGACATGTACGCCCTCGCCTGTCTGGGTCATCTCGGTGACCGCGCCGGCATAGAGCGGATCGGAAAACAGATGGCATCCAAGGGGCGGCGCTGGGACTTCCGGTACGGCGCGTCGTTCGAGCCGTTCACAGATCAGTCCGTCAATGAGCGCCTGATCGAAGGATTGCGAAAGGCGGGTGTCCTGGCCTGAAGAGCTGAGCAAGGCGTCGTCAAACCAATGTAGGGCACTACACGCGTGACATCGAAAGTAACCGAAATGGTCCGTTAATCGGTGGGCAGCGGAAAGATTTTGAAGTGCGAGAACAAAGTCGGTATGGGTCACCCAGAGACATGTTGGGCAGGATATTTTGCGTCAGCCCTTGGGGGCATAGGCGACATGCCTTGGTAGCCTCTGCGGGTCTTGCGGAGCAGGCGCTCTGTGAGCGCCTCAATAGCGGCGGCCTCGTCCGGATAGTC
>JANLQJ010000012.1:0-8120 GCA_031367715.1 Hyphomicrobiaceae bacterium | reverse complement strand
GGCGGGGCCACTCGTCGGCCGTCGCCAGCGTCCACTTTGAGTCGATTCCGGTCCTACGGACCTCGCCGCTTGGCCCGGTCTCCAGTCTGAATCGAACTTTCGGTTCCGTTGCTACCGGACCCCCTAAGACGAAGATCGGCCGTCAGCCGCGCGCGGCGCCGAAGCCCTCACGCACAATCTGCCGCCACACCTCGCGCGTGCCATCGATTTTGAAGTTCGCGGCGAAGAAGCGGGCGAACTCGGGCCACAGCGCCATATCCCGTTGCGCCCGTGCCGATAGCTACGTCGGGTCGGTGCACTTGGCGGCACGCACCAGGTAGATTGACGGGTGTAGCGCGACAATCTGGATGGTGATCCGCGGCACCTTGCAGATCGGCTCGCCCCCATTCGCCTCACGGTGATCGTCGATGAAGGCGATCATGGCTTGAACCGGCGGTTGAATTCCGCCTGGGCAAAATACACGCTGACCTTACGAAGGATCTCATTGGCATGTCGCGGTTCTCGGTGCGCCCGCTCCGGCGCCTTCTGCCTGGCGGCCACCTCCGTCGTCATGCCGGACGAACGGCCGTTGTCGGGCTCAGCCTTCTTGAGCCTCGCGTTGAGTGGTCTGCCCTGTGCGGGCGATCTCGGCGGCGATCGAGACGATCACGCCCCACCGAGACGGATGCACGCGCTCCTGATCCAACACCATCCGCACCACGCGCTCGCGGATTTCAGGTGAAAACGCGTTTGTCATCTTGCTTGTCGTCGCTCCAACTTCTCAGGATTTGAAGCCTCCTGCAAACTCGGGGCGGTTCAATCTGCTACCTTGATCCGAGGAATGTGGGCGTCGCCTTTCCAGTTTCCTAGGTTGATGCCGTGATGCTTGGCGCGGGCTGATTTCGCAGCGTAGTGAGGCGACGTTCCAACTCTACTGTCGCAGCTGCCGGATACGAACGCCTACCGTCAGTGCGGCGGGCGCGGCCTATTCAACTCGTGTAGCAACTACCGCAGCCGGCCACTCCGCTGTTGCGCCCAAATTCGGTCCACGAGACAGGCCTTGGCGAGGTTTGGCCACCATCGAACCGTTGCCGCACGAAGAACCGCACCCGGGGGCACGCGGCTGGCGATGATCCTGATGCGGGGTGGACTACTATGGGCATGCCCCCCCCCGTCACCTTCAAGACCGGGGGGGGCAGATGGAACAGACCCCCCGCGAGAATTTTTGGTTTTTTTTGAGTGCCATTTTTGCGGCTGGGGGATCGGGGGAACTCATGAACCTCTGACGAGTCTGGGGCACCGTGCTGCCGAAAGCGACCTGCCGGAGCTTCGCGGCCGTGGCTTCATTCCAACTTGTCCAGCGAGGCGTACATGGAAACAAACCCAGATCTTGTCCTGGCCGCGAAAAAGCTTGTGGAAACGCCCGGCGAATTGCATCTGCCTGTAGAGATACCCGAGTTCACCGGAGTTTTCGTTGCCGCAGCGGACGATGACAGCATCTCGATATTTGGCGCATTCGTTGCATCGGATGGACGCTCTTACAAAATCGGCACATGACTTGAACTGCCGGAGCCTCGTGGCCCTGGCGTAGGCATGGCCGCCCTTCTGCCCGACACGGGCTTCGTCCTTACATGAGGGTTCGGATGTCAACAGTGTTTCTACATGCAAAGCTCCCTGTTTGAATTAAGCGGATTTCGCAAGGCTGTCGGGTCCGGGGCGGTCCTGAATCGCAGCAACGGCTGCGTCACCTTACATGCGGTCGGGCCCATTGGGTTGGTCCCGCACCATAATGCCTCATGCACGAGGCGTTGCCCCGGTGAGACGCGACCCACCTGAAACGCGGCGGATTATTGCCACCAAAGAAGAAGACGGTCGTGCTCCCCGTATCGCCGTAAGCGGTGATGCCGCCTGCGGCAATCCTGTCCGCTCAGGCCGTGGCGGCGGCCTGCGGCCCGATCTCGATGCCCGCCGGCAATACGCCAGTCTCGACATAGCGCCACAGCATGATCAGCAGCTTCCTGGCCATTGCCACGATGGCGATCCGCCGCGTGCGGCCCTGCAATGTGCCGACACGCTCGCGGAACCATGTGGCCAGCGCGCTGCCTGGCTGGTAGCGCAGCCACAGCCAAGCGAGTTGGATCAGCGTTGTCCGGGCGCGCGGATTGCCCGCCCGACCGATGCTCCGGTCACGGTCCATGCCTCCACTCTGATAGGGCATGGGCGCGATGCCGACGTAGCTTGCCAGTTGCCGGCGGTTTGCAAACGAACGGTAGAGCACTTCGCGCACCAGCACCGCGGAGAAGTTCTCGCCGATGCCGCGTATGCGCTGGAGCGCGGCGATCTTCAAAGCCATCGCATTGTCGGCGGCTGCAGCTTCGGCCGACGCCGCCAAGGCAGCCGCGCGTTCGGCTTCCAGTTCCCGGATGAGCTCCAATGCGAGCACGAGCCGGCGCCGTAGCCGATCAAGCTCGGCCTGCAGCAAAGGCGGCAGAGCCCGCCCGTCACCCGTGCGCAAGTCGGCCATGTCACGCTCCCACGAACGCAACGACGGTCTTCCCCGGATGCCCTGCGTGAACAATAGCGCCTCGATCCGGTTCTCGACCCGGTTCGAACTCTCCTGCAGCGTGGGCGGCCGAGCGACAGCGGATACGAAGCAACCATCTCGTCTCCAAACGAACGCCTGAGAATCGACAAAAGGTCGCAGACCAGTAGCGGTATCAGACCCATTTTATACTCGCCGAGGTCATGGCACTCTGATTGGTCGAAAACGTAATCATCATGTCGCCGACATTCAGGTTCCCATTCCCATCATTGTCGATGAAAAGCTGCGTGTTTTTGCCCGCGGCAGAGGAAATCGCAGCCCTGTTGAGGACACCTCCGCTCGTGCCGCCGGTACGGAAGAAATTTGTCAGCGTGCCACCGGACGGCGAATACGTGACGCCGCCACGGATCGTTGAGGCTCCCCAGCCAAACGCACTCAGGTCGATCTGGTCGGCACCAATGAGGAAATCACTGATGCTATCAACCGTGGTGTTACTGGACGTCCACGGGGAGTCAGCAGCCGCGTTATACTTGAACAGGTCTGCACCTGCTCCACCGGTTAGCGTATCGGCCCCGCCTCCTCCCGTCAGCGTATCGGCCCCGCTCCCACCGGTCAGCGAGTCATTACCCGCTCCCGTGGTAATCGTATGCGCGGCACTACCGCCGGCAGTCACCGTGAGGTTGTTCGCTGCCGTGCCAGCCGACAAATTGCCACTACCGAGACTACTGATGGTCGCGGCACTGAACCCTGCGAACGTCATTGTTTTTCCTATCCCAAGGGCGGCGGCATTAATCGTGATCACATCGTTGGCACCAACCCCCGAGATCGAGGTCGCCGCGGAGCCGGTCGTGATCAGGATTCCATTGTCAGCCGCGTTATTAACCGTCGTCACTGACAGCGTTCCGGTCAGAGATCCAGCCGCGATGTCACCTATCAAGCCGGTCACGACCTCCGGCGCTGAACCGACAAGGGTCAGCACGGTATTATTAGCCAGCGCCGCCGCGTTCACCGACATGGAACCAACGCTATCGGTGATGCTCGTGGCGCCCGACCCGGTGACTACGGTCGCGATCCCAGCGGCCGATGCCTTGGCGCCCAGTGTGACGGTATTTTTTCCGGCCAGTTGAAGCGTTTGAACCGTGCCCGGGGTGATATTCGCGAAATTGGCGTCAATCAGCGTCGCTCCGGCGCTCATTTGGATCGTATTGTTCCCTATCCCTCCGTTGATCGATGCGGTGGCAGCGAGGTTTGCCGCTGTGCCGAAGACAAAGGTGTCGTTCCCAGCGCCGCCGGTTAGCGTGTCGGCGCCACCACCGCCCGTAATTGTGTTAGTACCATTACCGGCGATAATAGAATTCGCGCCCGCCCCGCCGGTTACGGTAAGGTTCCCGGTAGCGGCGCCGCCGACGAGATTTCCGCTGTTGAGCGTGATGATCGCCGCGTCATTTCCAGCGAAGGTCAGAGCTTTCCCAATTCCGAGTGCTGAAGCATTTAACGTGACCACGTCGTTGATGCCGATCGCCGAAATCGAGGTCGTGGCGGATCCGGTGGTGATCAAGATCCCGTCATCGACCGTGTTATCGGTGGTCGTGACGCTGAGTGCTCCGGTCAGGGAACCGGCTGCGATATCGCCCACCAGTCCGGTCACGACCTCCGCCGCCGAGCCGGCGAGGGTCAGCACGGAATTGTTCGCCAGTGCCGTCGCGTCAGTGGTGATGATATCACTCACGCCGCTCGCGGTGATTGAGGTGGCCTTGGTTCCGGTGATGATCGCGATGCTGTCATCAAGGGTATTATTGCCGGTCGTCACGGTGAGCGCCCCGGTCAGCGAACCGGCCACGAGGTCACCAACCAGTCCGCTCACCGTCTCTGCCGCCGACCCGGTCAGGGTTAGCGCGGCATTGTTGGCCAGCGCGGCCGCATTCACTGTGATCGTATCGCCCGCACCGCTCGCGGTGATTGAGGTCGCCGCTGAACCTGTGGTGATGGCGATTCCGTTGTCGCTGGTGTTATTGCCGGTCGTTACGGTGAGGGCACCGGTCAGGGAACCGGCAGCGATATTACCCACCAGCCCGGTCACCGTCTCCGCGCCCGATCCAGCCAGAGTGAGCGTGGTATTGTTGGTCAGTGCGGTCACGTTCACCGTAGTAGTGCCGCTGCCATTTGAGGTGACCGACGTTGCCCCCGATCCAGACTTTAAAGCCAGACCAGAATCGATCGGCATGGTCAATGTATAGACTGAGGAGCCACCGAGCGAGACGGCCTCAAAGCCAGTAAACTGGGACAGGGATGCGAGATTGAAGGTCCCGCCGCCAGTTAGCGTCAGCGTGTCGGTCCCGATACCTCCGGTCAATTTGTCGCTGGCGTTCAGCGTCGTGCTGGTGGCATTGACCGTGTTGGCACCGCTGGTGAAATTCACCGTGTCTGTGCCAGTCGTGAGCGTCCAAGGGCTCGTATTCACGACCGGCAAGGACGCCATGGCCGATTGGCTGGAATACGCGGTCGTGCCCCCGCCCGCCCCTGGATTGGCATAGCTCGGCGTACCGTTGGTTGAGCCCGTGCCGCCCGTTGTCTCGTCCCAAGCCACGAAACTGAAAGTCGCGGTCTCGCCAATGTTCGGGTTGGCGGCATACCGCACCTGCGTCGCCGCGGTGATCAGCAAGGCATTGCTTGCCGAAACGGCACCAAAGCCCGCCCAGGTCACGCCGTCGGTCGAATATTGCCAGGTCCCGGCGCCAGACTTACCGGTGATGGCGAGGCCCTTCAGCGCGCCTATGTCAATATCGGTCCACGAAGCCGCCGTTAGGATCGCGTTAGCATTGGTGCCCGTCGAGGTCGTATTCACATTGGTGCCGGCGAGCGAGATGATTGCTCCATTGCTGATCGCCGGCGCGTCGTTCACGTTCGTGACCGCGATCGTGAAGACCGCGCTGTTGGTCGAACCGTCCGTGCTGCTCGCCAGCACTGTGATGTCGTGGCCGGTCGCGGACTCGTAATCGAGCAGCGTGCCGTCCGCCACGGTCACCACGCCGGTCGTGGCGTTGATGGCGAAGCGCCCGCCCGCGTTGTTGGACAGGCTGTAGCTGACGGTGGCGCCCGCATCCGCGTCACTCGCCAGCGCGGTGATCCCAACCGTCGTGCCGTTGGCGGCATTCTCCGCCACCGTGTTGGACCCCGCGTTGATGTCGGCCGGGCCAACCACCGGGTTGTCGTTCAGGTTGGTCACCGCGATCGTGAAGACCTTGTCAAAAACGTTGCCGGTCGAGTCCGTGACACGCACTGTGATGTCGTGGGACGTGGCGGCCTCGTAATCGAGATTACCCGAGACCACGAGGTTCGATCCGTCGGTAGCGAAGAGATTTCCCGGGTTGTTCGGCAGGGAGAAGGTAAAGCTGTCGCCACTGTCTGGGTCGATCGCCGACAGGGCGCCGACCATCAGGCCGATGGCGCTGTTCTCCGCGACGGAGGCTGATGACAGCACGATGTCAGTGGGCGTCTGGTTGATCTCACCGACCTGGATCACCGCGTCCGGGCCGGCATGCTCCGATTCCTGGTTGCCGGCGTTATCGCGGGCGATCGAGGTGAAGGCGTAAATATGGCCAGGCTCACCGGTGAACAGGGCATTGCTGAGAGTGGTATGCGACAGCCACGGCGTGGCCGGCCTGCCGTCCGTCGAGACGGAAATAGTGTAATCAGCGATGGCCGATCCCTGGGCGTCGTCCTGTCCTGCCCAGGAGACCTCGAACGTGGTGTCGTTGGTCGCTGCCGCGAGCGGCAGCACGTGGCTCAACGGCGCGACGGCGTCGAGGGTGTTGAAGATCGCAGGGGTATCGATTGGCTCTTCGGTATCGAAGACGATCCGTGCCGTCGCATCGATCACGTCGCCGGTGTGCGCACTGGCCTTCGGTTTTACCGTATAGGAGACAAAGCCCTCGCCACGTCCGGTGACATCGTCCACCGGCAACAGGCCGACACTGGCATCCAGCGGGGTCTCGCCGGTCGCCGGATCGATAGTGTCGAATGTCCAGGTCACAACGCCGGTTGAGACGTCGACACTGGCGGCGACATCGACGAAATAGCCCTTGGTGGACGTCAGATCGAGGCGTTGGCTATAGAATGGCTTGTCGCCGGGAAGATCGAAGCGCTGGTTGTCAAAGTCGAATCCGGTGAGGCGGAAGGTTCGAGGGTCTAAGTCGGGATCGAGTTGTTGGGTAATGACGATATGCTGCGCTGGTGCGGTTGCGCTCGCAGCGTTCTCAAAGTCGATCATGTAGGATTGCCTGCCAAGCGCCGCGATAAAATGCTCATCGCCGTGGCCCGATGGGCCGATAATATCGTTCGGATCGCGTGAAGCGACAATTCGTGTTTCGGCGCTCGTGTCGTTGCCAGCCGCGTGGATGAGGTCAACAATAAGTCCAAGAATGTCACCCAAGTTGGCTAGCGAAGTACCAAAGCCGGAGTAGATGCCAACGAATATGTCTCCTATTTCATGCTGAAATCTCGAAGTGTTATTCGCGATTTGCTGACCGGATCGATTGTGTAAATCGAATGCGCCTTCAAAGTCCCCATCTAAAGCCAACTGCAGCGCATCTCTTTGACCTCTCAATCCGTCTATGTAGCCTAGCGCCCCAGAGTGTGGCTGCTCGAATTTGGCAAAACCTTCGAAAGCATCAGTGAGCGTACTAATAGTGTTATATCGTTCCGATAATAAATTGATGCTGCCATGGGATGTTGCGAGGGCCAAAACAGCGGGGGTTACGGGATTACCGCTGATCTGCCCGGCGTACGTTAGCGCGCTAATCGTTTTAGCATCTGAATAAGTGGAGTAATCATGGCCATACGTGCTACCGGCTCCCGCAAAAACTCCTGCGGAATCGCGTGAAACAGAACTGGCAATAGAAGCGTCGTAGGAATGCCCGGCCATGAAATTCAGGCCAGAGCTATCGTTCATGGCGCCTAGGCCGCCGGAAAATTGGAATGGATTATCCAAGGCTCCGGTTTTTGAGATCAGCTTCCCAAACGGCTGATAGGCATAGGAACCCGCAAGCTGCCCATCGGCTCCGCTGTAACCGGTGACATTACCGGCGAGATCGGTGTTGAGATAATTGATGCCACCCGCGCTCGCGGCCCGTGCCACCATTCCAAGGCTAAAAATGTTGGTTGCGATCAAATTGCCGGCTCCGTCATATTGCTGAGCAACGGAAAGTGTCAGTGGATCGTTGACGTAATCCTGGCGGACACCATCGTGCACGGTCGAGATGCGGTGGCCGAGCGCGTCGTATTCGTAGCTCCAATTCCCCTCCGGGCCGCTCACCGCAACCAGGTGATTTTCCTGGTCGTAGCTGTAGATCCAGTGGCCGGCGCCAGTGGTCTTGCCGGTCAAGTTGCCATCGGCGTCATAGCTATAGGTGGTATCGCCGGCCGAAACATATTGGTTGAGATTGTTGGCAACATAATTGGTGACGACACCGTTCTCGACGGTCTGGATGCGGTTGCCGGTGAGGTGGCCGGGTTTGTCTGCACAGCGTTACGGTGCCGATAAGTGGAACCCCGCCAGTTGTTTCCCATGGATCGCCGTTGTGGGGCATCGTGTCGAGAG
>JANLQJ010000462.1:0-9211 GCA_031367715.1 Hyphomicrobiaceae bacterium | reverse complement strand
GCGACGACACCCAATCCCAAGCAAAAGCAGGCCCTCGACCTGATCGCCGCAATCAGAGTGTAGGCAGTACAGCGCAGGTCGATTTAATCGTAGTAGATTGAAAAGGCTTGCGCTTTGCTATTCGAGTCCGGGGAACTTCGGACTTAGCCCCGGAGCGCTCGCCGCCGAGATAGGCGTCTTCCATCCCGACGCGGCCGGTCAGGCGCTTGTCGGGATGGTCGTCGCGCTCCAGTATGACCTGCGCCAGTTTGCTCTTCATGGCCCAGGCAATGCGCTGGCGCACGCCAAGCAGGCGGCCCAGTTCCACCGACGAGATGCCCTGCTTGAATTGCGTCATGTAGAACATGGCGCGGAACCAGACTGTCAGCCCAAGCTTGGTGGCGGCAAAGATGGTCCCGGCCGTAAGCGAGGTCTGCAATTTGCAGGCGTTGCATTGGTAGAGGATACGCTTGGTGAGCACACTGTGGGCGCGCCCATGACAGGCCGGGCAGACGAAACCATCAGGCCAGCGCAGCTGGAAAATCACCGCGCGGCACAGTTCCTCGGTGCCGCAGAGTCTCTGGAATTCGGCCTCCGACAGGCCTTTCTGGAATTGCACTTGGTTGCGCGCCATCAGCCATCTCCCTCAGATCGCTGGGAAAACTCAGTGATGCGTGTGGCATAAATGGGACTTACGTTGGTGGGTAAGTAGGATCTGAAATGGCCGCAGCGTGGGGCCATTTTCGCTATCAAGTTGACTTCACGGCAACGACTCGAGCGGTCCGCCTGGGAGACATTTTCATCGCTAAGGATTGCCGAAGCATCGAATGGCCGACGGTGTCACGACGTCCAAAGGTGGCTCAGGGGGCATCATCAAAGCTCAACACATTCTGCTACCTATGCGCTACCTTTCGAGACACATTCGCCAGTACACTGCATTCACTTGATGACGTAACCCATTGATTCCCTTGGTGCGGGCGGCGGGACTTGAACCCGCACGGGGTTGCCCCCTCAGGATTTTAAGTCCTGTGTGTCTACCGTTCCACCACGCCCGCTGACTCTTTCGCTGCGCCCTTATGCGATGGCGGCAGCTTACTGCGCAACTGGTTAGGGGAACTTCGGCGCGCGCTTGGCCTTGAAGGCCGCGACGCCCTCCGCGAGGTCGGCAGTTGCGGCGGCATAGGCGCCGGCCATCGCTTCCAGCGCACGCTCGGCGTCCTCGCCCTCGGCGGCGTTGATCATGAGCTTGACCATCCCGGTCGCTGCTGGCCCACGCGCCGCGATGCGGCGTGCCATCGCCTCGGCTGCCGCCAATCCAGCGCCGCGCGGCACCATCTGGTCGACCAGCCCGTGCGCCAGCGCCTCAGCCGCTGTGAAGACCTCGCCGCCAAGCGCCATGCGGCGCACCAGTCCGCCGCCGAAGCGGCGCACCGCGCGCTGCGTGCCGGACCAGCCGGGAATGATACCGAGACCGGTTTCGGGCATGCCGATTTTGGCGTGCTCCTCGGCGACACGGAAATCGGCGCAGGCTGCCAATTCGAGTCCGCCGCCGAGCGCGTGGCCCGCGAGCACCGCGATCAGAGGTTGGCGCAGGCGGGCGAGCGCATCAAAGGCGCGGTGCCCGTGGCGGACCCATTCCATACCGAACTCGACCGGGGAGAGAGCCGACCACGCCGCAATGTCGCCGCCGCCACAGAACGATTTGTCACCCGCGCCGGTAATGATAGCGATGCGTACCTGCGGCAGCCGTTCGATGGCCTGGGCGGCCGCCTCCAGCGCCAGAACCATGGCATAGTCAAGCGCGTTGTGCTTGTCGGGCCGGTCGATGGTGAGCCACGCGATGGCGGCGTCGTGCTTGAGGCGGATACGCGGATCGGGGGTGGCGATGGTGTCAGTCATGGAGTTGCAACCCGATCGGTTCGGGGCGGAATAACGCGGCGTCCATCACTTTCAAATTCGGCGCCACCTGCAGCGCGAACTCGGATTGTCCGAGGACGTGCTGTTGCAGATCGACACCGGGCGCGATTTCCGTCACGACGATGCCGGCCGGTGTCAGCTTCATGACGCAACGCTCCGTCACATAAGTCACATCCTGGCCCTGGGCGGTGCCGCGGCGGCCAGAGAAGGTGACATGATCCATCTCGCGCACCAGTTTTTTCACCTTGCCATCGGTGCTGATGTTCAGCTTGCCATCAATGACGTTCATTTTGGCGCCGGCATTGAAGAAACCCGAGTACACAATGCGTTTGGCCCGAGTCGTGATGTCGGCGAAGCCGCCGACTCCAGCGGTTACGTGCGGACGGGCCGCCAGCCGCGAAACGTTCACCGAGCCGTTCGCGCTGATTTGCAGGAAGGACAACAGCGTGGCATCGAAGCCACCGGCCTGGAAATAAATGAATTGATGCGGCGAGGGAACAATCGCCTCGGCATTGGCCGAACAGCCGAACTGGAATTCCAACAGCGGGATGCCGCCGACCGCGCCCTGCTCGATCATCCAGGTGACGGCGCCGTGCTTGCCTTCTTCCAACAGGATGCGCGGTACATTGGCCGAGACGCCGAACCCGAGATTGACCGCCCAGCCCGCTTTCAGCTCCTGCGCCACGCGTCGTGCGATCACCTTGCCGACGCCGAACGGCATGGTCTCGAAACTGGAGAGCGGCCGCTTCACTTCGCCGGAAATGGCCGGATCATAGGGGGTTTGCGTGCACTGCCACTGCTCGGGGGCTTCCACGATGTAGTCGATCAGGATGCCGGGGATGCGCACATCGTGCGTCTTCAGTGTATTGGCAGCGACGATACGCTTGACCTGCGCGATGACGATGCCGCCGGTATTGTGAGCCGCCAGCGCCATCTCCATGCCGCCGAGATACGCGCCCTCGTGCTCAAGGCTGAGGTTGCCGCGCTCGTCGGCCGTCGTGGCACGGATGATCGCCACCTGCGGCTTGATCGCTGGAAAGAACAGCCAGTCCTCGCCTTCGAAATCCTTGTGTTTGACGATCGCTGCCTTGCGCGCCGCCGTATTCATGGCGCAGCCCTCGCGCTCGGGATCGGCGAAGGTATCGAGGCCGACTTTCGTCAGGACACCTGGGCGAAAGGCCGCCGCCTCGCGCAGCATGTCGAACAGCACGCCTGATGGCACGTTGTAGGCCGCGATTTCGTTGCGCGCGATCATCTGCCAGATCATTGGCGGTTCAGACGCAGACGGTCCGGACGGGTACGAGCCACAGATCGTGCGCGCGATCAGGCCGGGTTTGGCGATGTGATCGATGCCCCTGATGCCGTAGATGTCGCCGGCCGTGATCGGCAGCATCATGGTCAACCCGCGCGGATGCTGTTCTTTTTCAAAGCGCGCGCCGATGGCGCCCAGTACCGCGTCGGGTACGGACAATCCGGACGAGGAACTGACCGCGACGATGGCGTTGTCGGGAATCTGCCTTACAGCTTCGGCGGCGGAAACGATTTTGGGCATTGTCTTCTCGTTGCCTGTTTCAGAATTCAACGCAGTTGGCGGATTATTGGTTTCGTGTCTGCCTTATCGCCATTGGAAGAGCGCAATACCGAGTGCCATCAGGCTCAGGCCTCCGGCACGCAAAGGCGAAAGATGTTTCACAAGGGCGCCGAATAGGGCGAAATGATCGATGGCCGAGGCAGCGATCATCTGTCCGAACAGCACACACATGATGGCGTTGCCGACGCCGAAGTGCGGCGCCACGTAAGTGATCGTGAGCACGTAGAAGGCGATGAAGAGCCCGGCCGCGAACAGATGTATGGGCTGGCTGGCAAGTTGGGACAGCGGAGAAAGTCCCGTGGTCGTGACTGCCGCGACAAACGAAGCGACAAACGCGACAGCGAACAAGACGGTCGCCGCTGCTGGGGGCGAGGAGATACGGCCACCAAGCTGAGCATTCAGGGCAGCCAGCACTGGAATGCCGAATCCAGCCAACAACATCACCAGGGCATACTTCATCATGTCAAAATTCATGGGGCTCCAGCTCCTATAAAAACCGTTACCTGTTGCCTCGAATGAGATCGCTGGCCTTCTCGGCCATGGCGATGGTGGGGGCGTTGGTGTTGGAGGAGACCACGCGCGGCATGGTCGATGAGTCGCAGACACGCAAGCGTTCGATGCCGCGCACGCGCAGCGCGAGATCGACCACGGCCAGATCGTCCGTTCCCATCTTGCAGGTGCCGACCGGATGATAGGACGAGCGGGCGTTGGCACGGGCGGCGGCCTCATAATCCGCTCGCGACGTAACTCCGGTGCCGGGAAAATGTTCGGCGGTGACGAAGCGGCTGAAGGGACGGGCGCGGCCGATTTCCTGCACCAGCTTGATGCCGCCGATGTGGCAATCGAGGTCGGCGGGCTCGGCAAACGAGTTCGGATCGACGTCGGGCGCAGCGGCGGGATCATTGCTGCGCAGCGTCACCGACCCGCGCGATTTCGGCCGCGTCTGATAGACGTTGCAGGTTGCGCCGTTGCCGCCCGGCACCGTGCCGACGCCCTCCTCGATACCGGCACCGGCCAGGAAATGGAACTGCAGGTCCGGGGTTTTCTCGGCCCGATCGTTCCACCAGAAGCCGCCGGCTTCGACGATGTTTGAGGCGACGGGGCCCGTACGGAACATCAGGTATTGCAGGCCGGCCAGCGCCTGCCAGTGCAGCTTCTTGTATTTGTCATACGAATACGGACCATTCAGCTGCCAAGTGATGTCGGTGGAGAAATGGTCGTGCAGGTTCTGCCCGACACCGACGAGGTCATGCAGGACAGGTACCCCCTTGGCCTTCAGATGCGCTGCCGGACCAATGCCCGACAGCATCAGCAGCTTAGGTGATCCGATGGCGCCGGCCGTGACAATGACCTCGCTCGCCGCCTCGGCGCACGTCATCTGTCCGTGCTCGCGGTATTCGACACCGGTTGCGCGCCCCTTCTCGATGATCAGCCGCGTGACCAAGATGCCCGTCTTCACGGTCAGGTTCTTGCGCGACAGCACCGGCCGCAGATAGCCTACCGCCGCGCTCGAGCGCCGGCCATTGCGCGTGAACGTTTGATACAGCCCGCAGCCGGCCTGCGTGCCCGAATTGAAATCCGGGTTGTAGGGCATGCCGAGCTCCATGCAGCCCTGCACGAAAGCGGTCGACATCCGGTTCGGGTTTGGATTGTCGGATACCGCAAGCGGCCCGCCGATGCCGTGCATGTCGCCGCCGAGCCGGCTGTTGTCCTCGGACTTGACAAAGTAGGGTTTCAGGTCCGCCGCCGACCAGCCGGTGCAGCCCAGCTCGCCTGCCCAACCGTCATAGTCCTCCGGGCAACCACGCGTGAAAACCTCGGCATTGATCGAGCTTCCGCCACCCAGGACCCGCGCCTGCGGATAGACCGTGACGCGGTTGTTGGCGTGCTTCATGGGTACGGTCTGGTAGCCCCAGGTGAGCGGGCCGCCGGTCATCTTGAAGAACCCGACCGGCATGTGGATGTAGGGATCGGTGTCGCGCGGGCCGGCTTCCAGCATCAGCACGCGGGCGTCCGGCATCTCGGTCAGCCGCGCCGCCAGCACGCAACCGGCCGAGCCTCCCCCGACGATGATGTAGTCGTACATCAGCTGTTGCGTCCCATTCCCCGGCCATTGCTCGCCGGCATGATTGCCTTTGCCAGCGCCCTTGTCTATCAGCGCAAACCGATCATACTCAAGCGCCAGAAGGCCGCTATCACCATGGAACATCTCGCATGCACCCCATAGCCCTGGTCACCGGCGCGCGGCGCGGCATCGGCAAGGCCATTGCCCTTGCCCTGGCCGAGGCCGGTTTCGATGTCGCGGTCAACGATCTGGAAGCGTCGGCGGATTTGACCGCCACTTGTGGAACGATCGCCAAGCTCGGACACAAGGCGGCGGCGGTGATCGGCGACATCGGCGATATTGCTCAGCATACGCGCATGTTGGACGAGGCCGAAGCGGCGCTCGGGATTCTGACCACGCTGGTCAACAATGCCGGGGTGTCGGTGCTCAGCCGTGGCGACCTGCTCGACGTGACGGCGCAGAGCTATGACCGCTGCCTCGATATCAATACGCGCGGTACGTTCTTTCTGACCCAGGCGTTTGCCACACGGCTGCTGACGCGGGCAGATTCCGGCGGCGCGCATCGCAGCATCGTCACCGTCTCCTCGGCCAACGCGGTCGCGCCATCGATCGCGCGCGGTGAATATTGCGTGTCGAAGGCAGCGGTCTCGATGATGACAAAACTGTTTGCGGCGCGGCTGTCGGGCGACGGCATCGGCGTCTATGAAATCCAACCGGGTTTCATCGAAACCGACATGACCGCACCCTCCAAGGCCAAGTATGACAAACTGATCGAGGGTGGACTGACGGTCATCAAGCGCTTCGGTCAGCCCGAAGAGGTCGCGCGCATCGCCCTGACACTCGCGAGCGGGTTGCTGCCCTACACCAGCGGGCAGATTGTTCAAGCCGATGGCGGATTGCTCAGTGTGAGATATTGATCATGCTGACGATCAGACTGCCGATTGCGAATGGGGTGCTGCAGGACTATCGCCTGACCGGCGCGCCGATAACGGTACGCCGCCCGTCGGCTCCGTTCAATCGCATCGCGCTGGCGGCCGCGCATATCGTGGTGAAACCGCTCGGCAACGCCGACCCGTCCGGCCCGCCCGATATCGACTGGGGACCAACCATCGCGTTTCGCCAGCATCTGCTTGATCTCGGCTTGGGCGTGGCCGAAGCGATGGATACGGCGCAGCGCGGCATGGGGCTGACCTGGGATGGCGCCCATGAGTTGATCCGGCGTTCGCTTGCGGCAACGGCAGGACGCAAGGATGCGGTGATCTATTCAGGCGTCGGTACGGATCATCTGACTTCGAACGATGCGTGCTCAGTTGACGACGTCGCCCGCGCCTATTTGCTCCAGCTGCACGCGGTGCAAAGACTCGGCGGCCGCGTCATCCTGATGGCCAGCCGCGCGCTGGTCCGGGTTGCCAAATCGCCGGCTGATTACGCCAAGGTTTACGCTGCGGTACTGTCCGAGGCCCAGCATCCCGTCATCCTGCACTGGCTGGGCGAGATGTTCGATCCGGCGCTGGCCGGCTATTGGGGCGGTACGGATTTCCGCGACACGATGGAGACCTGCCTGGGCGTCATCGCTGCGAACGCACGCAAGGTCGAGGGTATCAAGATCTCGTTGCTGGATGCCGACAAGGAGATCATCATGCGCAGCCGCCTGCCCAAGGGCGTGCGCATGTATACCGGCGATGATTTCAACTATCCCGAGCTGATCAAGGGTGACGGGCAAGGCCACAGCGAGGCGCTACTCGGCATCTTCGATGCCATCGCGCCAGCGGCCAGCGCGGGCTTGGCGGCCTTGGCGGCGGGCGAAACCGCAGCCTATCACAAGCTGCTCGATCCGACCGTGCCGCTGTCCCGCCTGATCTTCCGTGCACCGACGCGATATTACAAGACCGGCATCGTGTTCCTGGCCTGGCTGAACGGTCATCAAGAACATTTCATCATGGCGGGCGGGCAGCAGGCGATGCGCCCGATCAGCTATTTCGCCGAAGCCTTCCGGCTCGCCGACCGGGCCGGGCTGCTGCGCGATCCTGATCTGGCGACGCGCCGCATGCGCGCGCTGCTGGCGATTTACGGCGTGAGCTGACCGATGCGCGCGCTTGCCGGACATCCGGAACTCTGTGCCATCAACACCGCCACGCTCGGCTTCCAGGCGCCCATCAGCGAGGTTGTCGAGGCGGTTGCCCGGCACGGCTTTGGCGGCATCGCGCCGTGGCGGCGCGAGATCGAGGGTGGCGATGTCAGCGCCATCGCCCGCCAGATCCGCGCGACTGGGTTGCAGGTGACAGGCTATTGCCGCTCGACCTATCTGCCGGCGGCCACGCGCGCGGAGTTCCTCGCCAATGTCGACGACAACCGCCGCGCCATCGAAGACGCGGCCAGGCTCGGCGCCTATTCTTTTTTCATGGTGGTCGGCGGATTGCCGGCAGGCTCCAAGGACATCGACGGCGCCCGCGCGCAAGTCGCCGAGGGCACCGCGCTGCTGCTGGGACACGCCCGCAAGCTCGGCATACGGATCGCCCTGGAGCCGCTGCATCCGTTGTACACTGCCGAGCGTAGCTGCCTGACGACATTGGCCGAAGCGCTCGAGTTGTGCGAGCGCATCGAGCCTGCCGCTCCCGCCGCGCCATGGCTTGGTACCGGCATCGACGTCTACCACGTCTGGTGGGACCCGGCGCTGTCGGTTGGCATCGCGCAAGCCGGCGCAGCGCGGCGCATTTTCGGTTTCCACGTCAACGACTGGCTGGTGCCAAGCCGCGACGTTCTCAACGACCGCGGCATGATGGGCGACGGCGTGATCGACATCGCGCGCATCCGCAACGCCGTCGAGGTGGCGGGCTATGCCGGTCTGGTCGAAGTGGAGATATTCTCCGCCGCAGACTGGTGGCGGCGGCCAATGGACGAGACGCTGCGCGTGTGTTTGGAGCGGCTGGGGTCGGCGTGCTAGTCGTACTGCATGACAGTATACGCCGTTTTTCTGGCGACGAGACCTGCGTGGCATAGCAGGGGCAACGGCGCAGGGCGGCGATCGAGTTGGGGGACATGGCGCTCAGGCCGCAAGCGGGGAGCCTCCAGGTCGAAAACTTCGGGTACGGCAGATTGCGGATGGAGTGGACCGCTGGCGGACCTTGTGGGAGAAAACGCATCCCGCCCGGAGACCAAGTAACCGCAGGCCGCGCCACACAGCGTGCCAGCCAAGACAATCAGTCGACGAACCGCACTCGCAACCGGCGCAGGCGCCGGCGTCGCCCTGTCGATGCCCCAGATCCGTCCCTCTTATACATCCCGGCCAACCTATCGTTTGACTCGTGCTCGCAAGGGGCGCACAGCAGTGCGCCCGTCCAAGAGCTTGCCGCGTAGCTAGTGTTCTGACTCATTCAATTGGTTTCCGATTTTTCGTCATCCCGGCGAAGGCCGGGACCTGTCCAACCATCGGGACCTGCAGCAGTTGGCAATTCGGAAACAGTGCTTTGAAACAGAGACTTGCCGCGTACGTCCTGAGTGCCTCGCATCGACTTGGCCGGGTCCCGGCCTTCGCCGGGATGACGATTTTTCGGGGTTCCAAATGATTGTTACAGAACACTAGACGGGCGCACTGCTGTGCGCCCCTACGCTTGCGAGCACGAGTCAAACGATAGGTTGGACGGATAACATAGTGGATG
>JANLQJ010000460.1:0-28544 GCA_031367715.1 Hyphomicrobiaceae bacterium | reverse complement strand
CGCAACGGGACGTCGTCGCGACCGTCGCACACGTGGCAGGGAAGTGCGGTGGCCGGATGCTCGGGGCCGTGCGCTGGCATGCGCATGGACGGACCCAGGAGATCGGGAGGCCGGGCGGTCGTGCCTCCCAATGGGCCGTTCCAGCAATGGAGCGGCGCGGCGGGCGCCAAAGAGGCAGGAATGGGGATCGAACCCCGGTCCGAGAGCAAGGGCCACGGCGAAATCTCCGCTGCGTGGGCGCCGGAAGGCTGCCATTTGGACTACCCCATACGCGGCCTTCCGGCGCCTGCGCTCCCATCACTTTGTGGCCCTCCGGCGATCTGCCGGGAGGGCGCGCAGCCATGCGTGAAGGTACCATGCCAATGCTTGAGCCGGACCAAGGGCTGAGTGTCCACCCGTCGTTTATACCGGTCAACCTATCGTTCGCCTCGTGTTCGCAAGCGATAGGGGCGCACGGCCGTGCGCCCCTACGCCATGACCTCTGTCACGAACCTTCAAAGTGACAGGTCAAACGATACGTTGGACGATATTACACTGCGGCGGGACGTGTCGACCGTTGGATGCGTGGTGCAAGACGGCGGCGGCCGGGAGGGATCGGGGCGGGACGGCCCAGGATCACCCGGCTTGTCGGCGGGTGCGCCCCTCGTTACGGCCCTGGCAACAGGGGGAACGCAACGGGTGATAACGCAGCTGGACGTGGCGGGAGCCATCGGGATCATCCCGATGGGTGCGCCCGGCTGATGCGCGCTCCAGTTAAAATTCGCCGCAGTGCGGGCGCTGGATGGCTGCTCATTTTCTACTTTGTCACGCAGCCGTTCGGTGCCCGCGCCCCCGTCAATGTGTCGCCCTCCGGCCAACGTCGGGAGGGGACTTCGTCATGCCTGTCAGTTGCGCAGGCCCGATAATTCCGTATGAAGAAGATTAGTTACGATGGCGAGCACCAGCACCAGGATCAGATAGAGGCCGGTGTATTCGACCTTGACGGTGAACGGCACGCCGTAATAGGCGCGGTTCGCCGGGGCTTGCGGATCGTAGCGCCAGGCTTCCATCAGCCGCGGCAGGGCGAGCAGGCCAATGATCAGCAACAGCGGGCTGGGGTGGTAATACCAGAACGCGGCCAGCAGCGGCACGCCCAGGAACCAGATGCGTGGGCTGAGCACCGCAGTGATGCGGCCGCCGTCGAGCGGCGAGACCGGGATCAGGTTGAACAGATTGATCAGGAAACCGGATTGGGCCAACGCCAGCAGCAGCCGGCTGTCATAGTGGCGCGACGCGAAATAGACCGCAAAGCAAGCCAGCGATCCGACGAACGGTCCGGCATAGGCGACATAGGCCTCGGTCTCGGCGTCGTGCGGTTGCTCCTTCAACGCAATATAGGCGCCCAGGAACGGGATGAACATCGGCAGGCTGACATTCAGCCCGCGCTGCTGGGCGGCCACATAGTGCCCCATCTCGTGCACGAAAATCAGCAGCACAAAGCCGATCGCGAACGGCCAACCGAACAGCATGGCGTAACCGCCGATCGCCAGCACCATGGAGCCGACCGACAAAAAAACCTTGGCGAATTTCAGCTTGGTCAGCAGCAGGAGGATGGTGGTCAAAGGGTCTCCGGTGGTGCGCATTGAGACGGTTGCAGCGTTGCGCGCGTTAGGCCCACTGGGCGGTAACGCACTTGCGGAGTTTGGCTTGAAAGCTAGCGGTGTGCTACGGCCTGAGACGGCCCAACGCACCCTACGCCTCGGGTAGTCTCCGCGCTACGACTTGCGCCTGAAGAAGCGTCCAATACCAGCGAACAGTGCCACGGCGGCGACCCCGATCGGCTTGGCGAACGCCAGCAGCGTGGCCCCGAACTTGGTCATCGCCAGGGCAGCCAGCGCCAGCAGACCCAGCTTCTTGGCCGCCAAGCCGCCGACCAGCGCCGCGATGCCGTATTCGGCGATGCGATCGGTACTGGCCACGAACTCCTCGTAGCGCTTGCCCTGGTGGTAGTCGAGCGCCGCCAGTACGGTTCGGGCCCGATCCTTGTAGCGTTCGATGGAACTCGAACCGGTGATCAGATCGAGCGAGAAGTAGCCTTCACGGCCGAGCGCATAGGTATGGTAGTTGACCGTGGTCTCATCGCCGGGCTTGGCATCGAGCGCGCTCAGCGACATGGAATAGACCAGCCGGTGTTGCGAGCTATCGTAGATCGGCTTCTCGATCCAGCCATCGACCTTGATCTTGGCAAAGCCGCGCGTGGCACGGTCGGCATTGTCCTGTTCGACGCCATCGCGCGAATTCTTGAGCAGGGCGTCGACGTCCCAATTCTTGGCCTCCTCGTCCTTGACATAGCCCTCCTTCTGGAACGAGGCGGTGATGAACCAGTCCTCGTTGCTATCGGGGGCCGGCATGATAAGGCCGGCAAAGCTTTCGCCGCCATCACTGTTGCCGTAGGCTCGCATCAGCCGGTTGGCCTGCCGCACCGGCACGAACAGATAGCCGGCGGGGAGTTTGAGAGTTGCCTGCGCCATCATGGCCACCTCGGCGGGACCCTTGGTGGCGTCGGTAACAGCTGCGGTGTAGGCGCTCTGGGCTTCGCTCCGGCGCGCCTGTTCGGCTCCTGCGGCGGGGTCTGCGGGCGAGGCCGGGCCGGCATCGTCGGCGCGCGCGGCCAAGTCGCCTGCGATGCCTATTGAGGTCGCAAGTACAAAGACAGCCGCGAGCCGCTGCAACATGGCCAATCCTCCTTGCCGTGCCGGGAATGATTCGGCGGCAGAGTAGCGGAGGTGGTTGGAAAGCACAAACTGTGAGAGGCGGCGCAAGGAACGTTAATGTGGGTTAGGTCCACTGGGCCTTAACGCACCGCCCTGGTTCGCATTCAACACCGGTGGTGCGTTACGGCCTGAAACGGCGTAACGCACCCTACCGATTACAGCTTGCCCTTGAGGTCGCCGATGCTGCGGTTGACCAGATCGTGTCCGGCGTCGCCATTCAGGCGCTTGCCGATCAGACCGTGCGATGCCCCGAGCGCGGCCTCGATGGCGGCGGCGCGGACGTCGGCGGTAGCTTGCGCCTCGGCGCGCGAAATCTTATCCTCGGCCAGCTTGGTGCGGCGCTGCAGCATCTCGGTCAGGCTGGTACGGCTCTCGGCGGCCAGGGTCGCGGCTTCCTGCCGGGCCCGGTCAATGATGGCGTCGGCCTCCTTCTGGGCGTCGGCCTGGCGGCGCTTGTAGTCGGCCAGCAAATTGGCGGCCTCGTCGCGCAGCTTGCGCGCTTCCTCGATCTCCTTGCGCAACGCATCGGCGCGGTCGTCGAGCGCCTTGGCCACCAGACCGGGCACCTTATAGTAAATGAGCAGCGCGATGAAACCCAGGAAGGCGACGCCGACCCAGAACTCGGGATTGAACAGGCTCTCGTGTTCGGGCAAAACCGCTCTCCTACTGCTTGGCGTGCGCGCGCACGGCGGCCAGTGCATCTTCGCGACTGACCTTGATGCCGAGCAGCTCCTGCACCAGCGTCTCGACCGTCTCGCCGGCAACATCGTGGACTTGGCCAAGCGCGGTATCGCGGGCGGCCCTGATCTGCGCTTCGGCAGCGTTCAGCCGTGAGGTCAACTGCCCCTCGACCTTGGCGCGCTCCTGGTCGATCTCGGCCTTCAGCTTGTCGCGCTCGCCCTGGGCCAGCGTCCCGGCCTTGCCGCGAGCGTCGGAGAGGGCCCTCTCATAGTCGGAGATGGCCTTCTGCGTCTCGTCCTTCAGGCGCCGCGCTTCGGCGAGGTCGCCCTCGATCCGATTGGTGCGGGCGTCGAGCACCGAGCTAATGCGCGGTACCAGCAGCCGCGACATCAGAAGATACAGCCCGACAAAGATGATCGCCAGCCAGATCAGCTGGGGCGGGAAGTCCTGGAGCTTAAGTTGTGGCATGACCCGGCCCTGCGCTGACGGCGAAAGGAGCGCTTCCGGAAAAGTGGACTCCGGTTTTCCGATAAGAAGCGCGACAAAACAAAAAGCTTAGAACGCGAACAAAATGATGAAGGCCATCACGAGGCCGAACAGGCCCGTGGCTTCGGCGAGGGCGAAGCCGAGCAGCGCGTTACCGAACTGGCCTTGGGCGGCTGACGGATTGCGCAGCGCGCCCGACAAGTAGTTGCCGAAAATATTGCCGATGCCGACGCCCGCGCCCGCCAATGCGATGCAAGCGATACCAGCGCCGATGAGCTTTGCTGCCTCAGGTCCCATGTCAGTCACTCCCGTTGGATGGTTATGGATGGATACGAATGATCAGTGATGAATGTGCAGAGCGTCGTTCAGGTAGATGCAGGTGAGGATGGCGAACACATAGGCTTGCAGGAACGCCACCAGCACTTCGAGGCCGGTGAACGGCACCATGAACAACAGCGGCGCCCAGCCGCCAACCAGGCCCAGCGCGCCGACGAAGGCGCCGAACACCTTCAACATGGTGTGGCCAGCCATCATGTTGGCGAACAGACGCACGGACAGGCTGATGGGGCGGGTGAAATACGAAATGACCTCGATCGGCACCAACAGGATCAGCATGATTGCCGGAACGCCCGAGGGCACGAACAGCTTCAAGAAGCCGGCGCCATGCTTGTAGATGCCGATCAGCGTTACGCCGATAAAGACGGTCGCGGCCATGGCAAAGGTGACGATGATGTGGCTGGTCGATGTGAACGGAGCGAACACGCCGGGAATGTTCACGAGGCCGAGCAAGTTCGAGACCAGCACGAACATGAACAACGTGAACACGAACGGGAAGTATCCCATCGCGTCGGGGCCGGCGGTCTGCTTGACGATGTTTTCGACAAACTCATAGGCCATCTCGGCGACCGACTGGATGCGGTTCGGCACCAGTGAGCGATGGCGCATGGCATAGAGGATGAAGGCGACGATGATCGCGGCGGCCATCAGCATGGCCAGCGATGAATTGGTGAACGAGGCGTCCCAGCCAAACAGTTTGAGCGGGATGTAGCGGATGATCTCGAACTGGTGCATCGGGTTCGGCAGTCCGCCGCCGTGATGCTCAACAGCCTTGCCGACGACCTTAGCGGCCTCGGTTGCGGTGGTCGTTACAGCTTCAGTCGTCGTCGCCATCAGATCCCGCCGGCAAGTCGTTGCCAATATCCCCGCCGACCTCGGCCTGCATTTGCCGGTAAGTCCGCACCAAATTCAGAATTCCCGCCGCGATGCCCAACCCAAGCAGCAGCAGCAGAAAGACGGGCCGTGTGCCCGCAAACCGATCGATCCCCCACCCGATCCCGGCGCCCAGCACAGGCGCCAGCACCAGGTCCATTGCCATCTGCATGCCGTAGCCAAGCATCTTGTGGCGCCGCGCGTCGTCCAAGGGCTTGACCTTGGGTGCCGCCTCGGCAGATGCCTTGGCCAACCGCCCGTCCAACTCCGACACGCGCTGCTCGAAAGCTTTACGCTCGTCGGGGCTGAGCTTGCCACGGTCGTCGCCGCCAGCTGAGCTTGTCATGAGAAGCCTCGACACTCGGAATGACGTACATGAGGCGAGACAATCGGTGGGAGCACCGAACGCCGCGCACCTTAGTTGTGGGTCCGCAGGGTGTCAAGGACACCCCCTGCGGCCGGACGGGATAGGATAATGCTGCAATTACAACGCGATAACTGGCATGCGGCGTTATGGGCGCGGGTTGCAACCGGGCTCCCAGAAGCTTGGCAGGCATTGCGATAGCACGCCGCCGATCCGAAGCGCTTCGGCACGGGTCGCAAGGCCGGTCGAATCGTCTGTCACCACCGCGATGCCGCTGAGGGTCGCCGCGCCAGTTGCCGGCTCGAAGCGGCCGCGCGGAATGCGGGTCAGAAAGCGCGCGATCGGTTCGGCTGCGTCCATCCCAAGCACGCCGTCATAGTCGCCGCACATGCCGACATCGCTCATATAGGCCGTGCCCTTGGGCAGCACGCGATCATCCGAAGTCGGCGTATGGGTGTGGGTGCCGACCACCAGGCTTGCACGGCCGTCAACAAAGTGACCCAGTGCCTGTTTTTCCGACGTCGCCTCGGCGTGGAAATCGATCACGATGGCATCGGCGCCGTGCTTCAAAGGACAGGCGTTGAGCTCGCGCTCCACCTGCACAAACGGCCCGTCATATTCGCCCATGAAAACCTGGCCAATCGGGTTCATCACCAGCACCTCGGCGCCGTTACGAGCCTTGAACAGGCCTACGCCCTTGCCAGGTGTGCCAACCGGCATGTTCAGCGGGCGTAGCATGCGGTCATGGCGCTCGATGAAAATCAGCGCTTCCTTCTGGTCAAAGGCGTGATTGCCGGTGGTGACGACGTCCGCGCCGGCATCGATCAGATCGAGATAGATCGCCTCCGTAATGCCAAAACCGCCGGCCGAGTTCTCGCCATTGACGATGACGAAATCCAGTCGGTAGCGCTCGATGAGTTTGGGCAGTTGCTCGATCACGGCGTTGCGGCCGGTGCGGCCAACCACGTCGCCCAGGAACAGGAGCCGCATGCTGATTCAGGCTCCGAAGGTTCGCACGCCGGTGGGGGTCAGGAGAAAATCGAGGCGCTGATCGTGCGGTTCATGCAGGAAGCAGGGGACTTCCTGTTCGTCGAAGGCGATGCCGATTGCCGTCACGGGACGGTTCGCCCGGTATAATGCCAGGGTGCGGTCGTAGTAGCCGCCGCCGTAGCCGATGCGGAAACCGGCACTATCGAAGGCAGCGCCGGGAACCAGCAGCAGATCGGGGAGCAACTCGGGCGCCGTATCGAGCGGCTCTGTCAAGCCGAAAGAGGCGTTCCGCAGCTGGTCGCCCGGCGACCATTGCCGGAACAGAAGCGGCGCCGACTTCTTCTCGATCACCGGCAAGGCCAGCCGATAGCCGAGCTCAGCCAGGGCCGCCATCAGCGGAACCGGATCGAGTTCGTCGCGGATAGGCAGGTAGCCGCTGACAACGCGGCCCGGCAGGCCGGTCAGAACCGGCAAACCTATGTCGCGGATCTGATTGCCAGCAGTCGCGGCTAGCCGGCCATGGGCGGCCGAACGCCGGCGCATGGCATCGCGGCGCAGCAGGGGCTTCTGATCTGGTAGGCTTGGCGCCGAAGAATCGTTTGTCATCAGCGCCTTAAATCATCGCGACCAAAGGAGCGCAAGTGACAGATCGGTAAAGTGTGCAGAGCCACGCTGGCCGTTGGTCGGTTCAGATCCCGCATGGTCCCTAACAAGTAGGTGGGAGCCATATGCCCGGCGCCACGGCTCCGGACAGGGACAGCCCCCTTGCAGATCTTATCGGCCCGGGGAAATGGTTTGACCTGACGAACCCCACAGCCCTGCACCCGACCAATATGGCCCTGTTCGCTGTCAATTTCCAGCCTCAATCGCGATTGTCCTCAGCGGCGTATCAGTTTCTGCACTGCCGCCACCGCCAATTCGAGCCGGCTGGCCAGTTCGGCGCGCGCGGCAGTCATGGCCTCGACCCGGGCCCGCGTGACCGCCAATTCCAGCTTCAGCGCGTCCCGCTCGGCGGTTACGGCAGCCAGCGGATCGGCTGCCTTGCGGGCAGGCTTGGCCTTCGCCGCTGTCGCGGTTGCCGCAGAGGCCAATTTGCGCTTTGCCGCCATGACTATTGCTAACACTCCACTGTGGCTGCAACCTAGAGACCAATCCAGGGGGCCGTCAATTGCCGCAAGATCGTTGACAGGGGCAATGGCGCTCATCATGGTGCGCCCGAAATCAACATCGAAAGTGCGCACTACCCCACTGCGCCACCATCCAGGAGTGAACAGTCATGGCAGTAAAAGTCGCCATCAGCGGATTTGGCCGTATCGGCCGCAACGTGCTGCGCGCGCTTGGCGAGAGCAAGCGCACCGACGTGCATGTAGTTGCTATCAACGACCTGACGACCGTGAAGGAGAATGCGCACCTGTTCAAGTATGACAGCGTGCATGGCCAGTATCCGGGCTCGGTGAAGGTCGAAGGCGATACGTTTGATATCGGCTTCGGCCCGATCAAGGTGCTGGCCGAGAAGGACCCCAAGAAGCTGCCATGGGGCGCCATGGGTGTCGATATTGTCATGGAATGCACGGGCATATTTACCGACAAGGACAAGGCAGCTTGGCATCTGGAAGCCGGCGCCAAGCGCGTGCTGGTGTCGGGCCCATCGAACGGTGCCGATCTGACGGTTGTCTACGGCGTCAACCACACCAAGCTCAAGTCTGAGCACAAGGTGATTTCGAACGGCTCGTGCACCACCAATTGCCTTGCCCCGGTCGCCCAGGTGCTGAACGAGCTGATCGGCATCAAGGCCGGCTACATGACGACCATCCACTCCTACACCAACGATCAGCGGCTGCTCGATCAGTCGCACAAGGACATGCGCCGTGCCCGCGCCGCCGCACTGTCGATGATCCCAAGCTCCACCGGTGCGGCCAAGGCGCTGGGCCTGGTGTTGCCCGAACTTGCTGGCAAGCTCGATGGCTCATCGATGCGCGTGCCGACGCCGAACGTCTCGGTGGTCGACCTGAAGTTCATCCCAGGCCGCGAGACCACCGTGAAGGAAGTCAACGAGGCCATGAAGGCTGCCGCCAAGGGCAAATTCAAGGGCATCCTGGCGGTGGTCGATGAGGAACTGGTCTCGATCGACTTCAACCACAATCCGCATTCGTCCAACTTCGACCTGACGCAGACTCAGATCGTCGATGGCAAGCTGGTGCGCGTGCTCAGCTGGTATGACAACGAGTGGGGCTTCTCGAACCGCATGCTCGATGTCGCGGTCGAGATCGGCAAGCTCGGGGCGTAACGGGATCCGTAGCTGAGGGCGTTGGGTCGCGCTGAAACGTTTGACCCAACGGCCCGGTTACGCCCCCAACCGTCGGTCGAACTCCAGCACCGCATTCAGCAGCACCTGCGCGCCGCGGCCGCATTCCTCCTGCGTGGTCGACTCCGCCTCGTTGTGCGACAGCCCACCCAGGCACGGCACGAAAATCATGGTCGTGGGCGCCACGCGCGCGATGTAGGCCGCATCGTGCCCGGCGCCGGACGCCATCTCGCGCGTGCTGTAGCCAGCCTTCTTGGCGCCGGTCCGCACACACTCGATCAGGTCAGGATGAAACTTCACCGCTGGTGAGTTCCAGATGCGTTTCTCCTCGAAGGTGAGACCTTGGCCAGCCGCGCACACCGGCAGTGCGGCCCTGAACGCTGTCTCCATCCTATCCAGCACCGCATCATCTGGATGCCGCAGATCGACGGTGAAGAACACCTCTCCCGGCACCACATTGCGGCTGTTCGGGCGGTTCTCGATCAGGCCGACGCTGGCCACGCCCGGCAGATGATCCATGCCGACCTGGTCGATGGCCGCGATCATTCGCGAGGTGCCGAGCAGCGCATTCTTACGCAGCTTCATGGGCGTCGCGCCAGTATGCGCCTCCTGGCCCCGCACCGTCACCTCGTACCAGCGCATGCCCTGCACGCCCGTGACCACCCCGATTTCCTTGGCCTCGGCCTCCAGGATCGGTCCCTGCTCGATATGCAACTCGAACATGGCCTGGAATTTGTGCGAGCCCACCGCATCCGTGCCGCGATAGCCGATGCGAGCCAGCTCGTCGCCTAGTTTCACGCCATCGCGGTCTTCGCGGGCATAGGCGTAGTCCGGGGTGAATACGCCGGCATAGACGCCCGAGCACAGCATGGCGGGAGCAAAGCGCGAGCCCTCCTCATTGGTCCAGTTCACCAGCATGATCGGCGCGTTGGTCTCATAACCCGTCGCCACAAGGGTCCGCAGTGCCTCCAGCGCGCCGAGCACGCCCAACACGCCGTCGAATTTGCCACCGGTCGGTTGGGTATCGAGATGCGAGCCGAGCGCGATTGGCAGCAGGTCCGCCCGCTTGCCCGGGCGCACCGCGAACATGTTGCCTACAGTATCGACGCTGACTGTGCAGCCCAGTCCCTGGCAGGCCGCCTTGAACCAATCGCGCACGCGCTTGTCGTCATCCGACAGCGTCAGCCGCTTGATGCCGCCCTTCAGGGTCGCCCCGAAACGCGCAGTTTCCATGATGCTGTCCCAGAGCTTCTGGGGATCGATCGTCAAGTTCTGTGCCGGCATGGGAGGTGCTCTCGTTTGGTTCGGCTCAAGATACCGGCCCTTCATGCGAACCGCCAGTACTCCCGCGGCCGGCTCCCCGCAAGGGGAGTCGCCGGGCGCCAGCAAAGAACAGGCGAAGGGCTTACCCCTCGCTTGGCGAGATCGACAACGCCATCAGGCGCCAGTTGCCGCCAACCGCCTGATACGACAGATCAAACGCTATGCGCAGCGGTTTGGTCGGGAAGAAGCCCTTGAGATGCAAAAGACCTGCGGGCCCGACGCTTGGTTCCTCGATCAGCCGCGGTTGATACAGCACCACCGGGGCCAGTACCACATGCCGCTCGCGGTATTTGGCAAAAATCCCCGCAAGCTTTTGCGCCGGATTGAGGCGCTGGAAATCCGGCGCGGCGAGATCCCGCAACACGGAATAGTTGCCGGTGGTGTTGGCCTGATCGAGGGCGGTCAGGGTCGCATAGATCAGTAGCGACAGTTGATAGCCGTCCGGCACCGCCGCTGTTTCGGCTCGGACCGCCACCGGGGTCGTGGCCGTCATGAGGCTCGCCAGCAGTCCAGATGCCAGCATCGAGCGGGCCGATCTGCAAATTACGGATTGTCTACGGATCATCTAATGCCCCCTTACCATGCAACTGTCAGGCCGGCACGGCCGCCGAGATCGCCCGAGTCGACACCGATCGCCAGACCGCCGCTCAAATAGGCATCTTTCGCCACCTTGGCGGAAAGTCCCAGCGCAAGCGCATTGGAGCCGTCGAAGTAACCCCAGTCGACATTGAGCGCCATGGTCTTGTCGGTTGGCAACGCACCCGTCCCGGCCAGCGCGAAGGCCATGGCAATGCCCTCGGTGTTGCGTGCGGTCTGCTGCTTGACCGTCCCGATATCCGATTTCACCTGCGCGACATCATTTTGCGTCGACGTGATGCGTTTGTCGAACGTATTCACCGTGTTGGTCAGGCTGGTGATGTTGGTCGTGTTCTGCGTCACCCGGTTGTCGATCGAGCTGATGGCGTTGGAGTTGTTTGTGATGCGGGTTTCATGATCGGCGCTGGTGGACTCTAGCTTCTGGATGGCGCTGGAGTGCTGCGCGATCTGCGTCGTATGGGTATTGACCGTTGCGGACAGCGCGGTGATATCGGAGGTATTCTTGGTAATCTGCATACCTTGGGTATTCACCGTCGTCGTCAGCGAACTGATGTCGGTGGTGTTCTTGCCGACCTGGGTGTTGAGGCTGCTGATATCCGCCGTGTTCTTGCTGGTTTGTGTGCTCAGGACACCTACAGTTGTCGAAAGTGCGCCCATATTCGCCGTGTTCGTTCCAACCTCCGTGCCAAGGGTGGCGATATCGGCGGTATTTTTCGTGATCTGCGTGCCTTGCGCGGCAACCGTCGTGGTCAGGCTGGCCAGGTTGCTGAAGATCTGGCCGCCGTCTGCCGCGACATTGCCGTTGGCATCGCTGGTCAGCACCTGCAGGTTACCGCTTTGGCGGGCGATGCTTGCGGCACTGACGACGCCGGGCAAGCTGAAGGTTGTCGTCGCGGTGCCAATCGTCGCCTGATTGGCCAACGTGGTCTTGACGCCACTGCCGATGGCGATGCTGTTGTCAAACGCGGCGCTCGATCCGACGCCGATGCTGATGGCATTGTTGCCAACCGCCTTGGCGCCTTGGCCAGTGGCGAGCGACTGCGTGCCGGAGGCCTGCGCGCCCTGGCCCACGGCCAACGAACTGATGCCGGTCGCTTGCGCCGACATGCCCAGAGCGGTGGCGAGGCTGCCGGTCGCACTGGCGCTGGCGCCCAAGGTCGTGGACGACGAACCGGTCGCCTTTGACCCCTGACCGGTCGAGCTGCTGTTGCTGCCGGTCGCCTGCGCGCCTTGACCCAGCGCCGTACTGTTGTCGGCATTGGCCTGCGCAGCCTGTCCGATCGCTGTGGAAAGATTGCCCGACGCATTGCTGCCGGCGCCAGTGGCGGTGCCGGCAGCACCGCTGGCGGTGGCACTTTGACCGAGCGCCGTGGCGCTGGTGCTGCTGGCCAGCGAGCCTTCGCCGAGCGCCGTCGCATTGTCGCCGCTGGCCTGCGAGTTCTGGCCGATGGCGGTTGAGAGTGGTGTGCTGGCAAAGCTGGCCTGGCCGACCGCCGTGGCATCGAGACCGCTGGCTGTGGCGCTGTTGCCGACCGCCGTGGTCTGCAAGCCCGAGGCCGTGGCCCCGAGGCCGCAAAGCTCGGAGCTGGCACCCGTGCCGGCCGTGCAGGATTGGGCGTGTGCCGGGTCCGGCGGACTCGATAGGAGCAGGCCGATGCCGGCCCCGGCGGCGATAATCCATTGACGCAAACGCATGTCTACCCCGTTACGCATAACTTTTGCACGCCGAATGCCATCGACCCCGTTGGTGCGAGTGCATGTTCGGAAATAACAACTAAAAGTTGCGGCAATAGCGTTAACAATCCGTTAGCGGCGGATCAGCGCCCGGCCGTTGGGCTTGGCGGACCGGGCGATGAATGTGCTAGGGGTGCGGGTTCGTTGTTCGCAAAGGCGCTTGGCATGACTCCCGCATTCGTGGCCCTGGATTGGGGCACCACCTCGTTTCGCGCCTATCTGGTTGGCCGCGATGGCGCTGTACTAGAGACACGCGCCGATGCCGGCGGCATTCTATCGATCACGGACGGCGCCTTCGAGGCCACGTTCGATGCGCATGTGGCGGGCTGGGACGTCGGGCTGCCGGTGCTGGCCTCGGGCATGATTACCAGCCGGCAGGGCTGGATCGAAGTGCCGTATGCACCAGCGCCCGCTGGGCTCGACGAATTGGCGGGAGCGGTGCGGCGTGTCAGGACATTAAGCGGCCGCGAGGTTTTTTTCGTACCAGGTGTCTCCTATCGGGGGGCAAGTCGTGCACCCGATGTCATTCGCGGCGAGGAGACACAGATTCTGGGTGCTGCTGACGCGGGCGACGGGCTGTTCGTGACGCGCGGCACCCATTGCAAATGGATCGAAGTTGCAGGTGGACGGATTGTCCGCTTTGCCACCTTCATGACTGGCGAGCTGTTTGCGGTGCTGAAGGAGCACAGCATTCTCGGCCGCCTGATGACGGACAGCGAAGTTGGCAGCGGAGGCTTTGCGCAGGGGCTTGCGACGGGCTTGCGGCAAACTGACGGCGGCGGGCTGCTGCATGCTTTATTCAGTGTGCGGACGCTTGGGCTATTCGGCGACATCCCTGGAGATCAACTCGCGTCCTATCTCTCAGGGCTACTGCTCGGTGCGGAGATTGCTGGTGCGCGAACAATGTTCAAGCCAGGCGACAAGCCCATCACCATCATTGGCGCAGCAGCGCTGGCAGAGCCGTTCGCGCGCGCCCTCGCCTTGGCCGGCATCACGAGCCAGCCCGGACCAGCAGACGCGGTGGTACGCGGACTCGCCCAAATCGGCAAGTCAACAGGATTGATCACATGACGTTTGAAGAAGCCCTTTCAACATGCGGTTTGGTTGCGATCTTGCGCGGCGTGCGACCGGGCGAGGCCGTCGCCATCGGCGAGGCGCTGTGCGGAGCGGGTATCCGTATTCTGGAAGTGCCGCTTAATTCGCCCGATCCATTCGCTTCGATCGCGGCGCTGGTCAAGGCCGCCAAGGGTCGGTTTCTGGTCGGCGCGGGAACCGTGTTGAAACCGGAGCAGGTCGATCTGCTGCATGCCGCCGGGGGAACGCTGTGCGTTTCGCCGGACGGCAATCCCGAGGTGATTGCGCGTGCCATCAAGCTGGGGCTGCTGCCGTTGCCCGGCGTCTTCACGCCGACCGAAGCGTTCGCAGCGATCCGGGCGGGTGCGTCTTATCTGAAGCTGTTTCCAGCTGAAGCGGCCAGCCCAGCCGTGTTGAAAGCCTGGCGTGCCGTGCTGCCAGGCAATGTGCATGTGCTGCCGGTGGGCGGCATCTCGGCCGATAACATGCGCGATTGGCTTGATGCGGGCGCGGCCGGTTTCGGCATCGGCTCCAGCCTGTTCAAGCCCGGCGACAAAGCCAAGGGCGTCACCACCAAAGCCAAGGCGCTGGTCGCGGCCTGGAACCAGGCGAAGGCGGCGGCCTGAAACGGCCTATTGCACCCTACGTCCCGACCATCCGGCACACCACATCCACCAACAATCGATGCTCGGCGCGATGCATCCGGGCGCTTAGCGATGTGATATCGTCAGCAGGTTGAATTGGCACGACTTCCGTTCCCAGCACCGGCCCTGCGTCAATCTCGGCGATCACCTCGTGCACCATGACGCCGGATTCCACGATCTCCCCGCACTGGTACGCCGCCAGCGCCCGCTCGATGGCATGCGTGCCAGGAAAGGCGCCGGGAAGCGCCGGATGCAGATTGATGACCTTGGCTGGGCAGGCGACAAGGAAGGCTTCGTCGAGGATATGCATCCAGCCGGCTAGCACGACGAGATCAGGTCGCGCCTCGGCCACCGCTTGAGCCAGCGCGAAGTCGTAGGACGTCCGGGTCCCGCCTTGGACGAGTTCCGACGTCAGGGTCTTGAGGGCGACCGGAATGCCCGCCCGGTTGGCCCGTTGCAAGGCATACGCATCGGCGCGGTTCGACAGCACCAGGATGATCTCGGCTGCGATGCGTCCGTCCGCACACGCATCGATCAGCGCCTGCAGGTTCGAGCCGCCACCCGAGACCAGAACGACCAGCCGCTTCATTTCCCGTCCAATTCGACCGGATCACCCGTGCGTTTGACAGCTTCGCCGACTATCCAGGCGTCCTTGCCGAGGGTCAGAAGCGCCTTCTGGGCTTCCGCGGGCCGCACGAAGAGCAGGATGCCAAGACCGACATTGAACACGCGTGCCATTTCGTTGGGCGCGATATCACCGGCGCGCTGAATCAACTCAAACAGCGGCGGCATCGGCCAGGAGCCGCGGCGGATGCGGGCGGCGATACGCTCAGGCAGGATGCGTGGCGGGTTTTCAATGAGACCGCCGCCTGTGATGTGCGCCATGCCCTTAACGGTGACGCCGGCGGCCCACAGTCCCTCCAGCTCGCGCAGATAAGGCCGGTGCGGAGCCAGCAGCGCATCTCCCAGGCTCTTGCCCAGCTCCGGCACATGGGCTGTGAGATCGCGTCCCGACAACACCTTGCGCGCCAGCGAAAAGCCGTTGGTATGCAGCCCATTCGAGGCGATGCCGATGATGATATCGCCGGCCTCGATGCTGCTGCCATCGATGATCCGTCCACGCTCGACCGCGCCGATGATGGTGCCGACCAGATCGAATTCGTTGTCCTCGTAAACACCGGGCATTTCGGCTGTCTCGCCGCCGAGCAGCGCGCAGCCGACGGACTTGCATGCCTCAGCGATGCCGGTGACGATGGTCGCGACCCGCTCGGGGACGAGCTTGTTGAAGGCGACATAGTCGAGGAAGAACAACGGCCGCGCGCCCTGGACGAGAATGTCGTTGACGCAGTGGCCGACGATATCCTGGCCGATAGTGTCGTAGCGCCCGAGGGCAGCAGCGATCTTGGTCTTGGTGCCGACGCCGTCGGTGCTCGCCACCAGCACGGGTGCGGCCATGCCCTTCAGCGCGGCGCCATCATAGAGCCCGCCAAACGCCCCTATGCCCGCCAGCACTTCGCGGCCATAGGTCGATTGCACGGCGCTTTTCATGAGGTGCACTGCACGATTACCGGCTTCGATATCGACACCGGCATCGCGGTAGGTCGTTTTGGTCATGAGGCCTTGGCTCCGATATCACGTCGATAGTGCATACCGTCAAATGATATGCGTTCGATGCCTGCATAGGCGCGCACGCGGGCTTGGGCGAACGTATCACCGACGCTGGTGACGGCGAGCACGCGGCCACCATCTGTCAGCGTGCGTCCGTCCGGCAAAAGGCGTGTGCCAGCGTGAAAGACCATGGTGTCAGGGAGGGCGGCGGCCTCGGCCAATCCGGCAATCGCCCGCCCCTTGTGGTATTCGGCGGGATAGCCTCCTGATGCCGCAACCACGGCGACTGCCGAGCCCCTGCGCCATATCGGCATGCATCGATCCAGCGTTCCGTTCGCGCAGGCCAGCAGCACGTCCAGAAGGTCACTCTCCAGCAACGGCAGAATAACTTGCGTTTCCGGATCGCCGAAGCGGCAGTTGAACTCGATCACACGTGGACCATCTTTGGTCAGCATCAGGCCTGCGTAGAGCACGCCGGAAAATGGCACGCCTTCGGCGGCCATGCCGCGCAAGGCCGGCATCAGGATCGTCTCGCGGATGTCATGCAGCAACGTCTGCGTCACCACGGGTGCCGGCGCATAGGCCCCCATGCCGCCGGTGTTCGGACCCTCGTCGTGGTCGAAAACGCGCTTGTGGTCCTGGGCAACGGGCATGATGGCGAGGGTTTGGCCGTCGCAAAAAGCGAGTACCGAGGCTTCCGGCCCTTCGATGCGTTCTTCGATCAGCACCTCGTCGCCAGCCGCGCCAAAGACCCGCTCCGAGAGCATCTGGCGCAGCGTCACTTCGGCTTCTGAGACCGAGTTGGGGATCACAACACCCTTGCCCGCAGCCAGCCCTGAGGCCTTGATCACCACCGGATAGTCCGCCGCGCGCAGATGCGCTAGCGCCGGCGCGAGATCGCGGAACACGGCGTAACATGCCGTTGGAATGCCATGCCGTTGCATGAACGCCTTGGCAAAGGCCTTCGAGGACTCAAGCTGGGCCGCTGCTTTCGACGGTCCAAAGCATGGCACGCCTGCAGCTTTGCAGGCATCGGCGAGACCGGCGGCCAACGGAACTTCCGGGCCGACGACGACCAGCCCGACCTTTTCGCGCTGGGCTCGCTCGATCAGGCCCGCGAAATCAGATTCGTCTATTTCAACATTCGCACCCATCGCCTGCGTGCCGCCGTTGCCCGGCGCCACCAGAATTCGGCCGATACGCGGCGACTGGGCCAGCGTCCAGGCCAACGCATGCTCACGTCCGCCGCGCCCGACGATCAGCACATTGATGGGGGCGCCCGAACTCACGCCTCCTGCCCCCACATGCTCTCGAAGCCGAGCTTTTCAGTTTCCCCTGCAAGCGCCGTGGCATCCAGGTTCAGCGGATAGTTGCCGGTGAAGCAGGCGCTGCAATGCCCGCAGCCCGGCTGTCTTACCTCGGCAACCTGGCTCATCATGCCGTCATGCGACAGATAGGCAAGACTGTCGGCGCCGATATGCTGGCGGATCTGCTCCACCGTCAATTCATGCGCGATCAGTTCGCCGTGGCCCGACATATCGATGCCCATGAAGCAGGGATGACGCACCGGCGGCGACGAGACGCGCACATGCACTTCGCTGGCACCGCCTTCGCGTAACAGCCGCACGATCGGGCCAATGGTGTTACCGCGCACAATCGAATCATCGATCAACACCACGCGCTTGCCGGCGAGATTAGCCGTCAGCGGATTGAATTTGAGGTGAATGCCGGCCTTGCGGAGTTGGTCGTCCGGCTGAATGAAAGTGCGGCCGATATAGCGGTTCTTCGTCAGACCCTCGCTGTACGGGATGCCGGATTGCCGGGCGTAACCGATGGCGGCGGGTGTCGCCGAGTCCGGCACGCCAATGACCAGATCGGCCTCGACGGGTGCTTCCTTGGCAAGCTGCGCGCCCAGCCGTTGGCGGACGGCATGGATGCCCTGTTCCTCAAGCACGGTATCGGGCCTGGCGAAATAAACATACTCGAACACGCAAAGTGACGACGTCTCAGCTGGCTTTGCACCCTCGCTGCTGGTGACACCACTGCGGTCGAGCCGGACGATCTCGCCGGGATTGATCTCGCGCAGGAAGGTCGCGCCGATTGTGGCCAATGCGCAGGATTCCGAAGCCACAACGTTGCCTTTCGTTCCGTCTTTGGCCGCGACTTCACCGAGGCAGAGTGGCCGCAGCCCGAGCGGATCGCGGCAGGCAAAAATGGCATCGCGGGTCAGAACCACCAGCGAATACGCGCCTTCCGCCAGTGCCATGAAGGCGCGGATGCGGGCCTCCCAATCGGGTTTCAACGAGGCGGGGGACACGGGCGGGGCGGCCAGCATCTGGATAATTACTTCGCTGTCACTGCTCGAGCTGAGGCCGACTCCACGCTCCAACAGTTGCCGGCGCAGCTTGGTGGCATTGGTGATATTGCCGTTGTGGCCAACCCCGAGCGGCCCATAAATGCTCTCGATCAGATAGGGTTGCGCGTTGCGCAAGTGCGATGATCCGGTGGTCGAATAGCGGTTGTGTCCGATGGCGAGATGGCCCTTCAGCGGGGCCAGCCGATCCTCCGTGAACACCTGAGCCACCAGGCCCATGCCTTTGTGGACATAGGCCGAGCGGCCATCGCTGGTGGCGATGCCGGCGCTTTCCTGGCCGCGATGTTGCAACGCGTAAAGGGCAAAAAAGCTCTGGCGCGCGACGTCCACACCGGGCGCGTAAATGCCGAAGACGCCGCAAGCCTCGCGCGGGCGATCCAACTCGTCAGACATGTAGTCAACGGTCATCGGAGGGCCTCCAGGGCCGTGCGGATACGAGCAGCCGCGGGCTGTGCGGCAGGCACGAAGGTGCGACCCGTCAGGTGTTCATAAACCGAAATATAGCGGCTCGCGAGTTCGGCGACGAATGCGGGTGGCAGCGGCGGTACCGGGCCGTCGCCGCGATAGCCTTGCGCCGCGAACCACAGCCGCAAATGCTCCTTGTCGAAGCTGTCGGGTTCAGTGCCTGACTTGCGCGCAGCCTCCAAGCCGTCGCGGCTCCAGTAGCGGCTGCAATCTGGGGTATGCACCTCATCGATCAGGGCTAGCGCGCCGTCAATCAGTCCGAATTCATATTTGGTATCGACCAGGATCAGGCCGGCAGCCTTGGCTCGGCTCTGGCCGCGCTTGAAAATGGCCAGCGCGACCGTTCTCAACTGATACCATAGATCAGCGGAAACTAAGTCGCGTGACACGACTTCGGCCTCGGTCAATCGTTCGTCATGGGCGCCAGCGGGCGCCTTGGTGGTTGGCGTGATCACCGGTGCTGGCAGCGCATCGTTCTTCTTGAGGCCCTCGGGCAGTGCGAGCCCGTAGGGACGTTCGACACCATTCTTGTACAGCATCCAAAGTGATGTCGAGGTGCTGCCGGTTATGTGGCCGCGCACGACGACCTCGACCGGCAACGCCTGCGCCTCGCGCGCAATCGTCACGTTCGGATCTGGCATGGCGATCAGATGGCTCGGCACCACATCGGCCAGTTGCTCGAACCACCAGGCACTGAGCTGATTGAGCAGTTGCCCCTTGAACGGGATGGCGCCGACCACGCGATCGAACGCCGATACACGATCTGTTGTGATGAGGATGCGCTTGCCGCCGCGCACATAACTGTCGCGGACTTTGCCTTCGTGGCGGGCGCCGAGGCTAGGGATGTCGACGCCCGTGAAAGCATCGGGGACGGCAGCGATGATTTGGGCTTGGCTCAGCATGATAGGCAGCGACGCTGTCTTCCCTTTTCCCTACGGGAGAAGGCGATAGCGTCGACAGTCCGGTTGTCCGGATCGACGTGGCCCGAAGTTAGATTCAGCCGCATGGCCCTACATCCCCGCCGCATAGCGAACGCCGTTCTGGAACAGGGCCAGCCCGGAGCGTCCGCTGACGCCGCGATGGAACTGGGGATGCTGCTCGGGGCGGATGTGGTTCTCGGGATGCGGCATCAGGCCGAGAATAGTGCCGGTCGGATCGGTGATGCCGGCGATGTTGGCGACCGAGCCGTTCGGATTGTGCGGGTAACCGGCCTGCGTGCCGTTCGCATCGACGTAGCGTAACGCCACGCCGCCGCGTGCTTCGATAGCGCTGAGCGTTGTTACATCGCGGGCAACGAACTGACCCTCGCCATGGGCGACGGGACAATGGATTGGCTCGTCGAGGCCTTTGGTGAAGATGCATGGGCTGGCGGGATTGGCTTGGAGATGCACCCAGCGGCATTCGAAATGAGCGCGTTCGTTGCGGGTCAGCGTGGCTAGTGGCTTGGCGCTGCCATCACCTGGCAGCAAGCCAGACTTCACCAGGGCCTGAAAGCCGTTACATATGCCGAGGATTGGACGCCTTGCAGCGACAAACGCTTTCAACGCATCGCCGAGCCGGTGTGTCAGCGCAACCGCCCAGAGTTTGCCCGCCCCCAGATCGTCGCCCTGCGAGAAGCCGCCGGGTAGTACCAACATCTGGTAGTCGGCGAGCTTGCGGTCACCTGACGTGAGCTGATTGAGATGCGCGATCTCCGGCGCGCCGCCGGCCAGCTCGCAGGCCCAGGCGGCGTCGCGGTCGCGGTTGCTGCCGGTGGCCGAGACGATCAGGATGCGCGGTTTGGTGGCCATCTATGCGGCCTCCACGAGGTGGCCACGGAAGGCGTGTTCGAGATCGACAAGCGCCGCATCGATGACAATGCAGCCATTGTAGTCGGTGATCGACAGCTTGGGCTCGGCGAGAACCTCGCCCCATCTGGCCCACGGCGAGCCCAACATGATGGTCTCGAATTTTGTCCAGTCAGAAGGGGCGACTTCGACAACGAGTCGTCCCGGCGTTTCCGAGAGCGCGAACAGCCAGGGATCGGCCTCGCAGTCGATACGCGCGCCGAGCCCGCCTCCGATGCACATCTCGGCGAGTGCGAGCGCGAAGCCTCCCTCCGAACAGTCGTGGCAGGCTTGGACCAGCCCTGATCGCACGGCTTCGTGGTAGGCACGGTAGACCGCCGGAGCACCACGTAGCAGGTCCGGTATCATGCCAGGCAACTCGGCGTGCGCTACAAGGCCATGCCCTTCGTGGATTCCGTAGTGCTCGGCTCGGGTTTCGCCAAGCAGATAGATCCCATTGCCCGCCCGTTTGAAATCGCTCGTCACCGACTTGGTCACATCCGGCACAATCCCCATCGCCGAAATCAACAGCGTCCCCGGGATCGCGTACTTCTTGCCATCCGCCCCCAGAAACTCATTATTCAGACTGTCCTTTCCCGACACAAACGGCGTGCCATAGGCGATGGCCGCATCGTGGCAGCCTTCACAACAGCGCACTAAGCTCCCCAGCCGGTCAGGAAGACGCGGATTGCCCCAGCAGAAATTGTCGAGAATGGCGATGCGTTCGGGATCGGCGCCGACGGCGACGCAGTTGCGGATGGCTTCGTCGATGGCGGCCCAGGCCATGGCATACGGATCGATCTTGCCGAGCGCGACATTCATGCCGACGCTGAGCGCGACGCCCTGTTTCGAGCCGGCCCGCCACGTGTCCTGCGGGCAGATGACGGCCGCATCGCTCGGGCCGTTGCCGCCGGGGCCGACGAACGGCTTTACCACCGTGCCGCCCTGAACTTCCGTGTCGTAACGTCGGACGACGTCTTCGCTACTGCGTGTGCCTGGACGGGCGAGGAGTTCGAGCAGATCAGCGGTGAGGTCACTTCTTGCAGGTTTGCCTAATGCCGCGGCACTTTTTGGCGGCGACCATTCGGCCGCCAGCTCCATGCGCGGGATACCGTCGTTGAGGAAATCCGTGGAGAGATCGCCAACGATCCGCTCACTCCACATCAGGAGGATACGCTTGTTGCCGGTGAACACACCCAGCGCCGTCGCTTCGACATCGAGACCGTCGCAGATAGTTTTCAGCCGCGGCCAATGTGCCGGTGGAACCGCCAAAACCATGCGCTCCTGCGCCTCGCTGAGCCAAACTTCCCACGGCTGCAACCCGGCATATTTCAGCGGCACGCGGTCGAGGTGCACCAGCGCGCCCAGCTCCGCCGCCATCTCTCCGACAGATGACGACAATCCGCCCGCGCCGCAGTCGGTAATGGCCGTATACAACTTTTCGTCGCGCGCGCGCAACACGGCTTCCATTGCCTGCTTCTCGTGGATCGGATGGCCGATCTGCACCGATGAGCCAGCAATTTGCGCCGTTTCGACGCCCATTTCCATCGACGAGAAGGTCGCGCCACCGATGCCGTCGCGGCCGGTGCGGCCGCCGACCACCACCACCAGATCGCCCGGATTGGCCGCTCGCGGATGCGCGCCACGCGGTACGATGCCAAGGCAGCCGCAGAACACTAGCGGGTTGGCCGTGTAGCCCTCGTCATAGCAGAAGGCGCCATTGACAGTGGGGATGCCCATCTTGTTGCCGTAGTCCTCGATGCCGTGCACGACACCCTCGGCGATGCGGCGCGGATGCAATACGCCATGGGGCAGCGTGGCCGGGTCCAAGTGCTGCGGTCCGAAACACAGCACATCGGTATTTGCGATCGGCCTTGCGCTAACGCCGATGACATCGCGCACTACGCCGCCGACTCCAGTATTGGCGCCGCCGAACGGTTCCAATGCTGATGGATGATTGTGTGTTTCGACCTTGAAGGCGATGTCCCAGCTATCGTCGAAGGCGACCACGCCAGCATTGTCGACAAACGCCGAGCGCACCCAGGATCTGTCGAGTTTTTCAGTCGCGGCGCGGATGTATGAATTGAGCAGGCCATCAATCACACGCGGTGCGTTTCCGCCCTCCGTGTAGCTGATGCGTGCCTTGAAAGTCTTGTGCACGCAATGCTCGGACCAGGTCTGCGCCAGCATTTCGATCTCAGCGTCGGTCGGGTCGCGAGCCTCAGCCCGGAAGTAAGTCTGTATGGCTCTCATTTCGGGAAGGTCGAGCGCCAGCCGTCGCGTTTTGCTGATGGCCAACAGGCCGTCGTCAGTGGCACCGCGTAATGGGATGGTCGCGACCGTGATGATGAAAGTGTCAGCCTGGTCCTGCACGAACGGCGGCTCGATCGGGCCGTCGACGCTGCAGGTTTGCACCACCTTGTTGATGATCAGGCTCTCGGCGATGTGTTTGGCCGCTATCGCATCGAGGGAACCGGCGAGCAAATAGCGCTGCCCGACCGCGATTTGGCCGAGACCGTCGATGCCAATGATCCGGGCGCCGCTGCGCAGGCTTTCGGCTGCGCTATCTGTGACACCGGGCAGCAGCGTTACCTCGATCGAGTGCTCGCCGGGCGCCAGGGATATCGCCGGTCCGATGCGCGCCTCTTGGAGAATGTCGTCAACCAAAAGCGTCTGGATAAGCCGATGCAACTGTTCGGGCGGCAGATCGGCTTCCAGGAAGTAGATGTCGCTGGCACTGACCGACGATACCCCGGCGCTAGCCAGCGTTGCCCGACGCTGACCATGGCTGGCGATATGCGACCGACTATACCCGGTTTTGGACGCTATCTCCACTCTGTGGATCGTCTGCCGTCCCATGTCCTTGCCCTAGCAAATGCAGCAGTAACCCAGTGGATGTCCAGGCTGCTCGCGAGCGGTCCAGTTCGAGATATCTGCAGATCATGCTGCACTGCGGTATGTTTCGTCACAGAACGGCAGCCAAGTCGAGTCGGCAACCCGCCGCAGCCGTGGGTCCACAGTAAAATTCTGTGGCGGATCCGAAACATGGCTGGTAACGGCCGTGCCATCTTGGGTTACGCAATGATTGACCGAACCTAGATACTCAAGCCGCGCAGCCGTTCGGGCAATTTAGCGATCACCTCGCTATCGGCATTGGCGAAAGCAATGCGGATATGGGTGTCCTGACCGGGGCCAAAATAGCTGCCGGGCAGTGCCAACACACCGCGTTTGGTGGCCAGCGCCTCGGCCACCGCGATGGACGACTTGCCGGGGAAAGGGTGGCGGACATAAGCGAAATAGGCTCCGAGCGACGACACGCGCCAATCATCGACGCTGGCTAACGCCAGTCGGCAGGCTTCGCCACGGTGGTTGATTTCGTCGCGGTTGTCTCTGCGCCAAGCCGTCAACGCGCTAATGCCCCAGGCAACGGCCGCTTGCGATGGGCGCGGCGGATTGATGATCATGGTATCGAGGGCTTTTTCCAATTCGGGCACGATCGCGCCACCAGCCGAGATGGCGCCGAGCCGATGGCCCGGCATGCAATAGGCCTTCGAGAAGCTGTAGAGTTGCACCACATTGTCCCGCCAGTTGTGGCGGCCAAATAGCTGATGCGGCTGCCCGTGCTTTTCGGACAGAAAATCACGGTAGGTTTCGTCCATCACCAGCCAGATGCCGCGTTGCTCGGCGAGATCGGCAAATTGCGCGATAGTGGCCGCCGGATAAATCGCACCGGTCGGATTGTTCGGCGTCACCAGCACGATAGCGCGGGTGTGGGCATCGATCAGTGGAGCGGCGGCGGCGGGATCGGGAACAAAGCCGTTGCCGGCACTGAGGGGCAGCACACGGGTCTCGATCCCCAGCATCTGCAGCGCCATGTGGTGGTTGAAATACCAGGGCGCGGGCAACAGCACATTGTCGCCCGCTTTGGCCAGCGCCAACATGGTGACGAAAAAGGCGAGATTGCAGCCGGCGGTGATGACCACGTCGCTCGCGCCTATCGCACCGCCATAGATCGCCGATTGCTCGGCCGCAAAGGCTTTGCGCAAGCTCTCGTCGCCAGCGATGGCACCGTAGCGTGCGCCCGCCGGATCGGCCGCGCCTGCAGCGAGGCGCTCCAACAGCTCAGGCGGCGGCGCGCTGCCGGGCGCGGCTTGTGCCATGTTCATGAGCGGACCCGCGTTGCCGTTGTAACGGGCGACCCAGGCGTAGGCCTGGGGGATAGGCGGCGTGCCGGTGTCGAGCAGGAGGGGATTGAGCGGGGCGGTCATGTATCAACTCTCGTTTAAGGCCGGCGAGTAGAACATTGCAGCTGGCCTGGCTGTCAACCGGGCTGGACCTTGGCTGCATGCCTTGCGCCGTTGGGCGGAAATCCCCAGTCAAGAAGGAATGTCCTAGTGCGCATCACGAGCATCAAGGCCTATCAGGTCGATCTGCCGTTAAAGGAGGGCCGCTACAGCTGGTCAAATGGTAATTTCGTCGAGACCTTCGATGCCACCGTGGTGGAGGTTGCGACCGACGCTGGCGTCATTGGATATGGTTGCGGAAAGTTTGCGCAAGCCGATAGCGCCTACGCGCTGGCCATCGGCCTGGAAACCGACCTGGCGGTGCGCGGCTTCCTGCAACGGCAAAGGCAGGCACACCGCCAATAAGCTGCGGCTCTGCCTGCCTCGGTTCGTTGATCGCACTGTGCATAGCACAAGCGCTGGCCGCTTTTCCGCAAGCCCTTGCGTGCATCAGCCGCCGCTGCACGTCTTGAGGCACTGATTGCGCTGACTGTCGCAGGTATAACGGTCGTTCGTGGATGCCATGCACTGATCGTGCGTGGTGTTGCATGTTGCGGCGCATTGATCGTCCGCGCGCGCCGGGGTCGGGCCGCTGCCCAGCAGCGTGCTGCCTGCCAATACTGCGAGTACTGCACCAGCGGCAACCATGATAATCCAGCGTCGTGTCCTGCTCATTGTCGTTCCTGCCAACTGGAGCCTTGCTGATTACACCCTATGGTTTGCCAGATGAACGCGATCTGAACGCTGCAGCGCCGATACAACGAGGACGCCACAACGGCGCCCTCGCGTATCAAACTGGCAACGGCACCCTGGGGTCAGGCGGCCACCTTGTGCTCGATCACCTTTTCGGGCGTCTTCGCCGAGCCGATGGGAACCGAACGTGGCTTCATCTTCTCGGGCACGTTACGGGCGAGATCGATGTGCAGCATACCGTCCCTGATGTCGGCCCCGTGCACTTCGACATAGTCGGCGAGCTGGAAGCGCCGCTCGAAGTTGCGGCCGGCAATGCCGCGATACAGGAACTCGTTGCTCTTGACCTCATCACCCTTCTGGCCCGTCACTTTGAGCAGGCTCTCCTCGACCTCTACCTTGATGTCCGTAGGGGTAAAGCCGGCGACCGCCATCGAGATACGGTAGCTGTTCTCGCCGAGCCGCTCGATATTGTAAGGCGGGTAGGTTGGCGCATCGTTGGCGGCGCCGGTCAAGCCATCGAACAGGCTGGCCAAATGGTCAAAGCCGACGGTGGAACGATAAAGGGGGGCATAATCGAATTGTCGCATCACAAGATCCTCCTGAGGAAGCGATCGGTGGAATGATCCGCCCAACTGGGCCGGACCGCTCGATGTCGCGCCGCCATCATGGCCAGCGTGACAAGGAATGAGATGGGAGGGCGCGCTACGATTTCAAGTGGCCGTGCGGGGGCATGATGCTCTGGTTCGGCTGGCGCCGGCCGTCGAAATTGCACCTGCGTCGTCAGGCCTAACGTGAACGTCGTGTCGCCATTCTCCGGCCATTGTCGCGACCCCAAGTTGATCTTCGACGCGACGACATCGGAAGGCATCAGGCAGCAGTGCGCGGCCGAAGACGAACATCAAGTCCCGGCCGCGTCGCCTATCCTCAAACAGACCTTAACCCTTTGTGATAAAACCGATATTTTTATAAATCCCACATGAATGGTCGCTGAACGAAGGCGTGGCCCGCCATTCATCTCGATTGCGGCAGCTTTGCGGCATTGGGATGAGTGTGGAGGTTGTCATGACGGGACTTCGAGCCTTTTTGAGCGCAGCAGCAGCGACCGCTGTCATGTTTGCAGGGCCCACGACGGCTGGTGCCGCCGAATTCGGCGAGGATACGAGCTTCAGCATGGAGGTGCCGTATCTGCAGGGCGATCTTGCTGCCGAGCAGCCGGTACCAGTTGGCCATCGAGTGAGGATTGTGCCCCCGCCGGCGTATTATCCGCCGCAGGACTATACCCAAAGCTACGGGCAGTATCCCGATCAGCAGGGCGCCTACGCCCAGGAGCCGTTGCCACCTCGGCCCAATGGTCGTTGTTTGCAGCCCTCGCAGATTCAGAACATGCTGGCCGCCCAGGGCTGGCAGGGCTTCGTCAATCCGCAGCGCGGTGTCGATGTCGTCGGTCTGACGGCACGGCGTCCGAACGGGCTGACCTACCGGCTGAAGCTCGATCGCTGCACCGGCGTGATCATCCAGGCCAATCTGCTGGATCAGCCCGACACGCGGCGCAACTACACCTACAATCCGGATGCGCCGCCGCCGGGCTATTGAGGCAGTCGGGACAATTTTGCTCATTGCTGGCGACGCTCCCGTGTTCGTCGCTTCCGACTCCCGTTCCCGGAGCCGGCCGGAAGCGGCGGGTGATGTCGAGGGTGGGAAATGCAACATTGCAGCTGCAACACAAAACGTGCACGGCGGCCGGCTCGACGAAGACCGATCGCCGTGTGCGATAAAACAGGAGCGCGGACGCCGAAAGGCCGCGAGTGAGAAAGTTAGTGCAGCCTTCCGGCGCCCACGCAGCGGAGATTTTGACCGGGGCCATGCCGCGGATCGTCCAGCCCCGTCATGTTCCGTTGGTCTGGAACACGACAGGCCGGCTTCCCCTGCCCTTCGGCGCTCGCCAGACCTTTCCATTGCTGGAAGGGCTGACGAAGGGCACAGCCGCCCGGCTTCCGGTGCTCCTGGGTCCGTCCATGCTGGTCCAACAGCATGGCCCCGAGCCTCCCGGCCACCGCACTCCCCTGCCACGCGCGCGACGGTCGCGACGACGTCCCGTATAGCAGGCAACGAGGAAATACTACGATACTACATAAATAAAATCAACTGATATTAGTATAGAATGGTTAATACTCACTGGATCGCCGTCAAATACTTGTATTCCACAAATGTCTGACGCCAAATACACAGCCGGCATCTGAATTTGGGACGTTCGGCGCCCATCCAACGATAGGGCGCGCCAATAGCGGGCGAGCGCCTGTACGCCTCCAGAGCACTTTGCGATTGACGTGGATCATCCCGACCAACAGGCGAGAGAGGTCCCGACACTTCGGCGCCACCGCTGACGCAGATGAGGCGCAAACCGCTTTAGCCGCGCCCGACGCCGAAAACCCCTGCGCTGCGGATCAAGCCTTGGCCGCTGCGGCGTTGATCTCAACAATGTTCCCGTCGGGGTCGCACAGATAGGCCTGCGGGTAGCCAGCAATACTGTTGCGGTTGACGTAGACGCGCATCGGATCTTCGGCCGCGCCACTGTCGCGGAAGCCTTTGGCGATCAGCGCGGCGATCGCGGCCTCGAAATCGCCGACCCGGATCGCGAAATGCGTATCGTCGGTGTCGATCGAGCGCGTGGCGCGGAACGTTCCCTTCGGATTGAGGATGAGATGGAGTTCGGAGGCCCCGAACCTCAACCAGGCGCCGGCCAGTTTGAACGGCGGCCGCTCGACTTGCACAAAACCCAGGAGGTTTCGATAGAAGGCGAGCGATCGCTCGAGATCGGCCGTGACCAACGAAATATGATGCAATCCGGCGGGGGTCATGGTGGTGCCCTTGGCAAGCGGCGGATGACTGGCGTGTCGCAGCGGAGTGTGGGACTTTGGGGTGTGAAGGGCAAGCGTTAGGGACTTGATGGTCATGTTCGGAGTTCCGCGACCGGCTCCCGGAATGGGAGTCGCCGGACGCCAACAAAGAGTCTCGGCGAAGATCAGCTTCTAGACTGCACCCCATGTCTCGGACATGGGGTGCGGTCCACCTATTGTTCTGTAACAATCATTTGGAACCCCGAAAAATCGTCATCCCGGCGAAGGCCGGGACCCG
>JANLQJ010000412.1:0-29067 GCA_031367715.1 Hyphomicrobiaceae bacterium | reverse complement strand
GCGTTTGTGCTGTCGCTGCACCCACCCTTGCTGGTGGTTTTGGTCTGGGGTCACACCCCTTGGGTTTTGGGTTCTCACCCCATTGCTGGCAGCGAGCTTATGGCCGTGCTGAACACCCTCAGCCTCCCCGGCGCGATCCAGATGACCGTCGCCGATACAACCCATCTGCCGCCCACCTCTCCCCTGGCCGGCAAAACCGCCATCGGGGCCGCGCCCACGGCCTATGTCTGCGTCGGCGGGACCTGTTCGGCGCCGGCGACGGATGCGGGGGAGTTGCGGACACTGTTGGAAACGCAAAGGCGGATTCGATGAGGAACTCCGACGAAGAACGCCTCGCGCGTGGTGAGCACGGCCGGGCGACGTGGACGATCAGGCTGCGTGGCGGACCGTTGGCAGCTCACATGCCCGACAGTAGCGAGAACACTGCATCGAGGACGCCGGCCTTGCGGCGCACGTCCTCGTTCAACCGCGGCGAGTTCTCGAGCCGGCTTGCGGCCCGCGCCAAGCCAGCGTCGCAACCGCCGGTGTCGCCGGGGTGATTGCGATAGCAGCGGTCATGGCGCATGCAGGCGGCATCGAGCGCATCGATCGGACGCGTCCGGAATGTCGGGTCCATCGCCTCGGTGCCGCAGTAGCGGCCATGGAAATGAGCGATGAGGTCGCCGGCAATCGCGGGCAAAGGGGGCGACAGCCAAACAACAGCAGCAACCAGCAAGACGCCGCCTTGCGGCCGAGAAGATCGGTTCATGAAGCACCCCGAATTTTCACCCCGAAGCTTATGTTCAGCGCCTGTGCAAGACGGGAGTCAACGGAATCCCCGCTGCAGCCGATGAAACTCGGCGGCACTGTGATCCGCTTACCTCACTCCCCGGCCAGCCTTGCTGGGCCGCGCCCGCCACCCTGCATCGACGAGGCTGCGCGTTGTGAGGCTTGAGGGCGTGCGTGGCACGCTTCGACGGCAATTGACCCTTGCCAACCGCACCTCATTGACACCCGCCCCCACCTCGCCTACCTAACTCCCATCTCCGACGGCCCGACACCCGAGCCGCCGTCCTGCACATGGAACCGCGTCAAGCGGCCCCCGGGAGGCCGGACAGCTAACACCCGACAGCGCGATGCGCCCTCGGGTGCGTTTTCGCTTTGACTAGCACCGACCACAAAAGACCATCCATGTTCGACTCCCTCTCCGATCGCCTCTCGACCGTCTTCACGCGCCTGACCGGGCGCGGGGCGTTGAGCGAGGCTGATGTCGGCGATGCCATGCGCGAAGTGCGCCGGGCGCTGCTGGAGGCGGACGTCGCGCTTGATGTGGTGCGCTCGTTCACTGACAAGGTGAAGGCCAAGGCGATTGGCCAAGCTGTCCTCAAATCGGTGACGCCGGGCCAACTGGTGGTCAAGATCGTGCATGACGAGCTGGTCGCCATGTTGGGCTCGACCACGCAAGGCATTGATCTGAATTCAACTCCGCCAGTCGCCATCCTGATGGTCGGCCTGCAGGGGTCGGGCAAGACCACGACTTCTGCCAAGATCGGCAGGCGGCTGACCGACCGCGACCGCAAAAAGGTGCTACTGGCCTCGCTCGATACGCGCCGTCCGGCCGCGCAGGAACAGCTGCGCGTGCTTGGTGTGCAAACCGGTGTCGATACGCTCCCCATCGTTGCCGACGAGACGCCGACGCAGATCGCAACCCGCGCCATGCATGCGGGCAAGCTCGGCGGCTACGATGTCGTCATTCTCGATACCGCCGGCCGCACCCACATCGACGAAGAATTGATGGCTGAAACGGCGACCATCCGCGATCTGACGCATCCGCATGAGACTCTGCTGGTCGCCGATGCGCTGACCGGCCAGGACGCGGTCAATCTGGCCAAGAGCTTCAATGAAAAAGTCGGCATTACCGGCATCGTGCTGACGCGCGTAGACGGTGACGGGCGCGGCGGCGCGGCACTCAGTATGCGCGCGATCACGGGCAAACCGATCAAGCTGATAGGTACCGGCGAAAAGTGGGATGCGCTCGACGAGTTCAATCCCGAGCGCATCGCCGGCCGGATTCTGGGCATGGGCGATGTGGTCGCGCTGGTCGACAAGGCTATGCAGACCATCGACCTCGACAAGGCCCAGGGCATTGCCGAGAAGATGCGCAAGGGCGTGTTCGATCTTGAGGACATGTCCGAACAGCTGGCCCAGGTCGAGAAGATGGGCGGCATGTCGGGCGTCATGGGGCTGATGCCAGGCCTGGGCCAACTCAAGAAGGAGATGGCGAACGCCAAGATTGACGACAAGGTAATCAAGCGTCAGCGCGCCATCATTTCGTCGATGACCCCGCAGGAGCGGCGCAATCCGAAGGTGTTGGACGGCAAGCGCAAGCGGCGCATCGCGGCCGGCTCGGGCAGCGGGCCGGAGGACGTCAACAAGTTGCTCAAGATGCACCGCCAGATGGCGGACATGATGAAGATGATGAGCCAGAAGAAAGGCATGTTCGCCAAGATGATGGGCGGCATGACCGGAATGCCCGGCGCTGGCGGCATGCCGAGCGAGGCCGAGATGGCGCGCATGCAGGCCGAGCTGGCGCAGCTCGATCCAAAAGCGTTGGAAGCGTTGTCACCCGAGCTGCGCGACATGGTGGCGAGCGCCACGCCCGCGCCAGGCAAGGCGGCGCAGATGCAGATGGCAAAAGGTTTGCCCTTGGGGTTGCCGGGCTTTAGCGGCGGCAAGTTGCCGGGGCTCCCTGGCTTGGGTGGCATGCGGCTGCCAGGACTTCCCGGTCTGCCGGGGAAGAAGAGATGACCAGGGGTCAGACCCCATTTTTTTCGGGGTCTGACCCCGCACTCGAAAAACCAACGGAGACTGTCCTATGGCCTTGAAAATCCGCCTCGCCCGCGCTGGCGCCAAGAAGCGCCCGTATTATCACATCGTGATCGCCGAGGATCATGCGCCGCGCGATGGCCGTTTCATCGAACGAGTGGGGCACTTCAATCCGATCCTGCCGAGCGAGCATGCCGAGCGCATCAAGGTCGATGCCGAGCGTTGCAAGCATTGGCTGTCGGTTGGCGCCCAGCCGACCGATCGGGTTGCGCGCTTCCTGGATGCGGCTGGCCTGATGAAGCGCAAGGTCAAGCACAACCCCGAGAAGCTGTTGCCGCGAAAGAAGACGGTGGAGCGGGCGGCTGCGGCTGCCAAGGCTGCGGCGGATCTGGCTGCGAAGGCCGCGGCCGAGACGCCGGCGACCTAGCGGGCGCAGTAAGGGATGGGGACATGATGTTGATCTTCGGCAAGCCGCTGATGCCAATGTCTGGCAATGGTCTACGAGCTGAAGATGAACGTCGTGTCCCCGTTCTGCCGGGCACCTCGAAAGAGCGGGGACACGCAGTGCGTCGCCAGCGTGAGAGCGGTGCTCTACTTCAAGCGCCTGGTTTCTACTGGCGATGAACATCAAGTCCCTACGCCTCCTCCTCGGCCGTATCGGCGGCGCACACGGCCTGCAAGGCGAGGTGGTGGTGCAGTCGTTCGCGCAGAACCCGCTCGATCTCAAAGCGTATGGTCCTCTTACAGACGAACATGGCACGCGGCAGTTCGCGTTCAAGACCCTGCGCGTGGCCGGCAAGGGGCTGATCGCGCGCATCAAGGGGGTTGATGACCGCGCCGCCGCCGAAGCTCTAAAGGGCACCGAGCTGTGGATCGAGCGAGCGCGGTTGCCCAAGCCCAAGGGCGATCAGTTCTATCATGCCGATTTGATTGGTTTGGAGGCACGCGCCCCCGATGGAGCCTTGGTCGGGACGATCGTGGATGTGCCGAACTATGGGGCTGGCGATCTCCTGGAGATCATGCCGGTTGCGGGCGGGGAAACGCTGCTGGTGTTGTTCATGCGTGAGTTCGTGCCGAACGTCGACATCGCGGCGGGCCGGGTCGAGGTGATCGTGCCGGTGATGGTCGAGGCTGAGCCGAACGACTCAAGCGAGGAGGAATAAGGTCTTTGTTTGCTCCGGTCACAATGGCGTTGGGGCCTGTCGTCCCTACCATCGCGCCAACTGCGCCCCCGCCAAAATCGCTCCGCCGTCGCTTGATTGCAGGATCACCGCGCAACCGTCGCTGCCGCCTTTGGCCATATCGGCCTTGCTGAGATGGATGGTCTGGGCCTTGCCGGACCAAGAGCCGATCGACTTCAACTCGCGCACGACGTGGTAATAGGTAACTTTGCTACCACCATTCTCGCCACGGCCGATTTTCACGTCGGCTGAGCTCTTGAAATCGGCCAGTATCACCTTGGCGTTGGCGACGTTGACGCCGGCCGGCGCATCGCCGATCTCGACCGTCATGCCGTCCGCGCTCGGCACCAGCTTCAATGCAACCCGCTTGCCCTCGAGTGCGGCCTTGGTGGACTGGATCGCCGCACCTATGCTGTCGGCTTCGCTGCCAACCACGTGCTGCAAGCCGTTCACCACCACTTGCGGCGTGTACACCTGACCGTCGCCTCGCGCCTTGGCGTAGGTGCGCTGGCGCTCTGTGAAGGCGTGCTGGGCAAAGGTGTCCTTCCAGCCGAGATAGTCCCAGTAATCGACCGGCATGGAGAGTACGATCAGCTTGCCATTGCCCTTGATCAGCTCGCCCGCGACGCGGTCGGCGGGCGGGCAGGACGAGCAGCCCTGGCTGGTGAACAGTTCCACCACGGCATCGCCAGTAACCGCCTCGGCGGCGCGGGCCGATCCCACCAACGGCAGTAGTGCGGCCAAGCCTACGGCGGCGGCGCTCAGGGAGTGCAGGATAGCGGTCACGGTCGCCCTCATTCGGTTCATCAGCTTCACTGTGATATTGGCTGAAGCCGACGATTTTGCGAGTCACGAACCGGTGACAGGGGCGGACGCGCCTCTCCCGGTCACGGCTGTTCACGCCGCCGCGAGACGGCGCAGCACGTAGGGCAGGATGCCGCCATTGCGGAAGTAATCCAACTCATCAAGCGTATCGATGCGGCACAGCACGGGAATTTTGCGCATCGCGCCCGCGCCGCCCGAGATCTCAATCATCAGCTTTACGCGCGGCTCAAGCTTGGTCAGGCCCGAGATGTTCACGATTTCGCTACCGGAGAGTCCGAGGTCTTTCCAGGACGTTCCGGCATCGAACGTCAGCGGCAGAACGCCCATGCCGATCAGGTTGGAGCGATGGATGCGCTCGAAGCTTTCGGCGATGACGGCGCGGATGCCCAACAGCCGAGTGCCCTTGGCCGCCCAATCGCGGGACGAGCCGGTGCCGTATTCCTTGCCCGCGAACACCACCAGCGGCACGCCCTCGGTCTGATAACGCATCGCCGCCTGGTAGATCGAGAGCCGCTCGCCCGACGGCTGATGCAACGTGACGCCGCCCTCGACGCCTTTGACCATCTGGTTCTTGATGCGGATGTTGGCGAAGGTGCCGCGCATCATGATCTCATGATTGCCGCGCCGCGCGCCATAAGAGTTGAAATCCAGCGGCCGGACCTGGTGCTCGACGAGGTATTCGCCGGCCGGGCCCGCCTTGGCGATATCGCCGGCCGGGGAGATATGGTCGGTGGTGATGCTATCGCCAAACAGGCCGAGCACGCGCGCGTTGACCACATCGGCGACGGGAACCGGCTGTACCGGCAGGCCATCGAAATAGGGCGGCAGGGCCACATAGGTCGAGCCGGCGCGCCACGGATAGGTCAGGCTCGGCTTGCCGCCGATCTTCTGCCAGCGCTCGTCGCCCTTGAACACGTCGCCATAGCGGTTGGCGAACATCTGCGGCGTGATGCAGGTGCGCACCACTTCGGCAATTTCGGCCGAGGTTGGCCAGATGTCCTTGAGATAAACGGGTTTGCCATCACTGCCCAGGCCGATATTGTCCTTGGTCAGATCAACCAGCAGCGAACCGGCAATGGCGTAGGCGACGACCAGCGGCGGCGAGGCGAGATAGTTGGCCTTGACGTCGGGATTGATCCGGCCCTCGAAGTTGCGATTGCCAGACAGTACCGCCGCCGCGACAATATCGTGGTCGCGGATGGCTTTGGAAATAGGCGCATCGAGCGGCCCGGAATTGCCGATGCAGGTGGTGCAGCCGTAGCCCGTCAGGTTAAAGCCAAGCGCGTCGAGGTCCGCCTGCAGGCCAGACTTGGTGAGGTAGTCGGTGACCACCTGGCTGCCGGGAGCGAGCGAGGTTTTCACCCAAGACGGTACCGTCAGGCCCTTGGCGCGGGCATTACGCGCGAGCAGGCCGGCCGCGATCAGAACCGATGGGTTCGACGTATTGGTGCAGGACGTGATGGCGGCAATCACCACGTCGCCGTGGCCGATGGCGTCGTCGCGGCCTTCGACGGGGAACGGCCGCGTTGCCTCGCCTGGCTTGCCAAACTCGCCCTCCAAGGCCTTTTCGAAGCCTTCCGAAACGTCTTTCAGCGCTACGCGATCCTGCGGCCGCTTGGGTCCGGCCAGCGACGGTTCGACCGACGACAGATTCAGCTCCAGTGTCGCCGTGAAAATCGGATCGGCCGCGCCGGCCACGCGGAACATACCCTGCGCCTTGGCGTAAGCCTCCACCAGCGCCAACCGATCGGCGGGCCGGCCAGTGGCCATCAGGTACTTCAGCGTATCGCCATCGACCGGGAAGAAGCCGCAGGTCGCCCCGTATTCCGGCGCCATGTTGGCGATAGTAGCGCGGTCCTCCAGCGACAGGTGATCGAGGCCGGGGCCGTAGAATTCGACGAACTTGCCGACCACGCCCTGCTTGCGCAGCAGCTGCGTCACGGTCAGTACCAGGTCCGTTGCCGTGATGCCCTCGGCCATCGCGCCGGTCAGCTTCATGCCGACCACTTCGGGGATCAGCATGGAGACCGGTTGACCCAGCATGGCCGCCTCGGCTTCGATGCCGCCGACACCCCAAGCGAGCACGGCCAGGCCATTGACCATGGTGGTGTGGCTATCGGTGCCGACGCAGGTATCGGGGAAGGCTTGCGTCACTGCGCCGATCGTCTTGGTCCAGACCGTCTGCGCAAGGTATTCCAAGTTGACTTGGTGGCAAATGCCGGTTCCCGGCGGCACGACGCGGAAATTGTCGAAGGCCGACGCCCCCCAGCGCAGGAACTCGTAGCGCTCGCCATTACGCGCATATTCCATCTCGACATTCTGCTTGAATGCGCCCGCGGTGCCGAAGTGATCGACCATCACCGAATGGTCGATGACCAGATCGACCGGCACCAGCGGATTGATTTTCTTTGGGTCGCCACCCAGCATGACCATGGCATCGCGCATGGCGGCGAGATCCACCACGGCGGGAACGCCGGTGAAATCCTGCATCAGCACGCGCGCCGGGCGATAGGCGATCTCGCGCTCGGAGGTTTTGTCGGCCAGCCACGTCACCATGGCGCGAATGTCGTCCGAGCTGACGGTCTTGCCGTCCTCGTGGCGCAGCAGGTTTTCCGTTAGCACCTTCAACGACACCGGAAGACGAGAAATACCCGCGAGACCATTCTGCTCGGCGAGCTGGAGGTCGAAAATCTCGTAAGTCGCGGATCCAACTGTCAGATTTCGGCGGCAACGGAAGCTATCGGGATGGAGGGTCGTGCTCATGAGAGGCCTCTCGCGATGGGCAGCTTGTGATCGGCCTTCGTCATATCGCGCAATGGCCGAGCGGCAAAGCGTGGATTTCTTGCAGTGCACCATCCGCGATCTTTCTTCTCCCACAGGGAGAAAGTGGCGCGCAGCGCCGGATGAGGGGTATAGGGGATGCGTTCCGGCACGCTTCTTATGCAGTTGCCGGCTGCGGAACCCCTCATCCGCCTTCGGGCACCTTCTCCCTGTGGGAGAAGGCGACTGCGCCGATGGGCTCGGAGCCTTGGATTGGTCAATGCAACTTCTGGTCGATCAATTGACCGTCAATCGCGGCGAACGCCGCGTGCTCGATGGGCTCTCGTTCAAGCTCGTAGCGGGCGAGGGCCTGCTGCTGACCGGCCCGAACGGGGCGGGCAAGACCACGCTGTTGCGGACCATCGCCGGGTTTCTGCGGCCCGAGGCTGGCATTGTGCGGCTGGACGGCGTCGATGAGCCGGAGCATGTCGGTCCACATTGCCACATGATCGGGCATCAGAACGGCATCAAGGCGAGCCTGACAGTGGCGGAGAATTTGGCCTTTTGGGCGCGGTATCTCGGGACGGGCGGTGACGAGGTTGAGGCGGCGCTGCAGCGTATGAACCTGGCCGAGATCGACGACCTTCCCGCGGGCTATTTGTCCGCCGGCCAGAAGCGCCGGCTCGGCCTGGCGCGCCTGCTGGTCGCCAAACGCCCACTCTGGCTGCTCGACGAACCGACGGTGTCGCTGGATGCGGCTTCGACTGAGCTGCTGGCTGGCGTCGTCGCAGAGCACATCGCCGGCGGCGGCATGGCCATCGCGGCCACGCACATTCCCCTCGGCATCGCGGCCATGCGGGAGCTGAAGCTTGGAATTTCTGCGAACACCCGTCTCGCTGCGGCGGTGAACGTATTGTGATCCACCAGCCGCCCCCACCCGCTTCCCGGAATTTGACGCGCCTTTTAGCGCGACAAATATCCGGGACCTTTACCTGGTGCAGTTGCAGCACAACGGCTGCCGTACGCATGGAAACGGGACTCGCGGATCGCGCGCGAACGGCCTCGACGCGTAAAGGTCCCGGATATTCGACGCGCGAAGAAAAAGCGCGCCGAATTCCTGGAAGCGTGGCGTTCCGGATTTGGCCAGCACAGGCCGCGCCATGAGCGGTGCGTTCCTCAAGTTGCTCTTTCGCGACGTCCGCCTCGCCCTGCGCGAGGGCGGGGCCATTGGCACGGCGCTCGGCTTCTATCTCATGGTGGTGGCGATCCTGCCGCTCGGGCTGGGGCCGGATCTCAAGTTGCTCTCGCGCATTGCGCCCGGCGTGCTGTGGATTGCGCTGTTGCTCTCCGCGCTGCTCTCGGCCGATCGCATTTTTCACGCTGATCACGAGGACGGAACGCTGGAAGCGCTCAGCCTCGGGCCGCTGCCGCTGGAGCTGGTCGCCTTGGCCAAGGCCTGCGCCCATTGGCTGACGACAGCGCTGCCGCTGGCGCTGCTGGCTCCGCTGCTCGGCCTGATGCTCAACCTGGAGGCCTCCGCTTATCTGCCGCTGGCCGGCACTATGCTGGTCGGCACGCCGGCCATCAGCTTCATCGGCTCGATCGGCGCGGCGCTGACACTGGGGCTGGGGCGCGGTGGCCTGTTGCTGTCGCTGCTGGTGCTGCCGCTGTTCATCCCGGTGCTGGTGTTCGGGGTGAGCACGATCTCGGCTATCGTCAGCGGACCGGGCAGTTTCGCCAGCCCGCTCTTGATCTTGGCGGCGTTCAGCTTAACATCGATTGTGCTCGCCCCCATCGCTACGGCCGCCGCACTCCGGCTACATTTGCAGTAACGGGTTGGCTTTGCGCGGCCTTCCGCAACCCCTTAGAGACTGGACCATGCAACCCCTATACGTGATTGGACGGGTGCTCACCCGCGCCATTGAATGGTTGGCCAACCCGGCCCGCTTCATGCGGTTTTCGGGGCTGGTGCTGCCTTGGCTGTGGGCCCCCGCAGCAGTCGTCGCCGCCATCGGCCTCTACCTGGGCTTCGCCGCCTCGCCGGGCGACTACCAGCAGGGCGAAACCGTCCGCATCATGTACATCCATGTGCCGGCCGCCTGGCTGGCCATGATGGGCTACACCTTCATCTTCGTCTCCAGTGTCGGCGGCCTGATCTTCCGCCATCCGCTGGCTGACGTCTCGGCCAAGGTCGCCGCTCCCATTGGCGCCGCCTTCACGCTGCAGGCGCTGATCACCGGCTCGATCTGGGGCAAGCCGACCTGGGGCACCTATTGGGCCTGGGACGCAAGGTTGACCTCGTTCCTGATCCTGTTCCTGCTCTATCTGGGATTGATCGCGCTCTGGAACGCCATCGAGGACCAGACTAAGGCCGGACGTGCCGCCGCCATTTTGGCCATTGTCGGTTCGGTCAACATCCCGATCATTCACTATTCGGTCGAATGGTGGAACACGCTGCATCAAGGCGCGAGCGTGTTTCGCGCCGGTGGCCCGACTATCGCCGCCGTCTTCCTGTGGCCGCTGCTGCTGATGGCGATCGCCTTCACGCTGCTGTTCCTGGCGTTACATTTAACCGCGATGCGCACCGAAATCCTGCGCCGCCGGGTTGCCGGCATGCGGGCGCGGCGGGCCGAGACGGCCGGCATGTCCGCGGGCTCCGAGCCGATGGCAGCGGGGCAAACCACATGACCAACGCGAGCATCGAAATCTATTATGTGTGGGCGGCCTATGCTGCGGCGAGCGTGATCGTTTGCGCAATCACACTGTACACGCTCAATGCGGCCCGCGTGCAGAAACGCGCATTGGCCGAGCTGGAAGCCAAGGGTATCCGCCGCCGGTCGGCCATGCCCAACGATAAGACATGAGGTTTGCGTGAGCGATACGACCGAGGCAACGGATGGCGCACCTGCAGCGATGGCGCCGAAGCGCTTTTCCCTTATGGCGGTGCTGCCGGTCGGGCTGTTCGGCCTGATGGCGCTCGGCTTTCTTTATGCGCTCTATCATGGCGATCCCTCGCATCTGCCTTCCGCGCTGATCGGCAAGCCGGCGCCACAGTTCACGCTGCCGGCAATTCCAGGTGTTGCGCGCAATGGCATGGCGGTCCCGGGGTTTTCAAGCGCCGATCTGGGCGGCGGCAAGGTCTCGATCGTGAATGTCTGGGCCTCGTGGTGCGTGCCGTGCCGCCAGGAACAGCCGTTGCTCGGCACCCTCGCCGAACGGCTGCAAGTACCGCTGTTTGGCATTGACCAGAAGGATGCCGCGGCCGACGCCGAGCGCTTTTTGAGCACGCTCGGCAATCCGTTCGAGAAGATCGGCGCCGACGGCAATGGCCGCGTCTCGATCGATTGGGGTGTCTATGGCGTGCCCGAGACCTATGTGGTCGACGGCAAGGGCAGGATCGCATTTAAATACATCGGTCCACTGACTGTCGAGACGATCGAGACCGAGCTTGCTCCCGCCGTGACCAAGGCGAAATCGTCCTCTGACTGACGATCCTAACAAATCGTATATTGGCGGCGCTGGCATTTTGTTGGCCTGATCTGGCACGCCGCTTAAGATATTTTTAAAGCGACTCGCGCAAAGTCCTCGCAAGCAAGCACGCCACCCGTGCGATTCGCCCCGTCCGGTTCGCACGATCCGGCACATCGAAGAGGACTTCCCATGCTTTCACTTCGCGCCTCCCTCATGGGCCTGGCATTGTTGGCCGCTGGCTCGCTTCCCGCCGTTGCCGCCGATCTTGGCGACATGCACGAAAGCGCCCACGAACGGGGCGATATGGACGTCGCTGGCAACTCCCGCTTCTACCTGCGCGGCGATGGTTCGTTTGCCTGGTATCGCGCCCCCTCGATGACTGAGGGCGGCATTGAGCTTACCGACACCAGCCTGGCCCATAGCTGGGTCTATGGCGCCGGTCTCGGCATGTATCTGTCACCCAACTGGCGCATCGACCTGACGGTCGAGCATCGCAACGACGCTGCGGCCCATGGCTACCTCACGGTGCCGGCCGACCTGACGCTGACCGGCACGCGCGATTTCAGCATCAACAGCAATGTCGTGCTGGCCAACCTCTACTACGACTTCTCGGGCCGCGCAGGCTTCAACCCCTATCTCGGCGTCGGCCTCGGCTGGTCGACCAACAAAGCCCATAACGGCATGGCGACGGACACCTGCGGTTGCATTACGTCGATCGAAGACGCCAACCAGTCCAACTTTGCCTGGGCCCTGATGGCCGGCTTCACCCGTGAGTTGGATCGCGGCTTCAGCCTCGATGCCGGCTACCGCCTGATCAATATCGGCAAGGCCCATACCGGTGATCTGGTCAAGCACAATGTCGGCTTGCCCGATACCGCAATTCCCGGCACCGACCCGGCGACTGGCAGCATCTACGCCAACGAAGTTCGCATTGGCCTGCGCTACGACATCTTCTAGTTCTGACGACACGACGCAATCGCCAAATTGCTAGAGGGCGGACCTTCCAGGTCCGCCTTTTTGGCTATTGGGTGGCCATCGCCTGCAGCCGCAGCCGCGCGATCTTGTGTACCTGATCGAGGGCCTCGCGAAACTCGCCGGCTTTGTCGTTGCCGATGCGCCGTTCGAAGGCCGTGAGAATGTCGGTGCGCTGCAGGCCTCGCACGGCGATGATGAACGGAAACTGGAACCAGGCGTTGTAGGCATGGTTCAATTCCTGGAAACGGGAAAATTCCTGCGGGCTGCACTGGTCCAGCCGGGCCGAGGCCTGCTCGGTGCGCGATTCGGCCGTGAGGTGTCCCGCGATCGCGAGTTTGCCGGCAAGCTCTGGATGCGCGCGCAAAAGGGCAAGCTGGCGCTCGTGGCCGGCGGTCTCGACGATGCTGGCCATGCGCGCGGCGAGAGCATCAGGCGAATCCTCAGCGGGGCTCAGACCGGCGGCGTAGGCGCCCTCGGCGACCCAGGGGGAGTGTTCGTAGACGCCACCGAAACGGCTGATGAAGTCGTTCCGGTTCAGGGTTGATGCGCGCGGATCAAAGAGGTTCATACCAATGCTCATGACGTAGCTGCTAAGGACGAGTCCCGTGACCCAGGACCGATCGTAAAACAGGTTTCAATCTCTCGATCGTGCAGCGCCGCCGCTAAGCCGCTTGCGCGAACCGAAACAATAGCCACAACAATCCGGTGGATTTGCGGATAATAGCAAGATGTTCAATCGCGATGCGGATGTCTTTTGTCTCCGCGCGGTCCGCATGCGGCAAGCGGGGCGTCCAAACAGTCATCTCCGCGCAGGCAGGGTGACGAGATACTGACCGTTCTTGGATGAACCGGACAGCCGTGGGCTTGTCCCGAGGACCCGATTCAATACGACTTCCGAAGTTCAGGTCATGCGGCATCAGTTGCGGCGTTGCACCGTCGAGCTTTCGCCACCGGCGATGGAGCGTGTCTGACCATGGGCCCTCGGGAAAAGCCCGAACATGACACTGAAGACGGATTGGCAGTTCGCAGCTACCTTGCAGCCACCGCTCTCGTAGCCGGCACCGGCGCCCTGAGCGCACCGCGTCCGGCAAACGCCAGCTCATAGGCGGCCAGCAATTCTGTCCGCTCGCGCTCCCACACCAGTTCGGCGGCGGCGCGGGCCTTGCCGGTTTCGCCCATCTTGGCGTTCAGCTCGCGATCATCTGCCAACTGAAGGAGCTTGGCGGCGAGATCCTTGGGGCAATTGTCGGCGGCGTACAATCCGGCATCGCCAGCAGTGCGGCGAGTTTCGTCGAGGTCGAAGGCGACGAACGGGATGCCGAGCGTCATGTACTCGAACACCTTGTTCATCGAGATCTTGTCGTTGTAGACGTTTTTCGGATCCGGGATGACGCCGACATCGAAGGCCGAGAACGAGGCCAGCAATTGCTCGCCTGAACGGAAGCCAGTGAACGTCACGAAGTCCTCGAGACCACGCGCCTTGGCGAGCTTCTTCAGCGGTTCCAGCTCGGTGCCCGAGCCGACCACGGCACACTGAATATCTGTGCGGCCTTGGCGGTGCACGATATCGGCCATGGCCTCGACCAGCAGATCGACGCCGTCCTGCGCGCCCATGATGCCGACATAGCCTAGCAGTGTCTTGCGGCCCTTGCGCAGTTCCCCGTCGGGCTCGATGCGCTTGAAGCGTTTCAGATCCGGAATGCTGCGCACAATGAACACCTTGTCGGGGTCCATGCCGCCGCGTTCGACCGCAATGCGCTTGAAGGTGGCATTGGTGGCGATGGAAACATCGGCGGTGTTGAATGTCCAGCGCTCGAATATGGTCAGCAGCTTATGGAAAAAGCCGCGCTTCCCGAACTTGGCTTCGTACAGTTCGGGATTGATGTCGTGGTGATCGAAGATGAAGGGCTTGCCGAACAGCCGGAAGAACCCGCCGATCAGGAAGATAGTGTCAGGCGGGTTGCAGGCCTGGATGACGTCGAAGCCGACCTTGTGCAGGACGTTGAAGCACAGCCAGGCTTCCCAGAACAGGGCCGAGGAGTATTCGACCAGATAGCCGAGTGCGCCCGAGGCCTCCAGCGGCAGCGGATGGCGGAAGATGTGGATGCCCTCGAGCACCTCGTAGGACGCCGTGTACTTGCCGCCGATCGGGCAAATGACCGAGACGGTGTGGCCGGCATCGCGCAGCGTGGTGGCTTCCTGCCAGACGCGCCGATCCAGCGGCAGCGTCAGATTCTCGACAATAATCAGTACCCGGCGACCCATACTCTGCCTGCCACTCGTGACCCCAACTGAAGGCCTGGAGTGTTGCAGGCAAGGCTTAATTTTCTGACCAACAGGGCAAAGCAAATGCCAAGAAAATTCGTAACTATTCCGTTAACGTGGGGTCCGGGATGGCGCTAAACGAAAAGGGACCGGACAGTGGTGTCCGATCCCCCTTATTGAATTAAGCGTCAGGCAGCGCAGGGCCGAAATTACAGGCCGCTCTTGCCATTGGTCATCGACTTGGAAGCGACGGTATTGAACGTCGCAAAGGTCTGCTGGGCAAGCTTGGTCGAGAGCTCGAAGAACTCACGGCTCTGCTCGCTGGCCTTGGCCATCTGCGACTGCATGAACGTGGTCTGCAACTTCATCGCCTCGGGGATCGACTTGGAACGGGCCATCGCCTCGGCGGCATCGAAAACGGCGTTGGTGTTGGCGGTCAAGTTGGCCAGCACTTTGTCGCCGAGCGTCTTGGCACTCTGCGTGGCGACGGTGGAGACTTCAGCCAGCGCCTTCTGGGCGTCCTGAGCAACGACGGTCATTTTGGCATAGGCTTCGCGCGACTTGGCAACGCTGTCTTCGGCGAAATGCTGCATCTGCTCGGGGACGCGAACGTCGGCGGCGTTGCGCATGAAGTCTTCGGCCTGGGTCGCGAATTCGTTTTTCATGGTGGTCTCACTCGGATGATGGAAAGCTGGGACTACGAATGGTCTGCTGGCCGAAGATCCGGGAGCGCAGTCACCGGAGGATCTTCGTCATGGCAGTAATGTAGTGCGGTTCGTTGTGCAGTGCAACATGAATATTGCAGCGCAGCGAAAGGCTGCGTGCATGGCAGACATGCAGTTTGGTCGTGTGCCGCCAAACGGACCAAATTGAATGATCCTGATTCACAAATCCTGACCCTGTTGCGCCCGCTCACAAGCTAGGCATTGGCACGCTGCGGATCGCGCAAGCGGCTTGCACGGTATTGCGCAACAGGCAGGCGATGGTCATCGGCCCGACCCCGCCTGGCACTGGCGTGATGGCACCCGCCACCGCCGAGGCGCCGGCATAGTCGACATCGCCGACCAAGCGGCCACTCTCCAGCCGATTGATGCCGACGTCGATGACGATGGCATCGGGCTTGACCCAGTCGCCCTTGATCATCTCGGGACGGCCCACGGCGGCCACCAGCAGATCGGCGCGGCGGCAGATTCCAGGCAGATCACGCGAGCGCGAATGAGCGATTGTCACAGTGCAGTTTTCCGCCAGCAGCAGTTGCGCCACCGGCTTGCCGACGATGTTCGAGCGGCCAACGATAACCGCCTCCAGGCCCGACAAATCGGATTTGGCGCGCTTGGCAAGGATAATACAACCCAAGGGCGTGCAGGGCACCAGGGCTTTTTGGCCGGTCGCCAGCTTGCCCACATTGATGGGGTGAAAACCGTCAACATCCTTGGCCGGATCGATGGCCGCCAGCACCATCTGGCTGTCGATGTGTTTGGGCAGCGGCAGCTGCACCAGGATGCCATGCACGGCCGCATCGGCATTGAGTTTGGCGACCAGCGTGAGCAGATTCACCTCCGACGTCGTCGCTGGCAGCTTATGCTCCAGCGACAGCATGCCGGTCTCGGCGGTCTGTTTGGCCTTGTTGCGCACATAGACCTGGCTGGCTGGGTCCTCGCCCACCAGCACCACCGCGAGCCCCGGCGTCAGGCCGTGCGCGGACTTCAGTAAGGCCACGACTTTGGCGATGCTGGCTCTGAGTTCGGCTGCAACCGCCTTGCCGTCGATAATTTGCGCCATGAGTTTGACGTCTCCAAGCTATTGATTATTATTGTGGTTTCAAGAGATCACTCAGCAGTCTTTCAAGCTCGGCGCCGTCTCCCGCGATGGCCACCTGCTTGGCTCGCGACTTACCCCCTGCGATCAGCTCCAGCCGGTTCCTTGGCAAGCCGAGCCATTTCGCCAGCACGACCAGCAGGGCCGTATTCGCCGCGCCCTGGTTCGCGAGCGCCCGCACCCTGACGGCCAACCTCGGACCGTCGCCTTGCGCTTGGATACCGGTCACCTCATCGCGCGAGGATTTCGGCGTCAGCCGGATGGACAACACCAGCCCTCGCGGCACTGCTCGCCAGAGCAGGCTGGCCGCCTGCGTCAAAACAGCTTGGCGATGTTCGGCAGCACCACGCTCTGCACAAAGTAGCAGGCCAACAGCAGCACGAATGGCGAGAAATCGATGCCGCTGGTTTTTGGCAGCATATTGCGGATCGGCCGCAGCAGCGGTTCGGTCACCGAATGTAGCAATTGCGCGATCGACCGCACCGTCGGCTGATAGGGATTGACGATATTGAGCTGCATCAGCCAGCTCAAGATAACGTCGGCAATCACCACCCAAGTGTAGAGTCCGACCAGATAGCTAATGAAGCCGAGCAGCTCACGCATAGAATCCTCGCCCTTTGAGTTCGGCCCCGTGCATACTGAGAAAACAGGGTGGACAGCAAGGAGTTTGCGTCCCGCTGGCCTCCGGACCATAGTGCGCCGAGCCGCCAACAGACCGGGCCAATCGCCATGCAAGCCAAAGATATTACCCCAGCCTACGCCGTCGCGCCGCAGATCGTCGCCGCCGATATTGCCGCCATCGCGGCGGCCGGCTACCGCTCCATCATGTGCAACCGGCCGGATGGCGAACAGCCGGGCCAGCCGCGCTTTGAGGAGATCGCCGTGGCGGCGCGCCAGCACGGCATGGCGGTGCGGCATGTGCCGGTGATCTCGGGCATGATCACGCCGCAGAACCTGGCCGACTTCGATCGGGCCATCGCCGAGCTGCCCGCTCCGGTACTTGCCTATTGCCGCTCTGGCGCCCGCTGCACCCAACTATGGTCGATGTGCGCGGCCGGCCTGCCAGGTTGACGCGCGATTGCCCGCTCATATACTCGGCCGGAGACGATCGATAAGGATATTGCGTTCGAGTTCGAGGTGACCCAATGAGCGACCGGCGCTTGCCCTGCGCGCCCTCCGTCTGGGCGGTTGTGAATACGCAACCGAGCCGCGAAGCCCTGGCTTTGCAGCATCTACGACGGCAAGACTTCGAAGCCTATTGCCCAATGATTTCCAAGCGGCTGAAGCTGGCGCACCGCTACACCGAAGTGGCGCGGCCGCTGTTTCCGAGCTACCTGTTCGTGCGGCTGGCGACCGATCGCAATCAATGGCGTCCGGTGCTCTCGACCATCGGCGTGCGCGCGCTGATCCGCTTTGGCGACCAACTCGGGCTGGTCGACGATGGCTTTGTCGATGCTCTCAAGCAGCGCGAGCGGGACGGGCTGATCGCGCGACCGGCCAAACCGTTTGAGGTCGGCCAGCAGGTGCGCATGAGCAGCGGGCCGTTTGACGGACTGATTGCCACCATTGTTTCAATCGGCGAGAAGGATCGGCTGGTCGTGCTGATGGAATTGTTGAGCCGCAAGGTTCAGGTCAAGGTCGGTACCGGGCAGTTGAGTGCTATTTGACGGCGGCGCTAAGGTCGCAGACTGATAAAGGGTATTGGAATGTCAAAGGCGACACCTGCGTTGAGCAAGCGCGCACTGATCACCGGCGTTACCGGGCAGGACGGCGCCTATCTGGCGCGGCTGCTGCTGGACAAAGGTTACGTGGTGCACGGCATCAAGCGGCGCTCGTCCTCGTTCAATACTGGGCGCGTCGATGCGCTCTATGTCGATCCGCACGAGCATGAGACGCGCTTCTTCCTGCATCACGGCGATCTGACCGATGCCACCAACCTGATCCGTCTGGTGCAGGACATTCAGCCGACCGAGATCTACAATCTGGCGGCGCAAAGCCACGTCCAGGTCAGCTTCGAGACGCCGGAATACACCGCCAACGCCGACGGCGTCGGCACTCTGCGCCTGCTGGAAGCTATCCGCATCCTGGGCCTGACCGAACGGGTGCGCTTCTATCAGGCCTCCACCTCGGAACTCTACGGCAAGGTGCGCGAGGTGCCGCAGAGCGAGACTACGCCGTTCTATCCGCGTTCGCCCTATGCGGCCGCAAAACTCTATGCCTTTTGGATCACGGTCAACTACCGCGAAGCCTATCGGATGCACGCCTCGAACGGCATCCTGTTCAATCACGAAAGCCCGATGCGCGGCGAAACGTTCGTCACCCGCAAGATCACGCGCGGCGTCGCCGCCATCCAGTTGGGGCTGCAGAAGCGGCTGTATCTCGGCAATCTCGATGCTCGCCGCGACTGGGGCCATGCGCGCGATTTCGTGCAAGGCATGTGGCTGATGCTGCAGCAGCCGCAAGCCGACGATTACGTGTTGGCGACCGGCGAAATGTACTCGGTGCGCCAGTTTGTCGAGGCGGCATTCGGCGAGGTCGGGCGAAAGATTGTCTGGTCCGGCAAAGGTGTGGACGAGGTTGGCCGCGACGCCAAGTCGGGCGCGGAGTTAGTGCAGATCGACCAGCGCTATTTCCGGCCAACTGAAGTCGAACAATTGCTCGGCGATGCCAGCAAAGCCAGAGCGCGGCTCGGCTGGACGCACAAAACCACGTTCAAGGAGTTGGTGACCGAGATGGTCGCCAGTGATCTTAAGGAGGTGGCATCAGAGCGAGATCGCAAAGGGCGGGTGTTGGATTAGGGGTGCTGGAGCAGCGTGATGTTCTGCTGACAGAACAACAGGGGTGAACGGCTCCATCCCTTCGCCCCATGGGAGAACGAAGCGGTCGAGCTTCTGGCGAGTGGAAAACACCTGTTGCACTAGCGCGGAATTGGCGTGCCTGCAGAGTCAAATGCAACCAAGCGGAAATAGCAGTGAGCGGATCAAGCAGCACCCCCTACAGCCTCGCGGGCAAACGCATCTGGGTGGCGGGCCATCGCGGCATGGTCGGGGCGGCGCTTATGCGGCGGCTGGCCAGCGAGGCTTGCCACGTGTTGACAACCAACCGCGCCGAACTCGATCTGACACGCCCGGACGATGTCGATGCCTGGCTGGCGCAAAACCGTCCGCAGACGGTAATCGTGGCCGCGGCCAAGGTCGGCGGCATCCTGGCCAACGACAGTTACCCGGCCGATTTCCTCCATGACAATCTGATGATCGAAACCTCGATGATCCCGGCCGCCTGGCGCGCTGGCGTCGAAAAACTGCTGTTCCTGGGCTCATCCTGCATCTATCCAAGGCTGGCGCCGCAGCCGATCCAGGAATCGGCGCTGCTGACCGGCCCACTCGAGCCCACCAACGAGTGGTATGCCATCGCCAAAATTGCCGGCATCAAGCTGTGCCAGGCCTATCGCAAACAACACGGCTGCGATTTCATCTCCGCCATGCCGACCAATCTCTACGGCCCCGGTGACAATTTCGATCTGGCCTCAAGCCATGTGGTACCTGCTTTGATGCGAAAAGCGCACGAGGCCAAACACAGTGGAGCCAAGACCCTCACCATCTGGGGCACTGGCACGCCGCGGCGCGAATTCCTGTATGTCGACGATTGCGCCGATGCACTAGTGCACGTCCTGAAAAACTACTCCGCCGACGAACAGATCAATGTCGGCTTCGGTCAGGACCAGACCATCCGGGAGCTGGCAGAGGCGGTCGGCAAGGCGGTCGGCTTTACCGGAACGATCGTCACCGACCCGAGCAAGCCAGACGGCACGCCGCGCAAACTGATCGCGGCCGACAAACTCAGGGCGCTCGGCTGGCGGCCGAGCGTCGGGCTGGAGGAGGGGCTGGCGCAGACGTACCGGTGGTATCTGGAGCACGCGTCCTGAGGGCGGCGACGGCAATTGAATGGCGGGGTTCCGGGGCCACGGACCGAGCCGGGCCAGACTCCAGCGACCGCATCAGCTCGCACCAACTCGCGACGGCAATAGATTTGTCGTAGCTCTTTTCGAACCAGTCGCGCCCCCGCCGTCCCATGGCTTGGCATCGCGGTATATCGCCAGCCAGATCGAGCACGTAGCTGGCCAGCCCTGGACCATCGCCCGGTCTGGCGGTCAAGCCGCACTGCGCATCGCGCAGCACCGTGGCGATCTCGCCGTCAGTGTCGCCGATGAAAAGCGTTGGCCGGCCTGCTGCGGCGATGCCGTAGAATTTGCTTGGCACCACCAGTCCTTCGAACTCGGGCAGCAGTGATACGATGTGCACGTCCGCGGCGCACAGACTCTCGGCCAGAAGGTCGCGCGAATGATAGGGCAGGAACCGCACATTTTTCAAATCGCGTTCGCAGACCTCGAGTCTCAAGGCCTGGTACCCCGCGCCGCCGCCGACAAAGATCCAGACGATATCCGCTGTGGGCTTTGCTGCGGCCACGGCATCGATCGCCGCCAGGATGGTCTTGGCATCATGAGCGCGACCGAGATTGCCGCAATGAGCCACGACGAATTTGCCGTCTACGTCCCAGTCGCACCTGAGAAGATTCGTCGAATGCTCCCGGGGCGTTATCAGCGTGCAATCGGCCCAATTGGGAATGAAGACGATGCGTTCCTCAGGCACGCCCAGGTGCTTGAGCTTCTCGACCATCAGCCGGCCGATCGCGACTGTCATGTCGGCGTTGCGCAGCGATCCCCGCCGCAGCCAACGCAGCGTCGCGGCGAGCCAACTTAGGTTGCCCTCGAACATGCCGGCTGCCTCGGCCACTTCGGGAAACAAGTCCTGCAGCCAAGTTACCGCGCGCGCCCCGCGCCAGTGTGCGATCGGAGTGGTCAGCAGCGGGAGCATCGGAGGATCGGTCTTGGCAATGACGATATCGCCAGGGCGGGTGAGGCGCCACAGTGCCCAGGCCATGCTCAAATGGAACGTGGCATAGTCGATGGCCCGGCCGGCGAGATTGTGCCGCCCGAAGCGCGAGGTCCAAAGGCGGTTAACGGCGACATTACAAATGGTTTCGCATGGCGGCAGGACGGCCTGCGGGTCGTCGTAGCGCAGCCGGCTGGTTAGGATGCTTACGCAGTGACCTCGCTCCGCCAGTGCGAAGGCGAGATCCGAGAGCATCTGGCTGGTGGCCGAATAGTCGGGGTGGAAGTAGCGATTGATGAAGATCAGGCGCATGGGGGCGTCAATGAGGAATCCGGTGCAGCACGGATACCGGCAGGGTGAGACGAGGTGACGATGGCGCTCAATACCTTGCGCTGGCCTTGTGACGAACGCGCAATTCACTCACCAGTAATCGTATCGTCAGAAAGTACCACGCCTTGTAAAATGCGTAGTGAAGACCGGCAGCACCATCGAGAAATCCGAACCTCACAATGTAGGTGTACACGAAGTAGCAGCCTGGAAACCACCAACGCTCGATGTATCGGTACTTCATGTGTTGGCGCGCCGTGAGGGAGCGGTCGCGACTGTCACCTTTGGCCTCAAGCTGAAGTCGCCGCCGCGCCTCCCATCGTGCATAGTTTCTGTGCCGATCCAGGAAGTGTTCGAAGCCGCGAAAATCGTTGTGCTGGATCTTTGCCCGGATCTCGCCGACCGGACCTTCGATGAGCGGGTGCTCATGAATTTCCATATCGAGTGGGCTCCAGGAGTCCTCTTCGATCCGCTCGTAGAGGCCCGCGCGGGTCTTGAACAGGGAGAGTTTCCTCTGTTGAACGCCGTGCCTCAGCCGCCGTCCCAGGAAATGGTTGGTATAGTTGAGCCAGTATGCGTCATAGCGACCCGAAGCTATAGCGGCGGATACCTGGTTGCAAAAAGTGTCGTCGACAATTTCGTCTGCGTCGAGAAACAGGACCCATTCGTTCATTAGCTGATGGTTGATTAAAAGCCAGTTCCGTTTCTTGGGATAGTGACCGTCCCAGCGAAAGTCGATGAGCCGGGCCGAGCTCTCGCTGGCGATCTCCCGGGTCCTGTCGGTGCTGCCGGAATCGACCACGATCACCTCGGCAAAACGCGAGAGCGCCGCGAGACAGCGCGACAGGTTGCGCTCCTCGTTCTTGACGGGCACAACAACCGTGACTGGGATGATCTCCGCGACCGTCAGCGCCGCCCAATCACACGCGCAGGGTTACCAGCGACAATCGTCGCCTCGGCTACGTCCTTGACCACCACCGCTCTGGCTCCAACAACCGCCCCGGCGCCAATCGTGACACCCGGTCCAACAAAGGCGTCAGCACAGATCCAGGCGCCGGCGCCAATCACGACAGGAAGCTTCAGCAGCGGCATCGCAACATGGCGGAAATCGTGGCTGCCCGCACAAAGATGCGCATACTGTGAAATGGTGGAATCGCGCCCAATGAAAATTGGCCCAAGGCTGTAGACGATGGCGCGCTCACCAATGGCGGCATTGTCGTCTATGTTCAAGTTCCAAGGCACGGCAATGCGTACATTCGGATGGATGCGCACGTTGTTGCCGATCCGGGCGCCAAAAGCGCGTAAGATAACGCGCCGCCCTGCCCAAAGCGGGCGCGGCGACAAGCTGAACAGCGGAACGCCAAGCGTCTCCCAAAGAGCGCGCCGAACCAGTTCCGACGGCGACCATTTTCGCGCCTGGCGGTTGGCTGCAATGTCGAGCATGCGCAATTGCGATCCGATTGTCAGCTACGATCCGGTTTGCATCAGTCGAGCCGTACGGTACTTGGTGGCTCACCACCGAGCCTGAGCCAGCGATATACATCGAGCATATCAACGGCAATCCGATCCCAGCCGAAGTCCCGCGCCATCCATGCGCGACCGCGCGTGCCCATCGCCCCAAGCGCCTCTCGGGGCAAAGCCAAGGCGGTGCGCAGCGCGGTAACGAGCGGCTCAGTGCCTTGGTCGATCCACCAACCACAGCGTTCGGTCTCCAGCCCCGGCCACGGCGCACCCTTGGTTGAGATCACGGGTATCTCGGCAGCAAGTGCCTCGGCGACTGACATTGCGAAATTCTCATTCAGGGTTGGCAGGATGAAGAGATCGGCACCGCGATAGGCCGCCAATTTGGCTTCGCCATAGATCGGAGCTTCGATGCTGATCCGCTTGGCTCGAAGCGAGCGGGCCAAGGCGCGTAACTCATGGTCGTGACCTAGTTCGCCCGGGCCGACAACGCGGAGGTTCCAGCTTTGGAATTCGGACTCGATTTGCGCCCAGGCGCGGACCAGTCGATCGAGACCCTTTTTGGGGTGGATGCGTCCGAGCGACAGTGCTACCCGTTTGCTTGCTTCGGGACGCGAGAACTCGCTCAGCATTGGCAGGTCAATGCCATTGGGGACAATGGCCACCGGGGCCTTCAACCCCACGGCGCGGATCTCCTCGTGCTCCGATCGCGCCGTGGCATGGAGACAGTCCGCAGCTGCGAGCGCCGAGCGCTGAAAAATCCACCAGAACGGCCGCTTTTTCCAAGCTGAGATCTTTAGTGCCTCGCGACCCAGCATGCCGCGCGGGGATTGAACCACTGCAACCCCCGCGTTGGCACGCCGCTTGGCCCAGGCCGGGTAAACATTGGGCATGAGCCAAAGGCCGTGCGCGTGTAGGATGGCGCCGGCACAGGCATCAGCTTTGAGCGCCTGCAAAAGTTCGGGTGACCTGCGCAACTGCAAGTCAAGTGGACCACCGCCTGGAGGATGCGCATACCGCTCAAGGCCATTGGCATCGCCAATCGGCCGGCCTTGCTCCTCGACGCTGCGCAGGCGCACGATCGTTCCGTTCCGCGCCAGCGCCGCAGCCAGTGCCGGCACGCTATAGGAGGGACCGCCCTGGTCTTGCGCCAGACCCGCGATCACGTGGGTGATGCCCGGCCAGCCGGTTGTCCCCGATGCCCGATGTTGGTGCCTCAAACTGGCAGCCAGCGCTGGACGCGGGGCAGGACGACGATCACGATCAGCAATGCCACGAGCGCCGAAACGATAAAGCCGCCGATTGTCTTTGCGAGTGCGATCTCAAAGGTTGAAACGGTCATCATGCAAGGCGCGGCAAGCGACATGCCCAGCAACGAACCGGGCTTGGATTGGAACGCCAGCCAACGATAGAGCCGGCCCATGGCGTAACCGAGCATGAAAATCGGCAGCATCATGCCGAAGACACCGAAATCGATGTAGCTTTCGCCCACATAGCCAATACTGATGGAGGTGCCCACCTCGGAGCCGGAAATGGCTAGACCGGTGTAGGTCCGTGTCAATTCCGAATCGTCAAGCACAGGCTTTTCTGGAAAGAAAAGGCGCGGCATGAATGGTCTGGTTATGGCATCGAGCCATAGCGAGCCGTGCTGATGGGGGACGGCGTCTGGCACGTGATCCAGGACGGCAGCGAGAAATTCGACATAGGACAGGCGCTGGACCGTCTGCAGCACTGCCTGATCAATCTTGGCGCTGTCGAGTTGGGATATCAGGTCATTGAGTTTGTCCCAGCGTTGCTGCAGCCCAACTGTAACCACTTGGGCCTGCAGGCCGCCGCTCACGAAATTGCGGTAGTCGGGCTTGATGGCAGTCCAAACCACGGTCATGGCCAGCAAGAGCGCGACGACGGAACCGCCGATCATGGCTCGGGTAAATGTTGTTCGGACCCCTACTGCAGCTAAGCTGATCAGTGTATAGATGCACACGTCCTTGTAGCTTGAGAAATAGCCGCCGATCGATAACACCAGCTCCAGCCCAAAGCAGCTCAGCCACAAGCGTTTCGATCCGTTGGTCGTAGCGAATGTGGCGATGGTGAAGATCGTGAAGGCAGCCCACTTGAAACTGGCGATGGCCAGAAAGAGTTGCGATAGCCCCGGCACCAGATAGGCCACCATTTCGGCGGCGGCGGCGACCAATCTCACCGCGAGGTAAAGCTTGAACCAATACATCGCCGGCTGGCGCGCCAGTGTTTGTCTGACGTGTTCGGACAGGCCGGGACGTTTCGGCCCCGCGCCCGCCGCGATGCCGGTTGCCAGACAGGCCAACGCAACAAGCGAGAGCGCGGTCGAGAGCTGAACGGTTGGACTGATCCGCCACAGAAAATCCATCAGATCAATTCCCTGCAGGCTTGCATAGAAAATGCCGATCGACACTTGCAGCCACTGAAATGCAAAAACATACAGCAACACGGCCGGTTCTCCGGGTCGCCAAAGCAGGGCACTGCCGGCCAACAATACCGCTATCGCAGCAATTGCCAGGGCATGGTCATTGCCGAAAGCAGCAATGACGGCCAGCGCTCCGGCAAACGGCAGCACCAATGGCGGGAACAGTGGCGTGGCCACCGGTCGGCCTGGTCGCCAAGGTCCAGCCGCGCCCCGTTGCCTGGCGCTCAGCTCCATTGGCAATCCGCGACTTGGGACACCCCTGTTGGCGCCGTCATCGAACCCAACCAACCTTCCTGCGTTGCGATGCGGCTCGTCGGCTGATCAAACTTGCTGACCCCTCAATGACTCCCTGAACTGCCGCTGCAACGCTATGTCGTTGTGAGACGGCCTGGATCAGATCGCGCCTCGGCGGGGCTGCGATCAGCTGCATCAGAGCGCTGGCCAGCGCCTCGGTATCGCCGGGGCGATAGACGCGGCCAGCCTTGCCATCGGCGGCCAGGTCCGGGGCACAGCCGCAGGCGTCCGATACGATGACCGGACGGTTGCAGGCCAGGGCCTCGTTGGCAACCAACCCCCAAGTCTCGTGTGCCGAAGGGAGCACGAGCACGTCGCTGGCTGCGTAGGCCGCAGGCATCCGCGACTGGTTGCAAAAGCCCAGCATGTGAATCGGCACGGCCAGCGCGCCAGCGCGACGTTTGATCTGCGCCTCGAGTTCACCGGAGCCGGCCACCAGAATCTGCAAGTCAGCGCCGGCGGCCCGGCAGCGCGCGGCGGCCGTCACGATGTCGATCGGCCGCTTGCAGGGCATCATCTTGCCGGCAAAGAGGGCCAGCGTGGTGCTGCCGGCAATGCCGAGAGACGTCCTCAAGTCGGACCGGGCCTGCTGCGTGGCGCGTACAGAAAACCAGTCCGTAGCGACGCAATGGGGTGAATGGAACAGTCTCTCGGCGGGATAACCGTAGCGCGTGTAGTACGCCCGTGACTTCGTTCCGACATAGAGTGCCCCGTCAAACAGGCGCAACAGCGGGGGATAGAGAACCCACTTGGCGATCTTCCTGGCGGCGGGCTGTGGCGTCTCCAGATGGCTGTCACCGCGCACCAGCACCGGCAAGCCGATGCGCCTGGCCGCCAAGATCGCCTGGGCGTGGCACTTCAAATACCAACCAGCCACCACCAACGCATCAAAGTTTTCCTCGCGCAGTCTGCCGGCGATCTCGGGCGTATCGCACCCTAGAAAGCGATCAGGCCCTGGATTGCGCGCGACATTCCTGAGAAATGTGAATGGGTAACCGGACGTAAGGTCCACGTCCCATTCGAAGGCGGTGCCGAAACCAGCAGACTTCTGCTGGTTGGGGTTCAGTTGCTGCCCGAAGAAAACCTGAAGATCACAACGGGCCGCAAGCGCCCGGAAGATCGGCGCATAATACTGGATCGGGTGCGAAATGAGCACGGCAAGCCGCAATGGCTAGTGCTCCTGCCGTGGGGTGATTGACACGATACGGAATGGCGTCTGATGAATGCCGGTAATCAGGCTGGTGTTCGGCAGGCGCTCCGTCGAGGCGATCACCGAGAGCCCGCGATCGAGATAGCCGCGATCCACGATCCAGCTCTGGGGTCCACTGCGCGATCTCCACTCGAGTCTAAGCCCGTCTGCGAGTTCGGGGTCGAGTGCGAACTCGATTTTTGGCAGTGCGGATGCATTGGGCGCCATGGCCTGGAACGAAGTGACAGGGTAGTCATCGTCGAAAATAGCGATCTGGCAGGCCCGATCTGATGCTTCGAGGAGGCGTTTGATCTGGTCCACATGATCGTCAAAATAGGCCAGAACCCGGCGGTCCTTCAAGCGTTCGAACCGGGTTCGCGACCAATCGTCTGCCACGTAAATGATACTTGGGCAGCGCAGTTTTAGGTTCGCGAGGTCGATGTCGAAACTGACAATCTCAGCCTCGGGTTGGCCAAGCCAGAGGGCCCAGGCACTGGCACCTTGATAAGTCCCGCTATCGACGATCAATGAGGGTCGGTATGACTTCGCAATCAAGAACAACCACAGCAGATTGTTGAAACGGCTGCCGCCCTGCTGTTCGCCAAAGGGGGTGTCCAGCCAGCGCTGATAGAATTGAGCGGTGGCCGCCGTGGCGTCGAAATCCTGCGCGCCGGCAAACACGCGCTGTCGCGCGTTCCATTGGGCGAAACTCCCCCCCATGGCCGCGAACAGCTTGCTCTTGGAGTAAGCATCGATTGGCTGACGGTCGAAATCGCGCTGCAGGTAATCAAGCCGCAACCCGCGTGATGCCAACATCCGTTTGAGCGTGCGGGCCAATGTACGCTGCAGGGGTTTGGCAATCGCAGTTCGCGAGGATCGCAAGAGGTTCGCTCCAGATAGGCTCGGCATTCAGCTCAATAGGAGCGGTGAAATGGTACTGGCGCTGCGGGCAGAACGTCGGTGACATCCTGGGCGATGCTCGCGAATACTGCGGCAAAGCGCCCGGCGATGGCGCGCGCGGTGAAGCTGGAACAGGCGGCGGGATTGGCGGGTGGCAGCGTTTGAGGCGCAGTGACAAGCTGGAGCAGCGCCGCGCCAATGTTGGCCTTGCAGGCTTCGAGTTCGGCGGTGGAGCAGAAACTGACAGCGATTCCACCACCGGTCTGCGAGAGAATAGTGTGCGCGCTGCTGGATCGATGCAAGAGCGACAGATAGGGACGCTGCGCCATCAAGGCCGGATAGATCTTGGAGGCCGTGTAGTGCGGCTGGTCGGATCCGATCAGCAAGAGGCCGTCGGAGTGAGCTAGCACGCCGAGCGCCTCGAGATAAGGCACTCGCTGCGACACCTCATGCACGGCGTCGGCAAGGCCAGCGGCTTTGGCCAGCGGGAGAATGCGGAATTCGTCGATCGCGTTTGGCTGGTTGCTGGTGCCGATGAAATTGAGGCGCACTTGGCCCATGGCGGCAGGATGCGTCGCCCGCAGATGCGCGACGGCTTCGAGGAACGCGATCATCAGCGGGCCGGACCGCGGCATGCAGGTGCCGACGAAACTCAGATTGATCAGCCCGGCAGCCAGATGTTGACGCCCAGATGTGTCGCCGAGACGACGCAGCGCGGAAAAATCGTCAGGGTCGCAGCCGATGGGTATGGCGGCCATGCGCTCGCGATCGAGCCAGGCGTAGCGGCCTGCCATCTGGTCATTCTGCACTTCGGAGACCGACGTCACGAAGGTCGCGCCACCAAGGGCGCGAGGCTCAAGTCGGCGTGACAGGCGATGGGCCAGGTCCGCCTTCGAGCGCACCGGATGGCTTGCCCCATGAGCCGAAACCCACGGGTCCTGAAAGTCGAGAACAACGGGGATGCCGAACTTGGCGCGAACGAGTGGTGCCAGCAGCATCGGATAAAACGGCGAGCCAGTGATGAGGACGGCATCGACGTGCTGCCGCGCGATGATGTCCATCAGCCGGCGCCGTAGCTGGGTGAACGCCCGGATGCCAAGATCACCCACACCGGCCAGTCGCGACAGCCGTGCGGGCGCGGCGGTCACTTTCTCGATTGCCACGTCTTGCGGCACCAGCTGTGCCAGATCGGCATCGAGCTGTTGCTCGTGTTCGCGTTCATCGACGCACAGTACGATGGGACGCCAGCCATGCGCCGGCAAGTGCTTGGCCAGATGCCGCGCCCGGTGCACGCCTGCCAAGTTCGACGGCGGGAAATGAGGGGAGAGAATGATGACGGTGCGGTCGGTTGACATGCCACGCTGCTGCTAGAGCACTTTGCGATTGACGTGGATCATCCCGACACTGCGACGCTAGCAGAAGTGGGGTGAGACCCCACATTATCGCCGACACGGGGGTTGG